>DAIOTV010000009.1:0-54378 GCA_036751825.1 Phycisphaerales bacterium
ACCTGCCCCACCGCAAGGCCCGCGTGGGCACGCCGCACGGCGACGGGGTCGTCGTCGACAGCCAGATCCTCACGCAGCTCGTGCTCGTCGAACTCGACAACCGCGATCGCGTGGCGGTGCCGGTCGAAGAGCTCACCGAGCCCGGCCTGGCGGTGGCGCCCCCGCCGCCCGCGGCCGACGACCGAGCGCCTACCGGCCGCCGGACCAGGCCCGCGCCCCGCTCGGCACCCGCCGGGGCCCCGCAGGAGCCGATCCCCGACGCGGGCGCACCAACTGAGGACGCGCCGGCGCAGAAGAAGCGGCGACGGCGACGCAAGAAGCCCGCGGCCGACGGCTCGGTCGACACGGGTGAATCGCCCGATTCGCCACCCGATGGCGAAGGCCCCAAGGTCGTTGGTCGCCGCCGAAAGAAGCGCACCGGCGACGCGCCGGCGCAGGACACGCCGCCTTCGAGACCGGCGGATGCCGCCGGTGAGACACCGGGCGAACCAGGCGGGGCCCAGCCCCGCAAGAAGCGTCGGCGGCGTCGCGGCAAGAACCGGGGCGGGTCCCAGAACACCGGCGAGCACCCAGGCGGCGGGTCGGGCGGTTCCCCGGATGACGGCAGCGGCTCAGACGGCCCGACCGACTGACCGATGCACCCGTGATGGCCGACGACCCGCCACAACCGAGCGCCCCGGCCGGCCCGCAGACCTCGGTGCCCGACACGCTGATCTCGGTCACCCTCGCGCTGGCCCTCGCGTTCATCTTCCGCGTGTTCGTGATCGAGGCGTTCGTGATCCCCACGGGCTCGATGGCGCCCACGCTGCTGGGCGCGCACTTCCAGGTGCGCTCGCCCGAGACCGGCGCGGTGTTCATGGTCGACCGCCGGCTGACCGACACCCGGCGGGGTGTGAGCGTGGGCGACCCCTTCACGGACATCGACCTGCCGACCGCTGGCCTTGGCCGGCTCGACGGCGACCGGATCTTCGTCCGCAAGCGCACGCCGCTCTCGCCCGTGCCCGACCGCTACGACGTGGTGGTGTTCCGCTCGCCCACCGAGCCCGACGAGCGGGTGATCAAGCGGCTGATCGGCCGGCCGGGCGAGCAGGTAGCGCTGGTCGACGGCGATGTGTTCGTGCGCGACGCGAGCGGGCTCGAGCCGGGCCGCCCGACGACCTGGCACGAGCAGGGCTGGCGGATCGCGCGCAAGCCCGAGCGGGTGCAGCGGGCCGTGTGGCAGCCCGTGCACGACATGGCCCGCGTGCCGGGCGATTCGGGATCGGGCCCCTGGATCGCCGAGACCGACACCTGGACCGTCTACCGCGGCGTCTTCCGCCACGAGGCCGACGAGCCGAGCTCGATCCGCTGGGACGCGGCGGCGTGGGAGATCCGCGACCGCTCGCCCTACAACGACATCGACGAGCGGCGCGACCAGCGCGTCGGCAGCGGCGGGGTGCGCTCGGGGCTGTCGCCCAGCTACCCGGTGTCGGACCTGCGCGTGCGGTTCGGGCTCGAGCCGACGGGCGACGCGGATGCGGTCGCCGTCGTGCTCGTCGTCCGCTCGCACGAGTTCCGCGTGTCGATCGACCGGCGGGCCGCGAACGCGACGATCCGCATCGACCGCCGGGCGGCCGACAAGACCGCCTGGACCGAGATGGCCTCCGCCGAGACCCGGCTGGCGCCGCGCACCACGACCGAATTCGACCTCTGGCACGCCGACCAGGCGTTCACGGTCTTCGCCGGCGGCGAGCGCGTGCTCGACGCGGCCTACGACTGGACCATCGCCGAGCGGCTCGCGAGCGCCATCCCGGGCCAGACGCTCGAATCGCTCGCCGCCTTCGACGACGGGCTGAACAGGCTCAGCGACAGCGAGCAGTACCAGGTGCCGGGCATCCGCATCGATGTCGAGGGAAGCACCGTCCTGCACCGCGTCCGCGTCGACCGCGACCTCTACTACCACCCCCACCATGCGCAGTACCGCATGACCAACAACCCACCGCCCCTGGGCACCCACCCGATCACCACCGTCACGCTCGGCCCGGGCCAGCTCTGGGTGCTGGGCGACAACAGCCCGGCCAGCCGCGACGGGCGATCCTGGGGCGAGCCTCACCCATGGGTGACGCACGCCCTGCCCGCCACCGCGGGTGAGGGCATCCTGCCCATCGAGCTGCTGCTCGGCGACGCGTTCCTCGTCTACTTCCCCGCGATGCACAAGGACTCGCTCGTGCCCGTGCCCGACTTCGGACGCATCCGGCTGATCGAGTAGGGACCCCACGGCTCCGGCTGACTTCAGCCCAGCAGGCTCGCGATCGCCCGGCCCACATACACCGGCGATTCGGGGTTCACGCTGAAGTCGGCGTAGCTCGAACGCACGCTCTTGGGGAAGGTGTCGATCGCGTTGGGCGTCAGGTCGTCGCCCGGGTTGTCCATGTCGCGCAGCTCGACCTTGTCGGGCTCGTTGACCGTGACGGCGAACATCGCGAACTGGGCCGAGGCGTCCTGCAACTGCTTCTTACGCTTGCCGCGGTACGACCGGCGGGCGTGCATCGGGCGGATCGCGTAGCGGTCGTTCGCCCACGGGCGGGCCGGGTCGTGGTCCTTGGCCTCGACGCCCCGGCGCAGGTTGGCCAGCAGCGGCTCGACGAGGTCGGCCTTGTCCTCGTCGGCGATGACGAACGCCTCGGGTCGCAGGCTCGCGCCGGGCTGGCTGAGCGCCTCGCGCAGGTCAGTGCCGGCGGGCATGAGGTTCTTGTCTTCGAGCAGCAGGCCCAGCACGACATCGCCCATGCCGAAGCCGACCGCGGGCGTGGGCGGGCCGCCGAAGAGCTCGATCAGGTTGTCATAGCGGCCCCCGCCGGCGACGGCCCGCTCGCCGTCGGCGATGAGCTCGAAGACGGTGCCGGTGTAGTAGGCGAGGCCGCGGGCGATACTGGAATCGAATTCGCACCACGCCGCCAAGTTCCGACCCACCAACTCGAGTGCCAGTGGAACGAGTGCTCGAAAGTCGACGTCTCCAGATGCGTTGGATTTTGACTGCGCGAGGTATTCGGCCTTAGTGCGCGAGACTTCGGCCTTCATGATTAACGACCACACCGATTCCGGAACGTCCAGTTCTTTCGCCTCTGCCCGCAGCTGATCTGCTGTGAGCTTGTCTCTCTTGTCCATCAGAGCGAGTGCTTTCGGAACGTGCTCGGGCTTGGCTCCTCTGGTGAGCATCCAACCTTGGACCACCGCCCGGTTGCTGATTCGCACGCGGGCACCTTCAAACATGCTCCCACGAGTATGAAACCCAAGCAACTCCAGAAGACCGACCAAAACCGCGATCGCTTCAGCATCGCCGTTGTGCTCTTCCCCCCCAATCACATCACAATTCCACTGCAAAAACTCCCGCAGCCGCCCGCGTTGAGGCCGCTCCGCCCGGAAGTACGGCCCGGCCGTGAACCACTTGGTCGGGCTGGGCAGGCTGGCGGCGCGGGCTGCATACAGCCTCGCCAGGGTCGGCGTGAACTCGGGCCGCAGGGCGTAGTCGTCGTCGCCGCCTTCGCGCCTGAACGAGAACAGTTCGCTGACGATGCCCTCGCCGGACTTGATCTTGTAGAGGTCCAGGTGCTCGAAGGTGGGGCCGGCGATCTCGTCGAAGCCGTGGCGGATCGAGACGCGTCGCCAGGCTTCGGTGATGTAGCGCTGGCGGAGCAGGTCGTCCGGGTAGAGGTCGCGGGTGCCCTTTGGGCTCTGGAACTTGGTCTTTGATGTGGTGGTCTGGGCCATCGTCGGCGAGGGTAGGTTGGCAGGCGGGCGGATCGGCGGGCGGGGCGGATCGGGCGGCTGGCTGGGCAAAACCGGCGTGAGTTGCGCGGGGCCGGAGCCTGGCCTATGAAAAACCCCCTTGAGAGAGCCGAAACAGGGGACAATCGGCTGAGAGTCCGATAGAGTCGCCATATTCCCGCGCACGGGACGCGGTTCATTGACTTACAGACCCTCGCCGGGGGGGTGGTCCCGGCTTCAGAACGCTTGGTTTTCAAGAAGCAAAGGACTCACGAGATGAAGAAGACACTGACTGTTGCTGCCGCTGGTGCTCTGGCCGCCGGCCTGGGTGGCTGCGCCGCCACCGGCCTGACGAGCGATGCGCTCGAGATCACCAAGGCCGAGTCCGCGGCGACGGTGGCCCACCTGAACGCCACCGAGCCCGAGTTCGCGGCGGCGGTCGGCGAGAGCGCCGGCTGGGCCGTCATGCCCGGCATGATGTACTTCCACAGCTACCTGCTGGGCGGCGGCGGCGGCGACGGCCTGGTCTACTCCAGCGGCTCGACCGAGCCCGTCGGCTACAGCCGCAACGCCCGCTTCACCGTCGGCATCGGCTCGTTCGGCCAGTACAACGACCACGTCGTCTTCTTCGCCGACGACGCCGCCATGGACACCTTCAAGCAGGGCGGCTGGGAAATCGGCGGCGAGGCCGCGGCCGGCATCTTCGGTCTCGGTGCCTCGGGCGAGATGAGCTTCAACGGCGGCTACAACGTCTTCGCCGACCCCCGCTACAGCGGCGGCGCGTACGTCGCCTTCACCTTCGACAACTACAGCTACAGCGACCTCTCGGCCGCCATGGGCAACTGAGACCGCCTGATCTGAGTTGAACGCACGCCGCCCCGGCCTGATGGTCGGGGCGGTTGTTTTTGCCCCCGCTTCGTTCAGAGCCGCGTGCGCGAGCACGCCGGTCGGGTCACCCGCGGGGCCCGCGTGCTCACGCCCGCGGCCCCGTCTGCACCCCCACCGGCCCCCTAGACTCGTCAACCATGCCCACCATCACCATCAACGGCGTCGAGTGCGAGTTCCAGAAGGGCCAGAAGGTCCTCGAGATCGCCAACCAGAACAAGGTCAAGATCCCCTACTACTGCTACCACGAGGGGCTCTCGATCCCCGCGCAGTGCCGGATCTGCCTGGGCGAGGTCTGGGCGCCCAACCCGCGCAACGAGGGCAAGCTCGAGCCCGTCGCCGGCGGCAAGCTCCAGCCGACCTGCTCGCTCGACGCCGCCGACGGCATGGTCGTCTACACCGACAACCCCAAGGCGGTCGCCAACCAGAAGGCCGTCATGGAGTACCTGCTGATCAACCACCCGCTCGACTGCCCCGTCTGCGACCAGGCGGGCGAGTGCGACCTGCAGGACTACAGCTTCGAGTACGGCCGGGGCGTCAGCCGCTTCCAGGAGCAGAAGGTCAAGCAGCCCAAGAAGGACCTGGGGCCGCATGTCTACATCTACAGCGACCGGTGCATCATGTGCACCCGCTGCGTGCGCTTCGCCAAGGAGATCCCGGGCACGGCCGAGCTGACCATCGCCGGCCGGGGCAACAAGAGCGAGATCGATGTCTTCCCCGGCGTGCCGCTCGACAACGAGCTGTCGGCGAATGTCATCGACCTCTGCCCCGTGGGCGCGCTGCTCGACAAGGACTTCCTCTTCGCCCAGCGCGTCTGGTTCCTCAAGAGCACGCCCTCGATCGACGGCATCACCGCCTCGGGCGACAACCTGCTCATCGAGCACAACGAGGGCAAGATCTACCGCCTCAAGCCACGCACCAACCCGGCCGTGAACAAGTGGTGGATCACCGACGAGGTGCGCTACGGCTGGAAGCACGTGCACGGGCAGGACCGCCTGACGACCGCCGAGCGCCGGCGCTTCGGCGTGCTCGACGAGTGCGACACCCAGCAGGCCTACGACGAAGCGCTCGACGGCCTCCGCCGCGCCACCGACGACGGCAAGCGGCTGATGGTCGTCGTCAGCCCCATGCTCAGCTGCGAGGAGGCCTACCTGCTCGGCCGGCTCGCGCTCGAGATCGACCCCGACGCCGTGCTCGCCACGGGCTTCGTGCCCTACCGCGGCGAAGACAAGGTCTTCCCCCGCGGCGTCGACCGCGACGACGCCAACGCGTTCGTCATGTACGCCGAGAAGGCCCCCAACGCCCGCGGCGTGCGGCGCGTGCTCGGCGCCCTGACCGACAACATCGCCGACTTCGACACCGCCGCCCGGCGCCTGGGCCTGGGCACGGGCGAGAGCGACATCGGCGGCGTGATCCTCACGGGCAACTACCCGGGCGAGTGGGCCGAGCGCGACTTTGTGAAGTCGCTCGACGGCAAGTTCGTGGTGCTGATCGACACCCACGACCGCCGGGCCCGCGAGAAGGCGGATGTGGTCATCCCCGGCGCGACCTGGGCCGAGAAGGCCGGCACCTTCGAGAACGCGCGGAACATGCTGCAGGCCTTCGAGCAGGCGATCCCCGCGATCGAGGGCTCGACGGCCGAGGGCCAGATCGCGCTGGACCTCTTGAGCCGCGTGCAGGGCGAGCCGGTGGGCGCGGTGGAGACGACCTTCGTCCGCGTCGACGAGGGCCCGGGCCAGGTGCCCACGGGCCGCGAGATCCGCCGGCAGTCGTCGCGCCTGTTCAACGCCGCCGATGTGCGGCGCGAGATGGCCGAGACCAACGACCGCCTCGGCGTGTTCGTGACCGAGGTGTCGCTGCCGGTGACCGATGTGCAGCATGTCGGGGATATGGAGATGGTGGAGCTCTGATCGCTCCGCCCTCGGCCGAGGAGCACGCATGCTCTGGCCCGCGATCATCGTTGGTGTGCTCTGCGTGGTGATCGGTGTGCCGTTCACCTACTACTGGTTCCGCATGACCGACCGGTGGGCGAAGGGGGACCAGAAGCGGTTCGGCGCCCCCGACCGCTCGGCCGACGACCGCGAGGAGATCCACATCATCCGTTCCGGCAGGGATGAGTGATGCCGCGATACAAGCTGACCATCGCGTACGACGGCACCGACTACTGCGGCTGGCAGAAGCAGGAGCCGCCCGATCCGGCCACGCCCGGCTCCCGCATCACGCTGCGGACGGTGCAGGGCGTCGTTGAAGACGCGGCACGAGAAGTCCTGCGCGAGCCCGGGCTGGTGCTGACGGGCGCCAGCCGAACGGACTCGGGCGTGCACGCGCTCGGCCAAGTGGCGGCGTTCACGAGCGCTCCCGATGCAAGCACGGGCGTCGGCTGGCCCGAAGACCGCGGCACGGATCGGCTGGTCAAGGCGCTCAACAGCAAGCTGCCTCGAGACGTTCTGGTGCGATCGGCGGAACTCGTCGCCGATGACTTCGAGCCCATCGGCGGCGCGACCAGCAAGGAATACACCTACACGATCGTCAGCGGCGAGACGAGGCCGTTGTGGGATCGCAGGTACGTCTGGCACACCTGGTACGAGCTTGATCTCGCGCGGATGCGCGAGGCGGCGGCGCATCTCGTCGGCGAGCACGACTTCGCGGCGTTCGCCCAGATCAACCACGGGCGCAAGACCACGGTGCGGACGATCTTTGCGTGCGATGTTGAGCAGGGGAGTCCCCCTCACCCCGGCCCTCTCCCCCGGGGGGGAGAGGGTGCAAGAGGACCGGACGAACAACGGTTCGTCGTGCGCGTCTCGGGCAGCGGGTTCCTGTACAACATGGTTCGGATCGTCGCCGGCACGCTGATGGAGGTGGGCCGGGGGAAGATCGAGCCGGGGAACATTCTTGACATTCTCGCGTCGAAAGACCGCAGGCGGGCGGGGGTGACGCTGCCGCCGACGGGGTTGCGGTTGGAGTGGGTGCGGTATGCGGAGCGCGGCCAGTCAGAGCCACGGGCGTAAGCATGCCTGACATCCGCACCGATCGCCTGATCCTTCGTGCCCCGCGGATGGACGACGCCGAGCCGCTGATGGGCGTGTTCGGCGATCCGCAGGCCATGCGCTTCGTCAACCACGGCACCACACGATCGATCGACGAGGTCCGCGCATCGCTCGAGAAAAAGATCGCGTGCCTCGCCAAGCATCGTGTGACGCTCTTCACGCTCATCGAGCGGGACTCGGGCGACATCATCGGCGATTGCGGCATCATTCCCATCAGCTGGAGCGAGCCCGAGTTCGAGCTGGCCTACCGACTCCGCCCGAGCGCGTGGGGAAAGGGCTACGCGACCGAGGCGGGCGTTGCCGCGATGGAGCACGCCTGGCGGGAGACGGGCTTGGACAGGGTCTTTGCCGTGACCGATCCCGACAACCACGCCTCGCAGCGGGTGCTCGCCAAGATCGGCTTCGCGGCCAGCGGCGTGACCGACCGGTACTACAACGCAACGCTGCGGCTCTTTCGCTTCGATCGGCCGGCCGCACGACAGGCTCAACAGCGGGCCAATGATCCCGCGTGAGCCTGCGCATCCTGCACATCTCGACGCGGCTGATCCTGGGCGGCTCGCAGGAGAACACCGTGCTCTCGTGCGAGGGCCAGGCCCGGCTCGGGCACGAGGTGCACCTGGCCTTCGGCCCGATCTACGGCCCCGAGGGCAGCATGCTCGAACGCGTGCGCGGGTTCAAGACCGATGACGGCCGGGGCATCACGACGCAGGAGCTGCCGAACTTGGTCCGCGAGATCAGCCCGATCAAGGACCACTTCTGCCTTCATCGTGATCTCAAGCGGCTCATGCTGGAAGTGAAGCCGGATGTCGTGCACACGCACAGCAGCAAGGCGGGGATTCTCGGGCGGTGGGCGGCGTGGAACGCGGGCGTGCCGGCGGTCGTTCACACGATCCACGGGCCGCCGTTCATGCCCATCGAGGGCGGCCCGCTGAACCGCGTCAAGATCCGGCTGAAGAACCGGCTCTACACGCAAGCCGAGCGGTTCGCGGCGAGGCGGTGCCACACGATCGTGAGCGTGGCCGACGCGATGACCGAGCAGTTTCTGGCTCGCGGCATCGGCGAACCCGACAGGTTCGTCACGGTGCGCAGCGGGATGGACATAGCGCCGTTCGTTGACTTCCCGCCGCATGAATCGCGCGAGGCCGTTCGCGCGTCGCTCGGCGTTGACGATTCCGCCTTTGTCATCGGCACCGTCGCCCGGCTCGCGGAGCACAAGGGGCACGACGACCTGATCGATGCGCTCGCGGACGATCTCAAGGCCCACCGCGGCTGGAAGCTGCTGTGGGTGGGCGACGGGTGGTGGCGCGATCGGCTGCTGAAGCGTGTGGACGAGCTAGGCCTGACGGATCAGGTGATCACGACGGGCCTGGTGCCGCCGGAGCGGGTGCCCGGGCTGATCCGTGCGATGGATGTGCTGGCGCACCCGAGCTATCGAGAAGGTCTGCCGCGGACGGTGCCGCAGGCGCTCCTGGCGGGCGTGTGCCCGGTGGCGACGGATGTGGACGGGACGCGCGAGGCGTGTCGGCACGAGGAGACGGGATTGCTCGTTCCCGTGGGCGATCCGGCAGCGTTGCAGCACGCGGTTCGTCGTCTGCACGACGATGCGGGGCTTCGGCATAAACTCGCCGAACGAGGACGGGGATGGTGTCTGCATGAATATGCCTCACACACGATGGTCGATCGTCTGGAGGGCGTGTACGCCCGCGCTCTGGCTCGCGCTGAGCGTGGGCGCGCCGGCGAGCGGGCAGCTTCTTGATCTGTCGGGGCCCGAGGCCCCCGAGGCCGGCGCCGGGCTGTCGGCGCTCGAGCTGTCGAACCGGCTGGACCGCGCCGCCGAGCGGTTCGCGGATCGGGCGGACACCGGCGAAGGGATCGTGGCGCTGCGCGCCTCGGCGAAGGCGGCGTTCCGCACGGCGGCGGCGGCGCTGGCGGACGCGGGCGAATCGCGGCGCGACGAGGGCTCGGCCGCCGTGCTGTGGGCGATGACCATCGACGCGCGGGCCGAGGCGATCGACGAGCTGATCGACGGCACCGCCGACGCGGCGCTGCTCACGGCCCTGGCGACGGACTTCGAGGCGCTCGACCTGGCGTGGTCGCGGGGCGAGACGGGCGCGGCGTCGGCGCTCGACGAGCAGATGGGCTCCGCGTTCGCCGTGCTGGCGCGATCGACGCTGGGCCAGGCCCCGGCGGGGCCCGGGCTCGGGGTGGGCTGGTTCAGCGGTCTGCCCGCCGTGACCGCCGACGAGGTGCGGTCGCGCGGCTCGACGCTCGCGGAGCTCGGGGCGTCCGAGTCGGCGCTGTCGGCTCTCGAGTCGCTGGCGCGGGAGATCGAGACGCTGCGCGCGTGGCCGACCTATCGCAGCCGGGCCGAGGCGATGGCCCGCGACGCGGTCGCCGCCGTTGATGCCGTGGGGGCGCTGCCGGGGTGGACGCCCGGCCCCGCGCGGTCGAGGCTCGTCGCCGATGTCGGCGAGGCCCTGGCGCTGCCGATGGGCGACCGGGCCGTTGCGCTGCGCGCGGCGACGCAGCACGCCCGGCTGCTGTCGGCGCTCGACGATCTCGAGGCGGGACGCGAGGCGGATCGGCTCCGCGCGAGGGCCGCCGACGCGATCGCGAACCGGTCGACCGCGGACCGCGCGGCGCTCCCGGCGTCGCGTCTGGCGGCGGACACGATCGAGCTGAGCGTCTCGCGCGGGAGGGTGCGCGAGGACGGCCACATCGTGCGCGAGCTGAGGCCGGCGTGGCGTCGGCTGGTGCCGCTGGTGCGCGACGCCACGGTCAACGCCCGGGACGACGCGATCGATTTGCTGATCGATCCGACGCAGGTCACCGACCCGGGGGTGCTGGCGACGATCGCGGCGCAGCGGCGTCTGTTCGAGGACTTTGCGCTGCTCGAGCGGCTGAGCGCGCGGGTCGAGGCCGGGCTCGAGGGCCCGCCGGCCCTGGTGCCGCTGGTGCGCGACCGGCTGCGCGGTCTCTCGCAGTCGGCCGGGGACGAGGGCGAGCTGGACGATTCGCTGGCGATGCTCCGGGCGGTCGAGGCGCAGCTGTCGGCGTTCGACCGGATCGCGCTCGACGCCGAGACCGCGGTGCGCGTGATGGGCGAGCGCGGGCGCGAGCTGCCCACCCGGCAGCGCGAGCTGCGCGAGGCCTGGCTGCGCGGCTGGGCGGTGCCGGGCGGCACGGGCCCCGAGGCCGAGACGCTCGCGGAGCTGGATCAGCTCTCGCGGCTGACGGCGCTGCTCGCCGACGCGGAGGCGTTCACGCGGCTGGACACGCTGATGACCTGGCCCGGGTTCGAGCTGTCGGTCCGCGCCCGCCGGGCGATCGCGAGCGGGCTGACCGAGGGCATCGACGAGATGGTTCCCGACGCCATGCGCGGGGGCAACGCCGTGGCGCGGGACCGCAGCGAGGCGCGTCTGACGACGCTGCGCGGCGAGCACGCGGCGGCGCTGCTCGCCGGCCGGCTCGCCCGGCTCGGTCGCGACGCGGGCCTGTCGCTCGCCGACCCGATGCAGGAGCTGGCGCTGGGCCCGCCCGTCGACGAAGCCTGGATGGCGCCGCGCCGCGCGGCGATCGCCGATGTGTGCCGCTACGCCGAGGAGTTCGGCCGGCTCGCGGTGACCGCGGGCCGCGACGACCCCGAGCTCGCCCGGATCCGCTCGCTCGTGAACTGGCGCGCGCTGCGGCTGCTCGAATCGATCGAGCGCGACGCGCGGTAGCGGTCAGCTCCAGCCGAGCGAACGCTTGCCGAAGTCGAGCTTCATCGCGTCCTTCGCGCGGATCAGGGTTTCCTCGGCGACGGCGTTGGCCCGTGCCGTGCCGGCGCGGATGATCTCGATGACCTGCCTCTCGCCGTCGGGGCCTTCGAAGGCAGCACGCCGCTCGCGCATGGGCTCGAGCAGCTCGTTCACCGCGTCGATGACGGCGGCCTTGACATGCCCGTCCCCGATGCTGTCGCCCCGGCGGTAGCGGTCCTTCATCTCCTCGACGAGCGACGCCTCGCAGAAGGTCTCGGCGTACATGAACACCGGATTGATGTCCGGGTCGCCCGGCTGATCGGGCTCGCGGCTCTGGCCCGGGTACATGCTGTTGATCTTCTTCTTCACCTGCTTGGGCGTGTCGCTGAGAAAGACGGCGTTGTTCAGGCTCTTGCTCATCTTGTTCACGCCGTCGGTGCCCACGAGCCGGCCGACGCGCCCCACGAGCGCTTCGGGGATGGGAAAGGTGCCGCCGAGCGCGGCGTAGTCCGCGTCGTCGGCCTGCGGATCGACGCCGTTGTAGAGCTGATCGAACTTCCGCGCCACCTCGCGGCAGACTTCGATGTGCGCCACCTGGTCGACGCCCACCGGCACATACCTCGGCCTGAACGCGAGGATGTCGGCGCACTGGCCCACGGCGTACATCGGGAAGCCGAAGCTGTACTTGTCGCCGAGGCCCTTGGTCTCGATCTCGGTCTTGAGCGTCGGGTTCCGCATGATCCGGTTGAAGGGGATCAGCATCGCGAAGTACCAGGTGAGCTCGGCGATCGCGGGGATCTCGGTCTGCAAGACGATCGTCGACCGCTCGGGATCGATGCCGGCGGCGAGCCAGTCCCTGACGATCTCGATGGTGTCCTGCCTGATCTGCTCGGGCTCATCGGCACGCGTGGTGAAGGCGTGCATGTTGGCGAGAAGGAAGTAGCAGTCGTAGTCGTCCTGCATCTGCACGCGCTTCTCGACCGAGCCGACCCAGTGGCCCAGGTGGAGCCTGCCGGTGGGCGTGTCGCCGGTGAGAACTCGGTGCTTGCTGTCGCTGCTGGGATCAGTCGTCATGCGGCGATCGTAGGGGCCGCCTGCCGACCCCTGTTTCAGGGGCACGACCCCGGCAGAGCGCAAAAAAAAACCGAACCTGCCCTTGCGGGTTTTTGCGCGTTTCAATACGATGACGAACATGACTCGTCGTGCGTTCAGCATCATCGAGCTCGTTGTGACAATTGGGATCATTATGATTCTGATCGGGCTCTTGTTGCCCACGCTGAGCGGCGTTCGTCAGTCAGCACGGGCAACTCAACTCGCGTCGCAGATGCGGCACATGGCAATGCTGATCGGGCTGTACTGCAATGATCAGGATGATGTCTACCCGGTGGCTGACGACCGGTTCTGGTTTGTGCCGTCGACTGGGCCTGCCGAAACGCCGCCGTACCAAGAGGGTCGTTGGTGGGGCTATCCGCTGATCGACCTCGGCTATTTCACCGTCGAGCAGGCAAAGGACCCTGATGCTGTACACGCGACAAATCAGCAGCTCTCGATCGCCATGTGTTATGACCCCGGCAAGATGAGGCCGGATTCGATTGAGTTGCACGAGCAGCGATTTACAACGGGCATCAGGCAGAGCGCCGCGAGCTTTCCGTCAAGCAAGGGCTTGCTTTGGCCAGTCGTCGTCGAAGAGACCCCCCAGACGAGATACTGGTGCTGCACTCGGATCGATCCGCCGGGGCCGGTAGCCTTTGCAGACGGGAGCGTGGAGCTTATCGCATGGCACGCGCTTCCGAGCCCTTCGCCTGCTCCGGTGCTCGGCATCGGACATGTCGTCAGTTCCACATGGAACGGCATCTATGGACGAGACAGATAATTTCCTCGGAGGCTATCGATGCGCACCGTACTTGCCCTTACGCACTTCAGCATTCTCTCGGCTTGCCTCGCGCCAGCGCTGGCGATGGCACCGCCCCAGTGTTACATTTCGAACAGCTCGTGCTCCGGCACATGCGGTTCGAGCAGTCAGCCGATCAAGCGTTGCCAAGAGCCGCCGCTGCCCGCAACGCCTGGCTCGTTCGCCGTCAACTCGTGGCAAGAAGTTCAGCGATTCTGCAATACGTATGAGGTATCGGTGCTGTACGACTGCGATGAGTCCATTGAGCCCGGGTGGGCACCGACCGGATGCAACCCCGGCGGGGGCATCTGTTGCAAGGGTGATCTCGATTCAGCAATCCCGGACTACGGCTACCGAATCGAAATCCCGATGTCGGTCTCGGGCTGCTTCCAGCCCGGCGGTCCGAATTGAGTGGAGGTCGCGGTGAACCGGGCATTCGTGGTCATCGTGGCTTGCGGGCATGCATCGCTCTCGCAGGGACTCCAAACGATCGAGCTGGTGTACACCTCTACGAATTCGGAGATTCCGCGGCACGAGTACTTTGCGTATGACTACGAAACAGGTGCGGGCACGCGGATCTACTCGACCGGTTTGATCCGGAGCGTCGATCCGACAGGCATCGGATCGACCGGGCAGGCCGGCGCCGCTTGGATGCAACCGGCTGAACATCTTACTGCAGAGAACGCGAAGCGCATGGCTTCCGTGGTGATGCCTCAGTTCTTGGTTGAAGGCATCCGCAACGACCCTCGCGCCGACCTCGTGTCCGAGACCGGCGAGTTCGGTGGCCCCACGTACAAGGGTGAGTTTCCGGCCGGGCAACGCCTGAGATCTCGGGCCGAGTTTGGAAATGCGATCTCGATCCCGATGGAGCAGGTCGCCTTTGACTTCGACGGCCAGGACAGACTCGTTCAAGTTCGATACGGAAACGATGAACGAGTCGTCCGCCTGGATCTGGCGGAGGATAGCACGAGCGATCTGTCTTATGTGCAGACGTTTGCTGATGGCGCGTGGGCCCTTTCGGAAGTACGCATCACGCCATCCACGAATCATGAGGTCTTCACCTCGGCATACATCACTACGCTGGCTGCATCTCGGGCGTTCGAACTTGCCGCAGCGATCGAGGGTGCGCAATCGGAGGCGGCTTCCACTCCCGAGGGGCTTCGGGCGATGCAGCGCCGGCGCGACGCTGCGATGGGAGGCGGCGCCTCCGCGTCTGCCAAGCGAGCCGCACTGATTCTTTCCGGCATCGCGATCGCGGCCGTCGGCCTTTTCGCCTGGTGGAAGCGCCGATGACCGAATCCGCCTCTATCCCTGTCGCCCGATCTCGCACGCGGCCGCTGCGGCTGCTCGCCGAGCTGGCTGTTGTCGCCGCCGCCGCTGTGCTGATCTTCGCTGGCTTCAGCAAGGCGCTGGATACCGAGTCGTTCGCCCTCGCGCTCGCCGCGCAGGGTCTGATCCCCGAGCCGATCGTCGGCCAGGCGGCCTCGGCGGTGATCGTGGGCGAGATCGTCGTCGGCGTTGCGGCCGTCGCGCTGCTGGCGGCTTGGGGCCGGCTTGCGCTCGCGGCCGGGCTGCTCGCGGGCATCGCGGCGTCGTTCGGGTGGTATGGGCTCGCCATGACCGTCTTCCCCCCGCCCGAGCCCGTTGGCTGCGGGTGCGGGTTCAGCGGGAGCGACACGCCGGCGGATTGGCCAATGATCGCCGCTCGCAACGCGGTCGCTGCCGTCGTGCTTGCAATGATCAGCCTCGCGACACGAACAACGCCAACGCCACGTTCAATGCGTTGAACGCGATGTGCATCACGATCGGCACGCCGAGCCGGCCCGTGCGTTCTCGCGCGATGCCCAGGGCGAGCGACAGGACGGCCAGGGTGGGGATGGCGAGCCAGGTCGCGCCGCCCGACTCGGGGCCGCGGGGGATGTGGAGCATCGTGAACAGGGCGCCCGAGATCAGGATGCCCGCCCACGGGCCGGCCATGGCGCGGATGGCGGGCTGGAGCAGGCCCCGGAAGACGACCTCTTCGACGATGGGTGCGCCGAGCACGGCCCCGGCGACGATGGCCCACCACCAGAGGCTCGCGCGGTCGCCGGTGGCGAGCAGCTCGAGCGTGCCGTGCTGCAGGGGCGAGCCGGTCTCGCCGCCGGTGAGGGCGACGACGGCGCTCGCGGCGAGCGAGGTGAAGTGCATCAGCGGGTAGGTGAGCACGAGCGCCAGGGCGCCGATCCAGAGATCGCGGGCTCTGGGGGCGAGGTTCTCGGACGCGAGCAGCTTCCAGCGGGCCGCGAGCCAGCCGGCGGCGATGGCGATCGCGGCGCCCGATCCGTAGGTCAGCCCGGCGACGATGCCGTTGTCGCGGAGCGTTGGCTCGCTTGCGAACTCGACGCCGAGCAGGCCCAGCATGATCGCGGTGAACACGGCGGGCAGCAGGTAGACGCCGAACGAGAGCACCGCGAGGGGGATGGCGGCGCGTGGTTCGGGGCCCTCGTGCCCGGCGCGGCGGAGCGAGCCGGGGCGGATGGCGTCGAGCTTCCAGAGGATGCCGAGACAGATCGCCGAGACGAGGCCCGAGAGGGCGAGACCGGCGAGGGGGAGGTCGCCCGGCTGATCTGCGGCCTGCGCGGCGACGGGGCCTGCCGCGGCGGCAACAATGCCACCCATGGCCAACGCCCTCGATGAGATCGTCGCGAAGAAGAAGCAGGAGGTCGCCGAGCGCAAGGCCGCCAAGACCATGATGCAGCTCGAGGCCGAGGTCGCCCAGGCCGACCCGCCCCGGAACTTCTTCGCGGCCGTCACCCGGCACACGCCGACCGAGCGGACGAGCGTGATCGCCGAGATCAAGCGGAAAAGCCCGAGCGCCGGGTGGATCCGCGAGGCGTACCGCCCGCCCGAGGGGGCGGCGATCGCGTCGGCGGAGGATCCGTTTCGGCCCGAGGACATCGCCCGACGGTATCACTCGGCCGGGGCGTCGGCGATCAGCTGCCTGACCGACGGGCCCTTCTTCGCGGGCGACCTGAGCTACATCGAGCGCGTGCGCGACGCGGTGCCGCTGCCGGTGTTGCGCAAGGACTTCATCGTTGATGCGTGGCAGCTCTGGGAGAGCCGGGCGGCGGGTGCGGACGCGGTGCTGCTGATCGCCGAGTGCCTGACGGAGGGGCAGATCGTCGACATGATGATCCTGTCGCAGCGTCTGGGGATGACGGTGCTGCTGGAGGTGCACTCGGCCGAGAACCTGCTGCGGGTCAGGCCGCACGTGGGCTTCCCGCATCCGAGCTACTGCCTGCTCGGTATCAACAACCGCGATCTGTCGACGATGCGGGTGGACCTTGGGCACTCGCTCCGGCTGGCCGACCTGGTGGAGGAGCACCGCGGGGTGCTGGTGTCGGAGTCGGGCATCCGGACGCCCGATGACCTCAAGCGGCTTCGGCAGTCGGGGGTGCAGATCGTGCTTGTGGGCGAGACGCTGATGCGGCAGGACGATCCGGGGGTGGCGCTGGCCGAGCTGCTGCGGTAGAACGGGCGTCCGACGCTTGCGGGCCGGCGCTAGGATCGCCCCGCCCGTGCGGCCGCCGAGGGGAGAGGCCCCGCACGCCAACCGAAACCAGATCCGACCGACGGGAGCCAACGCATGAACATGTCCGACCGAGCCCCATGTCTGGCCGCTGGCCTGCTGCTGTCGATCGCCGGCCTGGCGGCGTCGCCGGCGCTGGCCCAGGAGGGCATGCCGCCCCCCGCGGAGACGACCGACGAGACCGAGCCGATGGACGAGGCCGACCTGATGGACGGGGCCGAGCCCGACGGGCAGGCCGACGCCAGCCGCAACGAGCGGGCGGTCGAGGTGCTCGAGGCGGCGCAGGCCGCGATCGATCAGGCGTCCTCGCTCGTCTTCGGCGTCACCAAGACGATGGAGAAGACCGAGGAGCTGGCGACGGAGAACGAGATCTTCGCGACGATCTCGATCGGCGCCCGGGGGACGGTGCGGGCGGCGAAGGACGATCAGGGCCGGTGGGTGTACCGCATCGACGGGAAGGCGGACGACATCGGCCGCAAGGACGCCTTCGAGATCGTGCTCGTCCGCGGGCCGCACAACGCCTCGTGGCTCGACCAGGAGGCGCGGACGCTCATCACGGCGAACCGCGGGCTGGCGCGCGGCCGGGAGCTGAGCACCGAGAGCGAGTTCGGCGTGCAGTATGTCTTCGGCCCGCCCTTCAAGAAGCCCTTCGACGACCTGCTGAGCGCGCCGACGCTCGATGTGCTCGAGCCGGCGGTGATCGACGGCGTGCTGTGCGATGTGGTCCGCGCGAGCTTCGGCAAGGCGAACAACTCGGGCGACAAAATCGTGTCCATCGGCCGGGTGGACGGGCTGCCGCGTCTGGTCCGCGATGTGCTCGTCACCGGGTTCGAGAACCGGTTCGTCTACAGCTACGAGCAGCCCGAGGAGGCGCCGACGGTCGAGTCGCTCGCCATCGAGGCCCCGTCGGGCTGGGATCGGGCGTACCGGCCCGAGAGCCTGCGGCCCGACTTCGTGGCGCCCCAGGACCAGCCGCTCGAGGCCGCCGTCGGGGGCGCGGGCGATGTCGGGTTCCTGGTGGGCGACCGGGCGCCGGCGTTCGAGGGCCAGACGATGCTGGGCGGGCAGGTGAGCTCGGACACGCTGGCGGGCAAGCCGGCGCTGCTGGTCTTCTGGGCGAGCTGGCTGCCCGGGTCGAGCGAGCTGGTCGAGTTCCTGGGCACGACGCGCGAGGCGCACGGCGACGATGTCGAGATGGTCACCTTCGCCGTCCGCGAGCGCAGCCCCGACAACGCGTTCAACCTGCTGGCGGGCGCGGGGCTCGACGATGTGCCGCTGGTGATCAACGCCCACGACACGATCCTGGCGTACGGGGTGACGCGGGCGCCGCTGATCGTCGTGGTCGACGGCGAGGGGATCATCCGCTTCCGCTCGGAGGAGAGCGACCTGTCCGCCGTGCTGCCGGGCGTGACCGATGCGCTCGAGGCGCTGACGGCGGGCGAATAGCCGCCGGTCGCGACACGGACCCGGCCGCAGAACACCGAGAAACGCAAACGGCCCGCCCCGGGCTCATCCGAGGCGGGCCGTTGTTGTTCGTTGCCCAGGGGGTGGCCGGGCGTCAGCCGTGGCGGATGGCGGCCTGGGCGGCGGCGAGGCGGGCGATGGGCACGCGGAAGGGCGAGCAGCTGACATAGTCGAGCCCGACGCGGTGGCAGAAGTCGACCGAGGACGGGTCGCCGCCGTGCTCGCCGCAGATGCCGACCTTCAGGCCCGCGTTGGCGCTCCGGCCCCGGTCGAAGCCGAACTGGACGAGCTCGCCCACGCCCGTCTGGTCGAGGCTCTGGAACGGGTCGACATCGAGGATGCCCTTCTCAAGGTAGTGCGGCAGGAAGGTGTTCACATCGTCGCGGCTGTAGCCGAAGGTCAGCTGCGTGAGGTCGTTGGTGCCGAAGCTGAAGAAGTCGGCCTCGCCGGCGATCTCGGCGGCGGTGAGCGCGGCGCGGGGGATCTCGATCATGGTGCCGATCTTGATGTCCAGCCGCTTCTTGAAGCCCATCTCGTGCTTGACATGGGCCACGGTCTCCTCGGCGACGGCGCGGAGCAGGGACAGCTCGCGGACGGTGCCGACGAGCGGGATCATGATCTCGGGCATGGCGCGGACCTTCTCGCCCATGCACTCGATCGCCGCCTCGACGATGGCCCGGACCTGCATCTTGAGGATCTCGGGGTAGGTGACCGCGAGCCGGCAGCCGCGGTGGCCCAGCATGGGGTTGAGCTCGTGCAGCATCGCGACGCGCTGCTTGAGCTTCTCGACCGGGACCTTCAGCGAGTGCGCGAGATCCTCGACGGCCTTGTCCTCGTGGGGCAGGAACTCGTGCAGCGGCGGGTCGAGCAGGCGGATGGTCACCGGCAGCCCGTCCATCGCGCGGAACAGCCCGATGAAGTCGTCGCGCTGGTAGGGCAGCAGCTTCTCGAGCGCGGCCTCGCGCTGCTCGAGCGTCTCGGCGACGATCATCTCGCGCATCGCCTTGATGCGGGGCCCCTCGAAGAACATGTGCTCGGTCCGGCAGAGGCCGATGCCTTTGGCGCCGAAGTCGCGCGCCCGCTGGGCGTCGGAGGGGGTGTCCGCGTTGGCGCGGACGCCCATGGTCGCGTACTTGTCGGCCCAGCGCATGACCTTGGCGAAGTCGCCCGAGAGCTCGGGGGTGATCGTGGGCACGGCGCCGTGCAGGACTTCGCCCGTCGACCCGTCGATCGAGATCACATCGGTGCGGGTGTAGCTTCGCCCGTTGACGGTGAACATGCCGGCCTTGGCGTCGATCTGGATGTCGCCGGCGCCGGCGACGCAGCACTTGCCCCAGCCGCGGGCGACGACCGCCGCGTGGCTGGTCATGCCGCCGGTGGAGGTGAGGATGCCGACCGCCGAGTGCATGCCGTCGACATCTTCGGGGCTGGTTTCCTTGCGGACGAGGATGACATCCTCGCCGGCGTGGGCGCGTTCGACGGCTTCCTGTGCGGTGAAGGCGGGCTTGCCCACCGAGGCGCCGGGCGACGCGGGAAGCCCGCGCGACAGCACGCGTGCGACGGACTTCTTGGTCTCGTCGAAGCGGGGCAGCAGCAGCTGGGTCAGGTCGCCCGCGGGGATGCGGAGCAGGGCCTTCTTCTCGTCGATGAGCTTCTCTTTCACCATGTCGCAGGCGATCCTGACCGCGGCGGCGCCGGTGCGCTTGCCCGTGCGGGTCTGGAGCATGAACAGCTTGCCCTGCTCGATGGTGAACTCGATGTCCTGCATGTCGGTGTAGTGCTTCTCGAGCTTGGTCTTGATCTTGAGCAGCTGGTCGTAGACCTTCTTGTTCCACTTGCCCATCTGGCTGGCGGGCTGGGGGGTTCGGATGCCGGCGACGACGTCCTCGCCCTGGGCGTTGATCAGGAACTCGCCGTAGAACTTGTTCTCGCCCGTGCTGGGGTTGCGGGTGAACGCGACGCCCGTGCCCGAGGTCTCGCCCATGTTGCCGTAGACCATGGCCTGCACATTGACGGCGGTGCCGTTGAGCCCGGTGATGCCCGAGATCCGGCGGTAGCTCTTGGCGCGGGGGCTGTCCCAGCTCTTGAAGACGGCCTCGATGGCGAGCTCGAGCTGCTTGAACGGGTTCTGCGGGAACATGTCGCCGGTGTGCTTGCGGTAGACCTCTTTGTATCGCTCGCACAGCTCGATCAGGCCCTCCTCTGGGACATCGGTGTCGTCGGCGGCGTGGTAGCGGGTCTTGATCTCGGCGAAGGCGTGCTCGAACGCCTCGTGCTCGATGCCCATGACGACATCGCCGAACATGTTGATGAGCCGGCGGTAGGCGTCGTAGGCGAACCGTCGGTTGCCGGTGGCCTCGGCGAGGGCGTGCACGCTGTCGTCGGTCAGGCCCAGGTTGAGCACGGTGTCCATCATGCCGGGCATGCTGACGGCGGCGCCGGAGCGGACGGAGACGAGCAGCGGGTTCTTCTTGTCGCCGAACTTCTTGCCCATCTCCTTCTCGAGGGTGGCCATGTTTTTGGCGACCTCGTTCATGAGGCCGTGGGGCATCTTGTTGCCGGCGGCGTTGTAGGCGGCGCAGGTGTCGGTGGTGATGGTCATGCCGGGGGGCACGGGCAGGCCGATGCTGGTCATGTCAGCGAGGTTGGCGCCCTTGCCGCCGAGCAGCAGCTTCATGGAGGTGTCGCCGTCGGTCTTGATCTTGCCGAAGTAGTACACCATTTTGCCGGCCTTGGCGGGCTTCTTGACGACCTTGCGCCCGCTGGCCCTTCGCACGCGGCCGCCGGTGGCGGCCTTGGCGGCCGCCTTCCCGGTCGACTTCTTCGCCGCCTTTTTGGCCGCCGCTTTCCGCGTGGCGGCCTTCTTGGTGGTCTTCTTCGCGGCAGCCTTCTTCTTCGCCATGGTGTCGGGTCCCTTCAAGTCGCTCGCACCGACCGCGGCCGGCCGAGCGTGTCGCTGGTTGGTGTGCTCGCCGGGTCTGCGCCTCGTTCTCGGCCGATCGGCGAGCGCCAGTCTAGGGCCCGGGCGCTCGCGGGCATCGTGTTTCATAGCATGCGGGCGTGAAGACCGAAGCGCCGCGCACGATCGCCGACACGGCTCCCGCCGACGCCGTCGCCCGCTGGCCGGACCGACGCCCCGTCGCCGCCGTGCTCGCCGGCGACCGGGCGGGCCGATCGCGATACAGCCTGGTCGCCGAGCCGACCGGGACCCTCCGGCCCGCGTCGATCGCGGAACTTCCCGGCATCCTTCGACCGCGATCGCATCCCGCCCCGACCCCGTTCGGACCCGGCTGGATCGTCTCGATCGCCTACCACGCCGGCTTCGAGAGCGAGCCCACCGCCGCACGCGGCGTGTGTATACACGACCCCGCGGTCACGCTCGCGCGCGTCGACCACGGATGGGTGCACGACAACCGGCTCGGCATCTGGACGCCGTTCGGCGATCCGCCGCCGGTCGAACTCAGCGCCGACGCGCCCCGATTCACGCTGGGACCGGCGCACGGGCTCGATCGGCGGCAGGCCTACGAAGCGGCGGTCGCGCGGGCGGTCGGGCTGATCCGGGCGGGCGATGTGTTCCAGGTGAACCTGACGCACGCGCTCTCGGCGACCTTCGCCGGCTCGCCCCGCCGGCTGTTCGCCGAGCTCGCCCACCGGCTGGCACCCTGGCACGGGTGCTACCTCGAGTGGAACGGCGGCCCGGAGTGGAACGGCGGCGCAGAGTGGAACGGCGGCGCGATCGCGTCGGCGAGCCCCGAGCTGTTCCTCGAGCTCACGCCCGACGGACGGGTCACGACCCGGCCCATGAAGGGCACCCGCGCCGGCGTTGACCCGTCGCTGGCGGCGAACCCCAAGGACGCGGCGGAGCTCGCGATGATCGTCGACCTGATGCGCAACGACCTGGGCCGGGTGTGCCGGTTCGGAACGGTCCGCGTCGACGAGGGCCGGGCGATCGAGCCCCACGGCCGCGGCGCCGTGCCGCATGTGTGGCAGGGCGTCGCGACCGTGTCGGGCCGGCTGCGCGAGGGGCTGGGTCTGTGCGAGCTGCTGCGCGCCGCGCTGCCTCCGGGCTCGATCACCGGGGCGCCGAAGGTGCGTGCGATGCAGATCATCCACGAGCTCGAAGCCGATCTGGGCTTCGGCGCCGCGTCGCGCGGGGCGTACTGCGGGGCGACCGGCTTCATCGGCGACGACGGGTCGGCGTCGCTGGCGGTGACGATCCGCAGCGCGATCGTCGAGGCGGGCGCGTGCCGGTACCCGGTGGGCGCGGGGATCGTCGCCGATTCGGACCCGCACGCGGAGTGGCTGGAAACCCTGGTGAAGGCGGGGCCGTTTCTCGATCTGTGCGACGGCGGCGTGCCGTGAACGGGCCGAGGGTGCGGACGGACATCGTCGATGTCTACATCGTGCGGGAGCGCCGGCTGCTGCTGATCCGCCGGGCGCGCGAGCCGATGCGGGGGCAGTGGCACCCGCTGATGGGGCATGTCGAGGCGGGCGAGCGCGCCATGGACACGGCCCTGCGCGAGCTGCACGAAGAGATCGGCCTGCTGCCGACGCACATCGACGCGTGGTTCCAGCTCGAGCAGACCTTCCCGTTCTTCCTCGCCGACCGCGACGAGATCTTCCTGAGCCCGCGCTTCGTGGTGCTGGCGTCGGCGTCGTTCGAGCCGACGCTCAACGACGAGCACGACGCGCACCGCTGGGTCGATGTCGAGCGCGCCGAGGCCGAGCTGCTGTGGCCCGGTCAGCGGGCGGCGCTGCGCGAACTGCTTTGCTGCATCCTGCCGGGCGGCCCGACGGCCGACGCGCTCAGGCTGCCGACGCCCGACGAGCCGTAGCCGGCTCGGCGTCGAGCCAGGGCGCGATCACGCGCGGGTCGCCGGCGTGCGCCTCCATGGCGTCGAGCATCGGGCCCGGCGAGAGGGTGCCGATGACGCGGACATCCGCGCTCGCCGCGTCGCCCACGATGATCAGCCCCTGCCGAGCGATCGCATCGCGGATCTGCGGCTCGTTCTTGCCCGGCGCGAGGATCGCCGCGGTGCGGGCGGCGCCGGGCGTGCGCAGCTCGAGCGCCTCGCACGCCGCTGCGAGTCCCGTGAACCGCTCCCAGTGCCGGGTGGTCATCGGCGTTCGGGGCTGGTCGGCGATCGTGGCGCGGAGCTCGGCCTGGGCCCCGGCGAAGGCCTCGGTCACGCCCTCGGCCTCGGCGATGCGCGCGTAGCGGCCGAGCATTTCGCCCAGCGACCGCTCGAGCTCGGCGTCGGGCGCGTAGCGCGCGAAGACCCACCCGTTGTTGCGCACGAGCCGGCCGAGGATCGTCCCGAAGTCTCGCCCGTGCGCGACCTTGCGGTGCAGCACGCGGAACCGGGGATCGAAGCCGACGCGGTGCCCGCCGGCGATGAGCTTCGCGCACAGGTCGTATTCCTCCGCGTAGTAGCCGAACGCCGGGTCGTAGCCGCCGAGCGAGAGGAACAGCTCGCGCCGGATCGCTGCGCCGCAGCCGACGAAGACCTCGGGCAGCCCGCCGCGTTCGCGCGAGCCGTCGGGCAGGCGGATGTCCGCCGCGATCGCGCCGACGCGCGGGCCGGCGTTGGCGATCGCGTCGAGCAGGCCGGCATCCTGCGGGTGCGAGTCGTCGTCGAGCATGACGACCCATTCGTGGCCGGCTTCGCGCGCGCCGATGGTCCGGGCCGCGGCGCCGAGGTTGCTCGGCAGCTCGATCGTGCGGACCGTCAGCCCGGCGACGGCGATCGGTCGGGGATGCGTCGACGCGTTGTCGACGACCACGGCCTCGGCGTCGCGGATGCCGAGCGCGGCGATCGCCTCGAGCGTGCGCGCGAGCTCACCGGGCCGGTCGCGGGTTGGAATCACGAAGCTGATCATGGGATCCGGCCCCCGGTGATGTGCGGCGCGGTCTTACGACGCGCGGCGGGTGTCGGCGAGCCCGGCGATCTCGTCGCTGGGCGCGAAAGCGAGGTTGGCCGCGTGCAGGCCCTCGACCCCCCGGCGGAGGTCGGTCGCGGACACGGGCGGGTTGCCGAACCGACGCGCGTGAACGCCCGCGGCCACCGAGCCCAGGAATGTCGCCTCGAGCATCGAGCCGCCCGCGGCGAGCGCCAGCGTCGCCGTGGTCAGCAGCGCGTCGCCGCAGCCCAGCACATCGATCGCCGCCGGCGACAGCGCGGGCACATGCTCGGCCTTGAGGCGCGTGGCGAACGGGTCGCCCGCCACCGCCGCGCCGCCCAGGGGCTCGAAGCCCACCGCGCCCTCGGCGCCCATCGTCACGATCGCCCGGCCGATCGACGAGCCGCGGAGCAGCTTGGCGACCGCGGCGGGCAGCGCCTCGTCGAGGTTGCGCGTGGCTTCACGCAGCTCGGCCTCGCTCGGCGCGACGAGATCGAGCCCCTGCATGCCCAGCAGATCGCTCCGCCGGCCGCTGACATCGCCCGCGATGAGCACCTCGCGCTTGCGCAGCTCGCGGGTGACATTCGCGATCGTGCCGCGGGTGAGCATGCCGAGCCCGAAGTCGGCGACGACGGCGGCGTCGGGCCGGGAGGCGGCGGCGACCAGCCCGACGAGCGCGTCGCGCTGGCCCGCGTCGAGCACCATGGGCCGGACGAGATCGATCTTGACGACTTTCTGCGCGCCCACGACGAACCGCTGCTTCTCGGGCAGCATGCCGGCGACGGGCACCCACAGGACCTCGACGCCCTCGGCGCGGAGCCGGCGGACCATCGCGTCGGACTCGTCGGTGGCGGGCAGAGCGGTGACGAGCGTGGGCGACGCGCCCATGGCGGCGGCGTGCCGGGCGATGATCGCGGCGCCCCCGTCGTACTGCCGGGTCTCGAGCGGGCGGAGCGTCAGGATCGGGCTCTCGCCCGCGACATCGGGCCGATCGCACAGCACATAGGTGTCGACGATCGCCTCGCCGATGACGGTGACCCGCTTGCCGCGGAAGCGTTCGATGCGCTCGGCGAGCCGGCCCGGGGCGAGCGTTGCGTCGGCGAGCAGCTGGCCCAGGCGGGCGTGCGACGGGTCGACCGCCTGCTCGAGCGAGCTGATCAGGGCCGTCGAGCTGAAGACGACATCGCCCGAGCTGAAGACCACGCGTCCGCCGGCGGCCTCGACGGCCTCGCGCTCGGCGCGGAAGCGCGGGTCGGCGTTGGTCTCGTACTCGCGGCCCTTGATGTACAGGTCGGGCCGGAGATCACGCAGCAGGTCGAGCGCCGTCGGGTTCGCGTCGATGTAGACCAGGTCGACCAGGTCGAGCGCGGCGAGGTTCTCGGCGCGGAGCTCCTGCGGGATCAGCGGGCGGCCCGCGCCCTTGTTGATCTGGGCGTCGCCCGTGATCGAGACCACGAGCACATCGCCCATCGACCGGGCCTGCCGGAGGTGCCGGACATGGCCCGGGTGCACGATGTCGAAGCAGCCGTGGCAGAGCACGACCTTCGCGCCGCGCTGCCGGGCGTCCTCGCGCCGGCGCAGCAGCTCGGCGCGGCCGACAATTTTCGCCGATGTCGCGGCGTCCGCCATCGCAGGGGTATCGGGCGGTGTCGGCGATCCGGATGAGAGATTCCCACGCCCGGGCCGCGCAAGCGCCGATGATCCCGCCGTGGAACCCGTGCGCGCACAACAGATCAGAAGCCTGATCGAGGCCGGCCACTGGTGGGCGGCGGCGGCGGCGGCGCAGCGGCGCTTCGACGACCCCGACACCCTCGTGCTCGCGGCGCGGGCCTGGGCCGAGCTCGGGCTCAGAACGCTCGCCGGGGCCACGCTCGATCGACTGTGCGCCGCGTTCCCGGCGGGGGCCGCGCACCGCGATGTGCTCGCCCTGCGCGAACGGATCGCCACGCTGCCCGACGACCGCGTCGCGCCGTCGCGGCTCCGCGCACGCGTGGATGCGGCGGCGCAAGGGCTCCGCGGGCGGGGCGTCGAGCTCGGCGATGCCGTCGAACGCTGGGCTCACGCGGCGACGCGGGCCGAGGTCTTTCTCGCTTCGGACGGCAACGCGGTGCGCCGGCGGATCGGCGGCGGGCTGGAGCTGGTGGGCGATCACCGAGCCGCGAGCCGAGCGCTGATCGAGCCGCACGCCGCGGCCCTCCGCCAGTCGCCCGCCCCGATCACCATCGAGGGCCTCGACCCGCCGTGGCTGGCGATCGACATGCACCGCGCCACGGCCGGCCGGGGCTACACGCCCGGCATCCGCGTCGTGCAGGCCGACCCGGTCGAGCTGCTCGACGGGTGCTCGCTCGCCGACGAGGCCGAGCTGGCCCGGCTGATCGAGGACGACCGCGTGGAGTGGTTTGTCGGGCGGGCCGCGCCCGCGCAGCTCGCGTCGGCGATGGCGGCGGAACCGGGCGTGCACCACGAGGGGCCCGTCGTGCCGCTCGCCACGCTGCGCACCAGGCTGGGGCCGGCGCTGGGCGCGGCCGTGAAGGCGGTGTCGGTCAAGCGATCGGCCGAGCACGCCGCGTGCCTGAAGACCATCCGCGAACGCGACCTCGCCGTCGCGCCCGCCGAGCGGCTCGCGCGGCTGGCCGGCGCTGACCCCCTTCGCCCCCGACGCGTCGCGCTGATTGCCGGCCGGTTCACCACGGTGCTTCGGCCCATGATCGAGGACCTCGCCGCGTCGTTCCGCCGCGTCGGCTGCGAGACGACGATCATCACCGAGCCCGGCGACCACCGCCGGCTGACGGCGCACGCGTACGCCCGGGCGTTCGCCTCGTTCGACCCCGACCTGATCGTGGCGGCGAACCACACGCGCGACGACATGGACCGGCTGCTGAGCGAGCGGGTGATGCCCGCCGGCGTGCCGTGGGTCACCTGGGTGCAGGACGCGATGCCGCACCTGCTCCGCCCCGAGGCCGGGCGCGCGATCGGCGCGATCGACCTCGCCATCGGGCACATCACCGGGCCCATGCGGGCCTCGTTCGGCTACCGCGAGGATCGCTCGATCTCGGCGCCCATGGTGGCGAGCACGGCCAAGTTCGCCCCGGGCCGCGTCGACGCGCGGCTCGCGCGCGATCTCGCCTGCGAGATCGCCGCGTTCACCAACCACAGCGAGACGCCCGCGCAGATGCGCGCCCGGCTGATCGACGAGGTCTCCAGCACGCCCGGCGCCGCGGCGCTGGTCGAACGCATCGCCGACGCCGCCCTGGCGCTCGCGACCGAGCCGATCGAGCGCGTGCAGCACTGGCAGCGGTGCGCGGCGATCCTCGACGCGTGCGCCCCGCACGCCGAGCCCGACACCCGCGAGAACCTGCTGCAGAATGTCGCCATGCGGCTGTACGACCGGGCCTGCCGGCACCGCGCGCTCGAGTGGGCGCGCGACGCGGCCGACCGAAACGGCTGGCGGCTGGCGATCTACGGCGCGGGCTGGGACGCCCACCCCACGCTCGCCCCCCACGCCCGCGGCACGGTCGAGCACGGCGACCCGATCTGCACCGCCTACGCCGCCGCCCGCGTCACCCTCGACGCCACCACGCTCACGACCCTGCACCAGCGCGTCGCCGAGTGCGCTCTCGCCGGCGGGCTGCCCGCGGTGCTCGCCACCGGCTCGGCGCTCACGCACGCCCGCAGCGCGCTCAAGCGGCGCGTGGCGGCCGAGCTGGCGCCACTCGCCACGCCCGCGCCGGGCCCGCCCGGCACCGTCGCGCTGCCGGCCTACCGCTCGCCCGCGGGCGAGCGCTTCGCCCGCCTTGGATCGATTGTCAACGGCCGGTCGTACCCGTACCTGATCGTCGAGCCCGGCGCGACGCAGGTCGGCACCGCCCCGGGGCTGATCGACGCCGACGAGGCCGTGGGCCTGATCGAGCTCGGCGTGTGGAGCCGCGACTCGCTCGAGGCCGTGGTCCGCCGCGCCGGCGACGGCGCGTGGCGCGACGCGCAGCGGGCCCGGCTGCGTTCGTACATCAACGAACGCTGCACGCACGATGGGCTCGTCGCGCGGATCCTCGGGCACTACACGAGGGCAGCGGGCGGTCAGACCGCGGCGGCCTGAAGCCGCTCGCCGTAGATCCGCTGCACGCGCACGCCCGCGGCTTCGAGCGGCATCGTGCGCTCGTGCAGCGCGTCCTCCCAGGCGTCGGACGACAGCAGCACCGCGTCGGGCCGGAGCCGGTCCGCCGCCGCGTCGAGCGTGACCACCGGCAGCCCGAACGCCTCGCCCGAGGGCGGCGGCGCGTCGTCGATGATGCCCACGACCGGCAGATCGTCGCGGCCGAACACGCCCGCGCGCCACTGCGTGTGCCGGCCGAGACCGTAGATCGCGATCCGGCGGAAGCCCTCGGCCGCCAGCCGCTCGACCAGGGGAATCAGCTCGTCCCGGCACGCCCGCTGGCCGATGCGGACGATCGGCGCACCGCCCCGCGGCTCAACGACCGCCGCACGCCGAGCGTCCTGCACGATCGCGTCCCCCGCCTCGCCCGGCTCGGTCGCGATGCGCGCGAACCCCGCCTCGCGCAGACGCTCGACCGTCCACCGCAGCTCGGCCTCCGGGTCGCCCGGCTCGCAGCTCGCCCACCGCAGGGGCTCGATCGGCGTGACCCCCGCGGTGTCGGGGGCCCGGCGCATCGGCGTCGCCATCACCCGGTCGAAGAACGCCGCGTAGCGCTGCGCCATCGCGCCCACGGACTGCGACGACGCCACGCGCCGGTGCGCCTCGGCGCCCAGCGCCGCGAGACGCCCGCGGTCCGCAGCCAGCCAGGCGAGTTCGTCGGCCATCGCTTCGGCATCGCCGATCGGCGCGACCACGCCGCTGCCGCGCGGCTCGACCCATTCGCTCACGCCGCTCGCCACCGCCGTGACCGCGGGCACCACGCCCGCGCCCATGGCTTCGAGCATGGAGATGCTGGTGCCCTCGGCCTCGCTGACGAGCAGGCTGACGTCGGCGGTGGGCAGGAAGCGTGCGACCCACGCCGCGTCGCGCTCGCCGTGGAACTCGACCCGCACGCCCGAAAGCCCCGCCCGCGCGAAGGCCCGCCGCAGGGGCCCCATCGCCGGCCCGTCGCCCACGATGTGCAGCCGGGCCTCGGCGCCGCGTTCGTCAAGCTCACGCATGACCGGCACGAGGTCCATCACGCGCTTCTGCGGCTGGACCACCCGGCCCAGGTAGACGATCTCGAGCGGACCCGCCGACGCCGGCGTGCGCGGGCGGTCCGCGATCGGCACGCCGTAGACGATGGTTTCGCAGGGCCGATCGCCCGCCAAGGGCTCGAGCCACGAGCGGACCGACTCGCTGACCGCGACCGCGCCGTCCCACTCGCTCTGCAGCAGCAGTTCGCGGTAGGCGTCGTCGTCGGTGTGCCCGATGCCCACGCACCGCACGCCCGTGTGCCGAAGCTGGGCCGCGACCATCGCGTTCGCGTCGGTGTAGTTGGGCAGCACGAGGTCGGGCTCGCACAGCTCGACGGCTCGGCGCAGATGGTCGAGGATCTCGTGCATCGGTCGCGACCGGTCGAGCACGCAGAGCGACGCCCGCTCGCCGAGCATCGCGTGAGCGCGCGACGCGCTCGAGGCGTCCCACGCGACGAACAGCGTGTGCGCGTCGTAGCCCAGCGACGGGTTCGCGGCGAACGCGTCGGCAAGCCGGAGCGAGAAGGTCGTCACGCCGCCCAGCGGGGTCTCCTCGAAGCTCACGAGGCTCACGACCCGGCGGCGCCCGTCGCGCCTCGGGGTCCGCGCGGGCAGACGCTCGAGCGCCGGCGTGAACGGCTGGAGGGCGGGCCGTGCCGTCGAGGCCGTGGAGGCCGCGTTGAGAACCTCCGCGATCACCGCCGGCGCTTCGGCCCTGTCGGCGGGCAGCACCCAGACCCCGCGCTCGCCGGCGTGGCGCTGCGCCGCGGGAGCGTCCCCGGCGTCGACGGCCAGCGCCGCCGACCAGGCCCACGCCGACTGCCACCCGCCGAACGCCCCGTCGCCCAGATGCGCCACCGCCACCACCGGCGCGCCGGTCGGCAGCCGCTGCGCGATCAGCCTCGGCGTGTCGGCGGCGTGCACCAACTCCGCCGCCGGCTCGCCCGTCGCGCCGCCGATCGCGTCGATCAGCCGGCCGGTGTTGATGTCCCATGGTTCGTGCGGATCGAGCCGGCAGATTGTCGCGTCGGGCAGCGCCCGCCGGGCGCGGCGCTCGCCGTCGCCGTCCCACGCCACGACGATCGTGCGAACGGGCCGGCCCGTCGTCGCGACGGCGTTGTCCAAGGCCCGCTGCCGCTCCGCGACCGCTTCGAACATCACGCCCTCGGCGCTCGAGATCGACGCGACAGGCCCCGAAGCCGCTGCCGACGGCTCGGGCGGCGCGGCTCGAGGGGGCGCCAGCCGGGCGAGCTCGGCGAGCGCCTCGGCGACGAGCTCGGCCGACCGCGCCCCGCCGCTCGACGCGTCGAGCCACATCAGACATTCCCGCTGGCGGTCCAGCTGCTCGCGCGTGGGCATCGACAGCTGCCGAAGCAGCCGCTGGGCCGAGTCCACCCACCGCATCAGCCCCGCGGGCGGCCCGGCGACCCGCGTGGGGTCGGCGACGGATGCGCCCTCGCTCGGCTGCCACACCCACGCCGCCGCGTGCCAGAGCGGCGTCCCTTCGGCGTGCAGCAGCGCCGTCGGCATCCCGGCGCGCATCGATTCGACCACCAGCGTGCTCGGCGTGCAGATCGTCGCCCGGGCCTCGGCCAGAACCTCGCGCAGGGGCCGATCGTCGCTCGCCACGCCAAGCTCGGCGTCCAGCCCGCCCGTCAGACGCCACGCCAGCGGCACGCCGGCGTAGCCCGCCTCGTCGCGCAGCTCCGACAGCGCCGCCAGAAGCCTCGCCCGCTCGGCGTCGCTGAACGCGGGGGTGTTCGCTGTTGCAACAAGCACAGGTTCCGCGCGGCGGTCGCGCGAAGCGGGCGGTGCGCCGAACGCGGCATCGATCCGGGGAAGCCCCGTCGCCGCGGCCCGGTTGCCCAGGCCCCGCAGCACCCGCGCGTCGCTGAGACCGCTGCACAGCACGAGATCGACGCCCGCGGGCCGGAGATAGCTCTCGGTCTGCCGCGGGTTCAGCAGCGTGTTCCGCCAGTCGGTGACGCCGTCGAGCAGCAGCGCGGTGCGGGCGCCGGCCCTGGCGGCCTGGCGGAGCGCGAGCGCACAGCGGGGGGCGGTGGAGGTGACGACAACGACCCTGGTGCCGCGGGCGATGCGGGGGGTGGCGTAGGGCTCGTCCTGCCGGGCGCTGGTCAGGCCGCGCACCGCGAGTTCATCGCGGACCCCGGGCAGGTGGTCGACGGCGTTGTCGGCCTGCACGAACACGATGTCGGGGGGCCTTCGCCCCGAGCTCCGCGTCGACATAGCTCCAGAACATCGGCCCGGAACGCCGATTCTGACCATGTTTTGGCCCCATCACACCCACACCCGGCGTGCCTGATCCCGATGCCCGGCGGGCCGGGCGTCAGCGGCGTGGCCCGTTTCGCCGTTCGCCTCGCCGAGGGCCTCGCCCGGGCGGGCCACCCCGTGGGCCTGCTGCCGCTCGCCCCGACCGCCGAGGTCGCCCGGCTCGAGCTGCCGGTGCGCGGGCCCGTCCGCGTGTTCGACGCCCGCGACCTGCCGCCGATCGAGCACGCCGACCCGTCGCGGTTTGTCGCTCGATTCGCCTCGGCGATCGACGCGCTGGCGCCCGACAACCCGGCGGCGCTCGTGCTGGGCCAGCACGCCGGCCCATTCGGGGTCGCGGCGCAGCTCGAGGCCGCACGCGTCCGCTGCATCGGCGTCGTTCACAGCGACAACGGCTACGACACCCGGGTGGTGAGCCACTACGAGCCGGTGCTCGCCGCGATGGTTGGCGTGAGCGACGAGCTGACGACCGACCTGCACGCCGCGCACGCGGCTCGCGCGGGCACGATCGAGCACATCGCCTATGGCGTGGAGATCCCGCCAGCGCCCGCACGCCGCGAACCGATCGGAGGCCGACCGATCCGACTGCTCTACGCCGGCCGGCTCGAGCACCGCCAGAAGCGCGTGCTCGCGCTGCCGAGGCTCTCGATCGAGCTCGATCGCCGGGGGATCGGTCATCGGCTGTCGATCGTGGGCGACGGGCCGGCGCGTGCCGAGCTCGAGGCCGCGTGCCAAGGCGCGGCGTCGGTGACGCTCCTGCCCGCCGCCTCGCCCGCCGAGCTCGCCGGGCTGCTCGATGCGCACGACGCCTTCGTGCTGCCCTCGCGGTTCGAGGGGCTGAGCATCGCGATGCTGGAAGCGCTCGCGCACGGGTGCGTGCCGGTCGTGGCCCCCAGCCGATCGGGCACGCGGCAGGCGGTGGTTCCCGGCATCACGGGGGAGATCGCCCGAGCGACGCCCGACGACGACGAGCCCGCCGTCGCCCTCGCGCTGGCCGACGCGGTCGATGCGCTGCGCCGGCGCGACCTCGCCGAGATGGCCCGCCGCTGCCACGCGCACGCCGCCGAGCACTTCGGCCTCGATCGGCACATCGAACGGTGGAGCGATCTGATCCGGCGCGTTGCGTCGGCGCAGTCTCGCCCCTGGCCGGGCGATCGCGCCGTGTCGTTCGACGCCGCCGGGGGCTCGGTGCCCGCGGACGCCCCGGCCCGATTCCGACGCGTGGTCGCATCGCTCGGCGGCGCGCCCATCGCGCTCCACGGCGGCGGCGCCCACACCCGCGCCCTCGCCGGGGAGATCGCGGTCGCCAACGCCGTGTGCATCACCGACGACGATCGGCAGCGGCACGGGACGACGCTGCTTGGCCTGCCGATCGTCGCACCGTCACGCGCGGCCGAGCTGGGCGCGGCGCATGTGGTGATCTCGTCGCACCTGCACGAACGCGAGGTGTGGCGCCGGCGCGCGGTCTACGAAGCACAAGGGCTTGTTGTGCACCGGCTGTACGCCGACACCGCCACGGATTAGGCGGCGAGCCGTGTTTCAGAGCGATTGAGCGACTCGATGCCGCGGAGCGCACCGCCGGCCCAGACGGCCCGCTTCAGCGGGCGGAACCGCTCGAACAGCGCGTGCGGGTCGGCGTGATCGCCGGGCACGCCGTCGAGCGCCAGGAACGCCGCCCGGGCCCCCGGGTCGGGCGAAGCGGCCGAGAACTCCGCGACGGCCTCGGCCGAGAGGATGTCGCGCCCGAAGACGTCCATCGCAAACCCCGGCCGGCGGCTGGCGTACCACGCCGCCGAGTACCCGAGCGATTCCTCGCGGCGGAGCAGGTCGGCGGCGGTCAACCGGTGATCGTGCGGCGCGACCGCCTCGGGCAGGAAGCGGATCGCCAGCCCCGACGCCGCGAGCCGGTGGCCCAGCTCGATGTCGTCGTAGCCGTAGAGGTCGGGCATCGCCGTCCACCCGCCGCACGAGCGGACGCGGTCGAGCCGCGCCGAGAAGTTCAGCCCGAAAAGGTGCCGGAATCCCCAGGCGCGGTCCGCCTCGGGCTCGGCGAGCATCGGCCCATAGAAGAACACCCACGCGGTCTCGGCGACCAGGCGGTCGATGACCGTCGGCTGCGGCACGGGCGTGAACGGCGAGTAGCCGACGAACGCCGCCTCGCCCCCGAACAGCTCCGCCGAGGCGCGGTGCGCCTCGATGAAGCCCGGCTGGGGCACGACATCGTCGTTGATCGAGACGAGCAGATCGCCGCGGAGCGTCGGCGTCAGCTCGTGGCGGACGGCGATGTAGCCGACCTTGCCGAAGCGCTCGACGCGGACCTGGCACGCCAGTTCGCCGGCGGCCTTGCGGATCGCCGATTCGGACGCCGGGTCGTCGCCGTCGAGCCCGATGACGACCTCGTCGCCGGCTCGCCAGTTCTGGCCGGCGAGGCCGCGGAGACAGGCGGCGAGTCGGTCCGCTCGGGCGCGGGTGGGGATCAGCACGCTGACATTCATGGAAGGCGTTATCGGCGTCACTCGGGGTGCGGCTTGTGTGTGTTTCCGGACAAGGCCGCACAAGTCCACCCCCCGCGTGCCCGATAGCTGTGCCAAGCCCCGGCGTTCTGCCGGTGCGTCACACGGAGCCAGCCATGATCGACACGATCGACAACCACCGCATCATCGAGCTGCGACCGGGTTCGGCCGGGGACCGGCGTCGATTCCCACGGGTCGACCTGGCGCGGGCGTGCAAGCTGCGGATCGGCCCGAGCGTGAGCTACCGGCCCGGCGTGACGGCCGACCTCTCGGCCGGGGGCGTGCTGGTGACCGTCGAGGGCAACGACCGGTTCGAGGTGGGCGCGCCCGTCCTGCTCGCCGTGTCGTGGCACGGGCACCCGACCGTCACGCACGGGGAGACGATCCCGGCCCGCATCGTCCGCGTCGAGCCCGGCGAGGACCGCACGAGCCTCGCGCTCGCGTTCAAGACGCCGATCGTGATGTCCAGCATCCTCCCGACGCCGCGCGCCGCCTGAATCGGCCCCCACCGCCGCCCCGAATCCACCGATTCGAACGGGCCCCTACGATTCGTCGTAGGAGCGGTGGACACCTCCGATTCACGAAAGGCACGCATGCTCTGGCAGCCCTCGCTGCATGAACGCTACACGCTGGCCGACTCGGCCGACCTCGCGCGTGACATCGCCGCGCGCCGCGCCGAGCTGGGCGACAGGCTGGTCATCCTGGGCCACCACTACCAGACCGACGCCGTCTACCGCCACGCCGACCTCACGGGCGACAGCCTGAAGCTCAGCCAGATGGCCGCCGAGGTCGTCCGCGAGAAGCCGGTCGAGCACATCATCTTCCTCGGCGTGCACTTCATGGCCGAGACCGCCGACATGCTCACACCCGAGCGCGTCACCGTCACGCTGCCCGATCTTTCCGCCGGCTGCTCGATGGCGGACATGGCCCAGGAAGACGACTGCCTCGATGCGTGGGAGGCCATCCACGCCTCGCTCGGGAAGCAGGGCTTCACGGGCCGGGTCATCCCGATCACCTATGTGAACTCGTCGGCGGCGATCAAGGCCTTCGTCGGCGCCCACGGCGGGGCCTGCTGCACCAGCTCCAACGCCGACCGCGTCTTCGCGTGGGCCGCCGCCGGCGGCGACATCCCCAGGGGCGAGAGCGAAGACATCAAGATTCTCTTCCTGCCCGACCAGCACCTCGGGCGCAACACGGCGCACAAGTTCGGCATCGATGTGGCCGACCACGCCGCGCTCTATGACCCCAAGCTGACTCGGAAAGGCCAGCCGCTCGGCGGCATGACCGAGCGGCAGCTCCGCGACGCGAAGGTCATCCTCTGGGCGGGCCACTGCTCGGTGCACAAGCTCTTCCGGCCCGAGCATGTCGATGAGATCCGCCGGCTCTCCGCCGAGTCGCCCGAGAAGCGGCCCTGGAATGTGATCGTGCACCCCGAGTGCGCGAAGGAGGTCGTCGATCTGGCGGATGATTCAGGATCGACCGAGTACATCCTGCACACGATCGACGCCGCCGAGCCCGGCACGCGCTGGGCCGTGGGGACCGAGCACAACATGGTCAACCGGCTCCGCCAGCGGTCGGCCGAGCGCGGCGTCGAGGTGCGCATCCTCAGCGACTGCCAGTGCCTGTGCACCACCATGTACCGCATCGACGAGCCGCACCTGCTCTGGTCGCTCGACATGCTCTGCGGCATCAGCCCCAGCGGCAACCGGCGCGAGCCCGAGGTGCCCAATGTCATCCGCGTGCCCGCCGAGACCCGCGAGCAGAGCCTGCTCGCGCTCGAACGCATGCTCCGCCTCTCGCGCGACGCGGCCCCGGCGAGCGTCTAACCGAGAAGCGGCGTCCCGAAACGAGCCCCTCGCGCAAGCGAGGGGACCCGAACGACGCACCGATCACTGATGCCGCTCGACATAGTCAATGGCTTTCACCAGCGACGCCTCATCGTTGATCCAGCGCGTGCTCGCCATCTTCGTCCACACGGGCTGGGCCGCATCGAACATCTCTGCCGCTCTGAGCGCCCTGGTTGCCCACGACTTGAACTGCTGGACGACCACCTCGGGCTGCAGCGAGCTTGCTGAAACCACGATGTGAACGTGGTTGGTGCGAACGTTCAGGGCGTGGATGCTCCACCGGCGGTGTGACGCCTGAGACCGGACTGCGTCTTCGACCAGCCGTCGTTGCGCTGCGTTGAGGACAAGCGATTCGTGCCCGAGCCTGTGTTGCATCCAACGCGAACGGGGAGTGTCCTGGGGCAGCACGGGTCGGCCGGGCGTGTTGTGTCTGTCGTCGACCGAGCCTCGTTCGTCGCCGTGGAGCCATGACCCGTAGGTCGTCCAGGTCAGGAAATATGCGGGGAGGTCCGCCATGCGATACCCACCGGGTCCCCTTGCTCGCGCAAGGGGCTCGTCGAAGCAATCACGCGGAACTTGGGTTTACTCCGCCGGGACGATCTCGCGGACGAGTTTGATCTCGGCGATGCGGTCCTCGGTGGTCTTCTCGACGCCGTCGCGCATGAGCCGGCCGGGCTTGAACTTGATGGTTTTCTTGGCGGGCACGTGCACGCGTTCGAGGGTGCGGGGGTTCTGGGCGACGCGGGCCTGGCGTTCCTTGACCTCGAAGACGCCGAAGTCGCGGAATTCGAGGCGGTTGCCCTTGGCGAGCTCGCGGACGATCTCGTCGAGGAACTGCTGGATGATCTTTTTGGAGACCACGCGCGTCTCGCCCGACTCGTCGGCGATGCGGTCGATCAGGTCTTTTTTCGTCACTGTTGCCATGCGCTCGCCCGTCCCCCAGAGACGCCGTAGACCGAATGAAGCCATCACCCGTGCTCGCCCCCCGGCGGCGGGTGCCGAACGGCGGACGGGCTAGCGTAGCACCCCGGCCGGCGGAACGAAAGTCCTGTCCGGCACTGAATCTACGCCGATCGGGCGTCTCGCGGCGGCGATGGGCCCCCGACGCTTTGTCGCGGGTCCGAGAGCCCCAGAATCGCGATCCTAAAAGCGAACCGTCAGCCCCGCGAACACGCCCGCGACGGCGCCGTCGAGCTCGTAGTCGTCGCCCTCGAGAATGTTCCGCCGGATGCGATAGCCCACCTGCAACGCCGCGTTGTCCACGGGCCGGTACTTGAAGGTCACCTGGATATCAACGGTGAAGGAACTCTGCCCGTCGATCTCCGGCGAGCCGGCGTGCGTGTTCTGGAACTGGATCTCGTACCGGTCCTCGAACGACACATCGGCGGCGAAGCCGATCAGGGGCTCGATCTGCGTGAACGAGGACCCGACGGCGCCGCTCGGCCCGCGGAAGCCCACCGTGCCGTCGTACAGCCGGACACCGCCGAGCAGATCGACGCCCGCCGACAGGAGCGGCCGACCGGTCGCGTTGGCGTCCGCGTCGAACTGATACACGCGGTACCCCGCGCGGAACACCGCCTCGTCCAGCCGGTAGCTCGAGTTCACCGCCTCGCCCGCGGCGAAGGTGACGGCGCCCTGCGTCGCCGGCTCGGCCAGCCGGGCCCGGCTGTCAACATCAAGCAGCGAGCCGCGGAAGTCGAATGTCCACGGGTCGTAGCGCAGGTGCACCTCGACCATGGGCGTGGCGCGCGGCGAATCGAGGTTGAACCGATCCGACGAGACCAGCGGCGTCCCCCCCACCGAGATCTCCCCGCCCGGAGAGGCGTACCACACATTCGCCTCGACCTCGGCAAACCAGAGCGGACGGGGCGCGCGCTCGTAGGTGCCCGAGAACAGCCCGTAGCGGCGCGCCGGCGGGTCCGCCGGCTCATCCGCCGGCTGATCGGCGGGCTGATCGGCGGGCGAGGCCTGCGACGGGGCGGCGTCCCGCGGAGGCGGGCCCTCGGCCTGTGCCGCGCACGCCCACGCCGGCAGCATCGACAGGATGACAACTCCGAACCGTCTCACGCGGCCTGCGCCTCCATGCGGCGGCCCCCCGAGACGCCCACGCCTCGAGCCGGCCGCCGGAGCGTACCGTGTTCGGGAGGCCCGAGACGTGCCATCGGCGGACGGACAGCACGAAGGCGGATCGAGGCTCCGCCTCGCGCCCGGCGCCCGCGTCGCCGAGAGCGATGTGCAGTTCGAGTTCGTCGCCAGCTCCGGGCCGGGCGGGCAGAATGTGAACAAGCGGGCCACCAAGGCCCGGCTGCGCGTGGCGATCGACGCGATCGACCTGCCCCCCGCCGCCCGCCTCCGGCTGCGCCGCCTCGCCGGCTCGCTGCTCAACGACGCGGGCGAGATCGTCATCGCCGCCGACGAGCAGCGCAGCCAGAAGCGAAACCGAGACGAGGCCCTCGCCCGGCTGCGGACCCTGGTTGCCGGGGCGATGGTCCGGCCCAAGCCCCGCAAGAAAACCAAGCCCTCGCGCGGGGCCGTCGAACGACGGCTCAAAGCCAAACGCGAACGCGGCGAGATCAAGGCACGACGACGCGAACGACCCGGGGGCCACGATGCCTGAACTGACCCTCGCGATCGAAACCAGCAACCCGAGCGCCCGGACCGCGGGCGGCGACGGGACCGGCGGGGCCGCCGAGCCCGGCGTCGCCCTCGGGCTGACCTCCGACCAGGCGTGCGAAACGCTCGGCACCGAGCCGCTGGGAACAGGCGATCGGCACGACGATCTGCTGCTGCCCGCCATCGACCGGCTGTTCACACGAATGGGTCATTCGCCTGCCGAACTGCGCAGAATTGTGGTTTCGGTGGGGCCCGGCGGGTACACGGGGCTCCGAATCGCGACATCGGCGGCGAATCTGATCGCCCTGGCGACAGGTGGCTCGGTCGTTTCGGTGCCCTCGGCGGCGGTGGTGGCGCGCTCGCTGCGCGGTCGCGGGCCGCTCGCGGTCTGTCTGGCGAGCAAGGGCGACTCGGCGTGGGTGACGCGGTTCGACGCCGAGGGCTCGATGACCGACCCCGGCTCGCTTCGATCGGCGGCGGACCTGGCGCTGCTCTCGGGCGAGACGCTCGTGGGCGATCGGTTCCTGCCGGCGGGCTTCCGGGCGGAGGCCGAGGCCGCGGGATGTCCGGTCGTGGAGCCCCTGTTCGACGCGTCGGCGTGCCTGGCGCTGGCGTGGGCGTTCCCTGCGCGTGAAGCGGGGGAAGCTGCTCCCCTGTACGGGCGGGAGGCCGAGGCGGTGACCCGCTGGCGGGAGCTGCACGGCGGCGGGCCAAGTGGGCTGCGGCTGTGAAGTTGGGGGAAATGAAGGCCGATAGGCCACGAGCGGGGCAGTCCCTGCTGGTGGGACCGATCGATGGCCGACTCCAACCCAACCGGTTCGTCAGCGGGCGGCGCGTCCGATGATCTGAGCCGCAAGCGGATCTTCACGACCGGAGAGGCGGCGCAGGTCTGCAAGGTCAGCCAGCAGACGATCATCCGCTGCTTCGATTCGGGCCGGCTGACGGGCTTCCGCGTGCCGGGCTCGAAGTTCCGGCGGATCCCGCGGGAAGAGCTGATCCGCTTCATGAAGGCCAACGAGATCCCGCTGGACGCGCTCGAGGGCAGCACCCGGCGGATCCTGTGCGTCGACGACGACCCCAAGATCGTCGAGCTGTTCGCCGACATCCTGGGCGACGACCCGCGGTTCGAGGTGCAGACCTGCTCGAACGGGTACGACGCCGGGCTGATGACCCACAGCTTCCGGCCGCACCTGATCGTGCTCGACTACATGCTGCCGGACATCAACGGCAACATCGTGTGCCAGCGCATCCGCGAGCACGACGATCTGGCGGACACCAAGATCATCTTTATTTCGGGCGTGATCGAGCCGGGCGAGATCGAGGGCCTGATGGCCTCGGGCGCGGACGGCTTTCTCCAGAAGCCGTTCGATCTGGACGAGCTGACGGCTCGGATCGAGTCGCTGCTGGGGCTCGGGTCGCGGTCGGGGGACACCAACGGGCGTCGCTGAACAGGTCACCGATTTTCGGGGAGAGGCACCCGTGAGCACAGCCGGCGGCCAGGCCCGAGCGCGGCATGTCGAGATGATCGTCGAGCGGCTGGGCATGCTGCCCACGCTGTCGGCCGTCGCGCAGAAGGTCCTGTCGGCGGGCTCGCACGACGAGGTCGACATCGGGGAGCTGACGCGGCTGATCGAGGCCGACCCCTCGCTGACCGGCAAGGTGCTGAGCATGTGCCGCCGCGCCGACACCGGGCTGGGCGACAAGGTCACGAGCGTGAACCGCGCGATCACGCTGCTCGGGCTCGACGCGGTGATCAGCGCGATGCTGAGCGTCGAGGTGTTCGACCTGCTGTCGAACGAGCAGGACGCCTCGAAGCGGGGCGGGTTCGACGCGCCCGGGCACTGGCGGCACGCGATCGCGGTGGCGTCGGCGTCGGAGATGATCGCGCAGGCGCACAAGAGCCTGGACATCAAGCCCGAGACGGCGTTCGTCGCCGGGCTGCTGCACTCGATCGGGCGGGTGGCGCTGCAGATCACGCTGCCCGACGCGTACGCGCGGGTGCTGCGCGTGGCCGAGTCGCGGGGCGTGGATTCCGCGCCGCTCGAGCGCGAGCTGATCGGGCTGGACCACCACGCGGCGGGCAAGCACCTGGCCGAGCACTGGGGGCTGCCCCGGCAGCTGAGCGACTGCGTGTGGCTTCACGCGCACCCGGTGATCAGCCTGCCCAAGACGCCGCACCGCCGGCTGGTGGCGGTCGTGGCCGCGGCGCGGGCGCTGTGCCGAAGGCTGAACCTGGGCTGGTCGGGCGACTACGGTCCCGGCCCCGATGTGCAGGACCTCGCCGTCGCCGCCGAGCTGGATCCGATGGCGATCGACGGGCTGACGCTGAACCTCGCCGAGCGCGTGGCGGAGCGGTCGGCGACGCTTGGGCTTGACGATGTGACGGGCGCGGAGCTGATGCTCGAGTCGGTGCTGCGGGCCAACAGCCGCCTGGCGGAGCTGAACCGGAGCCTGAGCAAGCGGAGCACGCACGGCGAGCAGCAGCGGCGGGTGCTCAAGGCGATCGGCGATTTCCACGAATCGTTCGCCGGCGCCCGGCTGACGGAGGTCATGGCGGGGGTGGCGTCGTCGGCGCGGGCGCTGCTGGGCGGAACGGTGGGCGTCGTGGTCGCGCAGGCCGACCGGGCCGCGCCCTGGCAGGCGGTGAGCATCGACTCGCTGGGCGAGGTGCTTGGCTCGGTGGCGGCGGACGCGCCGCTGGTCAAGAGCCGGACGCGGGCGCCGCAGCCGGCGCCGCTCTCGGCGATCGGCGGCCCGGCCGCGGACGGGTTCCGCAGGCTGATGCTGCTGCCCTGGCTCGCGGACAACCTCAGCGACGACGAGGAACTCGAGCGCGCCCACGCGCTCCCGCTGCCCACGGGCCGGGCGGGCGAGGGGGCGGCGGCGGTGCTGCTGATCGATGTCGACCTCGCCGAGGCGATCCCGAGCGACACGCAGCGGCGGGCGCTCACGGCGGTGTGGGGCGGCGCGGTGGGCTCGGCGCTGCGCATCAGCGGGATGGACGCGCTCGCGGTCGAGCTGGCGGATCGGCACACCGAGCTGGCCGAGGCGCAGACCCGGCTGGCCGAGACCCGGTCGATGGCCCGCCTGGGCGAGATGACCGCGGGTGCGGCGCACGAGCTGAACAACCCCTTGACGGTGATCAAGGGCTACGGGCAGATCCTGCGCCGCAAGGCCCGCGACAGCGCGCTGCGCGAGCCCGCCGAGAAGATCGCGCAGGCGGCGCAGGAGCTGAGCGACCTGATCACGAGCCTGCACCTGCTCGCCGACCCGCCCGATCCGCAGCCGGTGAAGACGGGCCTTGTGGATATCCTGAACGAGGCGGTGCAGCTCGCCCGGCAGCGGACGCGCAACGATTGCACGACGCGGATGGTGCTGCCCGACAGCACGCCGCCGGTGGTGACCGACCCGGCGCTGCTGGCCCGGGCGTTGTCGGAGCTGATCTCGAACGCGGCGGAATCAGAATCGTCCGAGATCATTGAGATCCGCGTTCAAACCGACCCCCTGGATGACCGACTGATGGTCGTGGTGAAGGACCGCGGGCGCGGGATGGACGCCGAGACACTGGCGCACGCGTTCGACCCGTTCTTCTCCAGCCTGCCCGCGGGTCGGCGGACGGGGCTCGGCCTTGCGCGGGCCCGGCGCCTGGTCGAGCTGATGGGTGGAACGGTCGCGCTCGCCTCGGAGGAGGGCGAGGGAACGAGAGCAACGGTCACGCTCGCCGGCTGGCGGGCCGAGGCCGACGGGGCGGCGGGCGACGGACTGCTCGCGGCGTAGGCGCACTGAGCCAAGGACGGACGCATGTCGCGAGCAGGAGAGAACGGAACCGGCGGCCCCCGCCGAGCCAGGGCGCGTCGCCGAGCCGCCGAGGTGCACAACGCCCCGGCGCACCCGACCGCCGAGACGCGACGCCCCACGGCCCGCGTGCTGCTGGTGGCGGCGAGCCCCACGCTCGTCTCGGTCGCCGGCCCGCTGCTGGGCGCGATGGACGCAGCCGTGGAGGCGGTCGCCGGCGTCGACGAGGCCCGCGCCCGCCTCGGCAACGACGCGCTGCCCCGGATCGATGTCGCCGTCATCGACGAGCGGCTCGCCGAATCGATCGACCTGCTGCGCGAAGCGGCCCAGGCCGACCCGGTCGTTGTCACGGTGCTCGCCTCGACCAAGCCCAGCCTCGACCTCGCCGTGGAGGCGATGCGGTCGGGGGCGGCGGACCTGATGAAGCTCGGCAAGAGCGACGAGGCCGTGCACGCCGCCCGCGCCTCGCTCGCGCTCGCGATCGAGCGCGCCCAGCTCGCCCGGCACCGCGAGAGCCGCATCGAACGGCTCCGCAGCGTCTGCCGCCAGCTCAACACCGCTCGGCAGGACATCTCCAGCCAGATCTCGGGCATGTGCAGCGACCTCGTCGAGGCCTACCAGGAGCTGAGCGATCAGATCGACCAGGTCACGATCTCGGGCGAGTTCAACGGGATCATCCGTCAGGAGCTCGAGATCGAGAGCCTGCTGCGCACCGTGCTCGAGTATGTCCTGGCCAAGGTCGGCCCGACGAACGCCGCCGTCTTCCTGCCCTCGACGAGCAGCGACTTCAGCCTGGGCGCGTATGTGAACTGCGACTTCAACGGCGCCGCGCTCGACGCGCTGCTCGATCATCTGGCGGACACCCTGGCGCCCCGGTTCGAGGAGCGCTCGGGCGTGCATCTCTACCGCGACCGGGGCGAGACGGCGTCGATGCTGGGCGCCGACGCGCACTGGCTGCCCGACCACGCGACGATCGTGTTCCCGTGCCACCGCAACGAGGAGTGCCTGGCGGTGGTCGCCCTGTTCCGCGACGACCGGACGCCCTTCGAGCCGGGGGCCCGCGCGCTGCTGGAGACGATCAGCAAGCTTTTCGCGGCGCAGCTGTCGCGGATCATCCATGTGCACCACCGGCACCTGCCCAAGAGCCAGTGGGGCGCACCGGGCGACGAGCCCCAGGCGTGGGACGACCACGACGACCTCGACGACCTCGACCTGGCCGCCTGAGCGGCCGGCGGCGGACAGCCGATTATCGGATCCCGGAGGCTGCTGGCGCGTCGGGGTGAGCCGCCGGCCCGAGAAAGTCGGCGGGCGGCGGTGAAACCGGTTCCCATATCTTCGACAACTTGGTAGTCTGCTCTGAGCGGCGGGTCTGGCGACGGGTCGGTCCGGCTGCGGCCGGTGTCACGGGACGCCGGCCGGAACAGAATTGTCCTCACACGGCACCATTCGTTCGCCGGGCGCGTTGTCGCGCGCCATCAGCACAAACAGGAAGGTACCTTTCCGATGTTCAAGACGCTTGGAACATGCGCGGCGGTCGTCGCGCTCAGCGGCACCACGCACGGGAAGCAGCACCCCGGAACCAACCCCCTGCAGAGCTTCGACGCCGAGATCGATGTGGATTCCGGGCTCGTCGAGAACGCCGGCAAAACCGTGGCCACGATCTTCACCGAGATCGTCAGCGTCGAGGGGGCCGACTGGCTCCGGCTGGAGTTCAACGAGCTCACTCTCGCCGGCTCGCGCGACGCTAACAACAGCTCCTACCTGCGCATCACCTCGCTCGAAGACGGCGCCGTGCAGTACCTCGACCGCACCTCCGCCCGGCAGTGGGGCTACACCTCCGCGTACTTCAACGGCGACACCGTCATCGTCGAACTCGTCGCCCACCCGGGCACGGGCGCGAACGAGCTGACCATGAACTCGGTCATCGCGGGCCAGCCCGTCAATGTCTCGACCGAGTCGATCTGCGGCTCGACCGACGACCGGGTGCTCTCAACCGACCCCCGCGCCGCGCGCGCCCTGCCCATCGGCTGCACCGCGTGGATGTTCGACGACAGCGAACGATGCTTCCTCACCGCGGGCCACTGCAACCCGAGCGGCAACGGCAGCATCAATGTGATCCAGTTCAACGTGCCGCTCTCGGACAACTCCTGCTCCTTCGGCGGCATCAACCACCCGGGCCCGGAAGACCAGTACCCCGTCGACCCCGCCAGCCAGCAGACCAACGGCGGGCAGGGCACCGGCAACGACTGGGGCTACCTGGGCGCGTTCCCCAACTCCAACACGGGCCTGCTGCCCTGGCAGGCGCAGGGCGAGTGGTACACCTTCAACCCGGGCGTGGCCAGCACGGCCACCTCGGCGCGCGTCACCGGCTACGGCTCGGTCTCCTCGAGCCTCGCGCCGTGCTCGTGGTACGCCGTGCAGAAAACACACGCCGGCCCCTTCGTGCTCTTCAGCGGCAACCTGATCCGCTACGCCATGGACACCACCGGCGGCAACTCCGGCTCGCCCGTGATCGACGACAGCACCGGGATCGCCTTCGGCATCCACACCCACGCCGGCTGCACCTCGAGCGGCGGCTCGAACCAGGGCACCTGGGGCGGGCACCCGGCCCTGCAGAACGCGCTGGCCAACCCCACCGGCGTCTGCCTGCCGCAGGGACCGATGTTCAGCTTCCCCGGCGGCCTGCCCGACCTGATCCCCCAGGTCGGCATGACCATCGATGTCTCGGTCACCACAGGCAACGATGTCAACCCCGTTCCCTCGACCGCGACCCTGCTCTACACCACCACCGCCGGCTCGCTCAGCCTCCCGCTGACCCACAACGGCGGCGACGACTACAGCGTGACCGTGCCCGGCGGCGACTGCAACGACACCGCCACGCTCGCCTTCAGCATCCAGGGAACCGACGGCGAGACCTACAACGGGCCCGCGAACATCAGCGCAAGGATCGCTGACGGCTTCAGCGGCACCGTGCTCGACATGGAAGCCGATGCCGGCTGGACCACCGCCGGCAGCGCCACCACCGGCCAGTGGGAACGCGGCGTGCCCGGCAACTTCGGCCGGAGCGACCCCGGCAGCGACGCCGACGGCTCGGGCTCGGCCTGGGTCACCGGCAACACCGCCAACGAGGACGTCGACGGCGGACCGGTCTTCCTGCTCTCGGACATCTACGACGTCACCGCCATCGACGAGCCCGAGGTCTCCGTCGCCATCTGGCACGAGACCAACGACCCGAGCAACGACCTACTGACGATCCAGATCTCCGACAACGCCGGCGCGACCTGGACGACCGTCGAGTCGGTCAGCTCCACCGCCGGCTGGGAGCAGCGAAGCTTCCGCGTGACCGACTATGTGTCGGCCTCGGCGCAGGTGCGGGTCCGCTTCTCGTCGGTCGACAGCCCCAACAACTCGGTCACCGAGTCCGCCGTCGACGCGTTCTCGATCGGCGCGTTCTTCTGCGACGACGCGTGCCCCGCCGACACCAACGGCGACGGCGAGCTCTCGCCCTCGGACTTCAACTCGTGGGTCCAGGCCTTCAACGACGGCTCGGCCGCGTGCGATCAGAACGGCGACGGGCTCTGCTCGCCCACCGACTTCAACGCCTGGATCGCCAACTTCAACGCCGGCTGCTGACGCCGACGGTCAACCGATCGCGATTCTTCGAGAAGGCCCGGCCCGTTCCGGGCCTTCTCTCTTTTTCGCCGGGCGCCCCGCTCAGCCCGGCACGCGGCGGAAGACCAGCTCCACCGGCGCCCGCGCCTCGTCGAGCGAGCGGACCGTCGCGGTCAGCACATCGCCCTCGACCGCGTACTCGAACGAGGCGATGCCCCAGTCGTCGCGGTCGGGCGTGAAGCGCACCCGGTTCTCGCCGCCGAGGGTCACCACGGCCTCGATCGGCCCGTCGGCCTCGCTCGCCCAGGGCACCAGCGCGGTGCTGAAGTGCCGCAGCCGGTAGACGACGTCGTCGGACTCGGGGTCCTCGGTGATGGTCATGATCTCGACGACGCTGACCGCGGGCGTGCCGTCGTCGCCCGGGGCGACCATGCGGAACGCGCCGGTCAGGTTCCCCGCGCGCGGGGGCAGCCAGGTCTCCTCGAAGATGATCGGCCCCGCGGCGCCCCGCCAGGTGCCGGCGAGGAAGCCCAGATCGCTCGCGGCGATCGTCGGCTGCGCGGCGTGGCTGCCGATGAGCGAGGCCAGCATCATCCCGATCGCGGCGTGAACCATCGCAAGCTCCTTTCGCGAGCTCAGTCGTCGTCGTCTTCGAAGTACGCGTCGCCGCCCGCGGGCTCGTCGGCCCAGTCGGTGTCGCTGAAGACCAGGTCGTCCTCGCTCACCTGGCTGAGATCGATCTCGCTGACGCGGTCGGGGGCGAACTCGTCGGCGGTCTGCGGGTCGTACGCCTTGGCCTTGCCCTTGCCGTCGCGCTTGCGGCCCTTGATCCGCAGGCGGATCGGCACCTCACCGAAGGGCAGCTCCTCGCGGAAGCGGTTCATCAGGAACCGCTGATACATCGGGGTGAACATCGTCGGGTCGTTGACGACCAGCGTGATCGTCGGCGGACGGGTGCCGGTCTGGGCGGCGTAGTAGATCTTGGCCCGCACGCCCAGCTTGCTCGAGGGGCCCCGGTCCTCCATGATCCGACCGATCAGCCGGTTCAATTCGCCCGTGCCCACACGCGCCCGGCCCTGCTCGGCCAGCTCGAACGCCAGGTCGATCACGCCCTCGACGTTCGTGCCCTCCTTCGCGCTCATGAAGGCCATGGGCGCAAAGCCCAGGCCCCGCAGGTGCTTGCGGAGGTACTCCTCGTAGTCCTCGGGCGTGACGGGCCGGCCCTTCTTGCCGATCGTGCCGCCCGCGATGTCCCACTTGTTGATGACCACCACCGCGGGCGTGCCCGCGTCGATGACCATGCGCGCGAGCTGGTCGTCAACATGGCTCAGGCGCTCGGTCGCGTCGATCATGAAGATCGCGACATCGGCGCGGTTCAGCGATTTCTCCAGCCGCTCGAGCGCCCACCACTCGACGCGCCCCGAGAACGACGACTTCTTGCGGAGGCCGGCGGTGTCGATCGCGGTGATCGAGCGGTCGCCGAAGTCGAAGCGCACATCGACGGCGTCGCGCGTGGTGCCGGCGATCTCGCTGACGATCACCCGCTCCTCGCCCGCGAGCTGGTTGATCAGCGTGCTCTTGCCCGCGTTGCGCTTGCCGACGATCGCGAGCTTCAGGTCGCTCGTGAGCCGCTCGTCGGGCTCGCGCGGCACATCGGGCACCAGGTCGTAGAGCTTGTCAAGAAAGTCGCGGCGAAAGTAGTTGTTCATCGAGCTGATCATCAGCGGCTCGCCGAAGCCCAGCGCCGAGAGCTCGTACCCGTGCGTCTCCCACTTGGGCCCGTCGACCTTCGTGCCCACGACCACCACGGGCACCGTCCGGCCCCCGCCCTTGCCCTTGGTCCGACGCTCGCGGCCAAGCCGCTGCTCGCGCAGCATGGTGGCGATCTCCTCGTCGCGCGGCGTGATGCCCGCCTGCACATCGATCGCGAACAGCACAAGGTCCGCCGTCGACACCGCCTCGGCGATCTGCCACTCGATCTTGTCGGTCAGCGCCGAGAGGTCCTTGCCCGCGTCGTCGAACTGCTGGCCCTCGGCGACATACACGCCGAACCCGCCCGTGTCGATCAGCTCGATCGGCTTGGTCGGCCCGTCGCCCCCGGGGTGCTCGATGTCGACGATCACCGACACCCGGTCGCGCGTCACGCCGGGCATGTCGTCCACGATCGACACCTTCTCCTTCGCCATGAGATTGACGAGAGACGACTTGCCGACATTGGGTCGGCCCACGATCGCGACACGGGGAAGGGGCATGGCGGATAGTAGGTGGGTCCGGGCCCAATCCCGACGAGCCCCTCGCGTGAGCGAGGGGAATGGGCACGCATCACGCAAAGCCCGCTTGCTCACGCGAGGGGCTCGTTACCATCCTGCCGTGCCCGTGCCCGATGCTCCATTCCCGGTGATCTGCGGCCCCACGGCCTCGGGCAAGACCGACCTGGCGGTGGCGGTGGCCCTGGCGCTCGGGCGGCGCGGCGTGGCCGCGGAAGTGATCTCGGCGGACGCGTTCCAGGTCTACCGCGGGCTGGACATCGCGAGCGCCAAGCCGACCGGGGCGGAGCGCCGGGGCGTGCCGCACCACCTGATCGATGTCGTTGATGTGGAGCAGAGGTTCACGGTGGCGCAGTGGCTGGGGCTGGCGGAGTCGGCGATCGCGGCGATCCGCGGGCGGGGCGCGGTGCCGATCGTGGTCGGGGGGACGCACCTGTACATCAAGGCGCTGCTCGACGGGCTGTTCGAGGGCCCCGGGGCGGACGAGCGGGTGCGGGCGGCGCTGCTGGCGATGGACGCGGCGGATCGCCGGGCCGAGCTCGAAGCGGTGGACCCCGAGGCGGCGGCGCAGATCCACCCCAACGACGACCGGCGGACGGTCCGGGCGCTCGAGGTTTTCCGCCTCACCGGCACGCCGATCAGCGGGCTCCAGCGGCAGTGGGACCGCGGGCAGCCGGATCGGAGCGATCGGCGGCTGGTGATCCTCGACTGGGCCGTGCCCGAGCTGAATTCTCGCATCAACGCGCGCGTGCGGCAGATGGTCGAGGCGGGGCTCGTCGCCGAGACCCGGGCCCTCGCGGACCGCCTGGGCCCCACCGCCCGCGAGGCGCTGGGCACCAAGCAGATGCTCCGGCACCTGGCGGGCCAGTGGACGCTCGACGAGGCGATCGAACAGACCAAGATCGAGACCCGCCGATTCGCCAAGAACCAGCGGACCTGGATGCGCCGGCTCGCGGCCCGCCCCGGGACCACGATCGCCCGGCCCGCGGATCGCCCCCCGGGTGACATCGCGCAAGATATTGCACAGCAGATACTTACAGACTGATTCCGGGGCCCGAAATCGGCGGCTCGGGAACAAATGCCCTCGGGGGTCCGCTTGACATCGCCGCCCGCGGGCCGTTTGGTCCGGGGCTCCGGAGCGGGCCTTTAGATAAGGATCGGCGGCGACGCGACCCACCGCATGGCGAAGAAAACGACCAAGAAGTCCAGCAAGAAGCCGAGCAAGAAGACCGCCAAGAAGGCCGCCGGATCATCGGCGGCGTCGAAGGTGTCGGGTCGGCGTCCGTCGGCCAAGGGCTCGTCGAAGGGCCGGGGCCTGGGCTTCAAGAAGGGCGACGCCGAGGGCCGCTCGCTGGTGATCGTCGAGTCGCCGGCGAAGGCGAAGACGATCAACAAGTACCTGGGCAGCAACTACCTGGTGCTGGCGAGCGTGGGGCATGTGCGCGACCTGCCGAGCAAGGCGCCCAAGGGCAGCAAGCAGCCGGTGCCGGGCGTGGACATCGAGAAGCGGTTCACGCCGAGCTACGAGGTGCTCAGCGGCAAGGAGGCCGTGGTCGCGGACCTGAAGAAGGCGGCGAAAGAGGCGCTCACGACCGGCGGCGATGTGTGGTTCGCGACCGACCTTGACCGCGAGGGCGAGGCGATCGCCTGGCACCTCGCGCAGGAGCTTGGCATCGAGCCGCGCCAGGCCAAGCGCGTCATCTTCGCGGCGATCACCAAGAACGAGATCGCCAAGGCCTTCGAGAACCCGCACCCGATCGATGTGGACCGCGTGAACGCGCAGCAGGCCCGGCGAATCCTCGACCGGATCGTGGGCTACCAGGTGTCGCCGCTGCTCTGGAAGAAGGTGGCGCGGGGGCTGAGCGCAGGCCGGGTGCAGAGCGTGGCGGTGCGGCTGGTGGTCGAGCGCGAGCGGGAGATCCTGGCGTTCGTGCCCGACGAGCGGTGGGAGATCACCGCCAACTTCTCGCTGGACGCGTCGAAGGCGGCGGAGCTGGTCGGGTCGTGGGCGGCCTTCGCGTCGAAGAAGGACGCCAAGGGCAACGGCCCGACGATGAAGGATCGCAACGCCTGGCTGGCGGATGAGGGCGCGATCCGCGGCGAGCTGATCGAGATCGGCGGCGAGAAGTTCGATGTGTCGGCCGAGGGCTCGGCGGACAAGCAGCCGGTCGACCTCAGCCAGCGCGTGGCCGAGATCGCCGGGCTCGCGGGGCTGACGAACATCGAGTCTTCGGTGACCGAAGACGCCACGGGCAAGGGCCCGGCAAGGCACCTGCGGACCGTCACGGGCACCGCCGACCCGAGCGTGCCCTGGTCGATCAGCAAGATCGAGACCAAGCGGACGAGCACCAGGCCCCCGCCGCCGTTCATCACCTCGACACTGCAGCAGGCGGCGAGCAACCGCATCGGCTTCGGCGCGCAGCGGACGATGCGCGCGGCGCAGGGGCTGTACGAGGGCGTGAACATCCCGGGCGAGGGGCCCGTGGGCCTGATCACCTACATGCGGACCGACTCGACGCACATCGCGGGCGAGGCGCTGACCGCGGCGCGGGCGTTCGTCAAGGTGACCTACGGCGAGAAGTACCTGCCCGAGAAGCCCAACTTCTATTCGTCGAGCAACAAGGCGGCGCAGGAAGCGCACGAGGCCATCCGCCCCACGGACCCGAGCCGCACGCCCGACAAGGTGAAGAAGGCGCTGACCGAGGACCAGTTCAAGGTCTACAAGCTGATCTGGGAGCGGTTCGTGTCGTGCCAGATGTCGCCCGCGCAGTGGGACTCGACGGGCGTGTTCATCACGGGCGGCACGGACCCGAAGAAGCCGCTGACCTTCAAGGCGAGCGGTCGGGTGCTGGTGTTCGACGGGTTCTACAAGGTCGCGGGCGTGCCGGTGTCGAGCGACGAGCAGACGCTGCCGGCGATGGACGAGGGCAAGAGGCTGTCCGCGTTCGCGGTCGAGCCCGTGCAGAAGTTCACGAGCCCGCCGCCGCGGTTCACCGAGGCGAGCCTGATCAAGACGCTCGAATCCGAGGGCATCGGCCGGCCCTCGACCTATGCCAGCATCATCAGCGTGATCCAGGATCGCAACTATGTGGAGCAGATCCAGCGGCGGTTCCACGCGACGGACCTGGGCGAGGTCGTGACCGACAAGCTCGTGGAGGCCTTCCCGGGCATCATGGACCTTGGCTACACGCGCGACATGGAGAGCCAGCTCGACAAGGTCGAGGAGGAGCACCTCGACTGGATCGACATGCTCCAGAAGTTCTACGGGCCCTTCAAGGCGTTGCTCGAGCGGGCGCACGAGCAGCTGCAGCACGCCAAGGCGGAGATCGTGCCCGCGCCCGAGCAGTACCGCTGCGAGGTGTGCGGCGCGTCGCTGGTGTACCGGTTCGGGAAGAACGGCCGGTTCCTGAGCTGCTCGCGCTACCCGGACTGCAGCTACGCGGTGCCGTGCGACCGCGAGGGCAGGCCCAAGTTCGCGGAGTATGTGAACATCGCCTGCCCGGCGACGGGCCGGCCGCTGGTGAAGAAGTCGGGGCGGTTCGGCGACTTCCTCGCGACGCCGCTGGAAGAGGGCGAGAAGGCGGACGAGGTCGGCGTGATCGTGAACATCGACAAGAAGGGCTACGCGGTGCCCAAGGCGCCGCCGCCGCTCGAGACCGATCTGCCCTGCCCGGTGTGCGAGGCGCCCTTGAACCTGCGCGACGGCGCCCGCGGGCCCTGGCTCGGGTGCAGCCGGTTCCCCAAGTGCCGGGGGCGCGGCAAGTGGACGGAGCTCGACGAGTCCAAGCAGAAAGAGCTCGAGCTCAGGCTCAAGAACCACGCGAAGGACAACCCCCTGCCGATCCTGCGCACGCTGGACGGGCAGGCGCTGACCGACGACAAGGGCAAGCCCCTGCCCGAGGCGCCCAAGGTCAGCCAGCTGCTGGTCGAGAGCGAAGAGGAGCTGGCGTCGCTGAAGGCATGGGCGCGCTGAGCCGCCGAGGGCGAGCGCCGCGTGCGGGCGCACGAAAAAGCCGCGTGCGAGGGCACGCGGCTTCGGGAGCCGTTCGAGGGTGTCAGCGGATCAGTTGGTGATCCAGTTCACTTTGCCGGTGGCGAGGTCGTAGACGCCGCCGGCGATGATGAGCTTGCCCTCTTCGACGAGGCCGGCGAGGACCTCGCTGCGGGCGGTCAGGTCGTCCATGGTGCGGCGGACGTTGGCCTCGACGACGCGGGTGACGTCGCTGTCGTTGTCGGCGGAGAGTTCGCCGCCGACGTCGGCGATGGCGGGCTTGATGTTCTCGAGGGTGGCGGTGAGGTTGCCGAGCTCGGCGCCGGCCATGGCGCCCTTGACGGCGCCGCAGGCGGTGTGGCCCAGAACGACGATGACCTTGGAGCCGGCGACGGCGGTGCCGAACTCGAACGAGCCGAGCAGGTCGACGTTCTCGAAGTTGCCGGCAACACGACCCACGAACAGGTCGCCCTTGCCCTTATCGAAGACGATCTCGACCGGCACGCGGCTATCAAGGCAGGAAAGCACGATGGCCTTGGGGAACTGGCCCTCGCGCGCGGTGATCCGGGCCTGGCTGAGCCAGTCACGCGCGGTATCCCTGCCGGTGTAGAACCGCTCGTTGCCGGCCTTGAGCTCGGCGATGACCTGCTCGGGCGTGAGCGCGTTCCGCTCGTCGGCGGTCAGCACGTCGGACGAGCGGACCGGCTCCGGCTGCGTCGAGGTGCAGGCCCCAAGCGCGAGCAGGGAGAGCATGAACGAACCACAAATACCTACCTTCATGTATCGTCCTCCTGAACAAGATCCCCGCCTCGGGGGCGACCAACGACCCCGGGGTGCCGAACTTTCGACGCGCGGATTCGGGCAGAGTCACTTTTTCGGCCGCGCATGTCGGGTTTTCGGCGCCGTGATTTCGCACCTTCATGACTACAGTCGGCGAGGTGATCTTTGATGTCATCAGCCTGACCCGCCGAGGCCTGTCCCGGCTGCTGCCCTCGACGGTCCGCGGGCTGGGCGACTGGTGGATGGTCGGGCTCGGGGCGGCGATCGGCGCGCTCACGGGCGTGGCGGCGGTCGGCTTTGCCACCGTGCTGCACGCGCTCGAGCACCTCGTGCAGCGGTCGCAGTCCGAGCACCTGTGGGCGGTGGTCGTGTGGCCCGTGCTGGGCATGGGGCTGACGGGCGTGCTGGTCAAGCTGTTCGCCAGCGAGGCCAGGGGCCACGGCGTGCCGCAGGTCATGAAGGCGCTCATCAAGAACAACGGCGTGATCCGCTGGCCCATCGGCGCGACCAAGGTCGTTGCCTCGATCCTGACCGTGGGCACCGGCGGGTCGGCGGGGACGGAGGGCCCGATCGTGCAGATCGGCGCGACCGCCGGCTCGGTGATCGGGCAGGTGCTGAAGATCGGCCGGGAGAACATGTCGACGCTCGTCGGCTGCGGGGCGGCGGCGGGGATCGCCTCGATCTTCAACGCCCCGATCGCCGGCGTCTTTTTCGTCATCGAGATCCTGCTCAAGGACTTCTCGGTCAAGGCCATCTCGCCGATCCTCGTCGCCAGCGTGTTCAGCGCCGCCACCACGCAGGCCATCCTCGGCGAGAACGAGGCGCTGTTCGCCAACCCCGACCAGCTGTTCGGCTACTCGTTCAGCGTGGTCGAGCTGCCGAGCTATGTCGTTCTGGGGCTGATCTGCGGCGGGGTGGCGGTGCTGTTCAACAAGCTGCTGCACTGGGGCGAGGACGCCTACGCCGCGTGGAACATCCCCGTGCTGCTCAAGCCGATCACCGGCGCGCTCGGGCTGGGCCTGCTGGGCGTGGCGTTCGTGGTGGCGATCCAGGCGCTCGAGCCCGGCGCGTCGGGCGTGCCGGCGTTCTACGGGGGCGGGTACGGGCCCATCACCACGCTGCTGACGCCAAGCGCGTACCTCGGGGGCGAGCTCCTGGCGAGCTCGGTGGGCCTGCTGGCGTGGCTGGTCGCGCTGAAGATGGTCGCGACGACGCTGACGCTAGCCTCGGGCGGGTCGGGCGGCGTGTTCGCGCCGAGC
>DAIOTV010000009.1:54388-60689 GCA_036751825.1 Phycisphaerales bacterium
GGCTGCTGCCCGAGGGCGGCTCGCCCGCGGCGTACGCGCTGGTCGGCATGGCCGCGGTCGTCGCGGGCTCGACGCACGGGACGCTGACGGCGATCCTGATCCTCTTCGAGCTGACGCGAGATGTGTATGTGCTGCTGCCGATCATGCTCGCGGCGACGGTGGCGACGATCTTTGCCAGCGTGATCGAGCGGGACAGCATTTACACATTCAAGCTCCGCCGGGCGGGCGTCTTGCTGGGGGCGGCGCGGGACATCGTGCTGCTGCGTCGGATCCCGGTCACGAGCGTGCCGATCGAGCCCCTGCCCGAGGAGGCCGTCTTCCCCAGCGACCCGCTGGCCAAGCTCATCACGCTGCACGCGCACCACAATGTGCCCGACTTTGCCGTCACCGACGCCGAGGGCGTGTACCTGGGGATGGTGACGGGTCGCGACCTTCGGACGGCGTTGATCGACCGCGAGGCGATCCCGCTGCTGCTGGTCGCCGAGCTGCTCCGGACCGACCTGCCCACGCTGACGCCCGACGAATCGCTGGACACGGTGGTGGACAAGATGGCCGAGACGGACATCTCGAGCCTGTGCCTGGTGACGGGCGGCTCGACGCCCCGGCCGATCGGGCTGATCACCCGAACGCGGGTGATGGCCCGCTACCGCGAGGCCCTGGAAGAATCGTAAGACGGGCCGGGTTCCTCCCCGCGGCCCATGCCCGGGCGGTCGATGAACCGATAGACTCTTGCATGATGCGAAGCCTTCCACACGTCTGTCTGCTGGCCGGTGTTCTCATTTCGGCCCTCGGTGCGACGGGGTGCGCGAATGTGTGGCGGGATCACTACCGCCCGATCGGTTCGATCGAGCCGCTGCCTCGGTCGCGGTCGATCGAGATCCGCGAGGTGGCGTGGGACCGGATGGAGAAGGCGATCGCCGACGCGCAGGCCCGGGCGGCTGCGAGCGATGTGCACCCGTCGGAGTGGGACGAGGCGACCAAGCTCGAGGCGCGGGGCGAACTGCTGCGGAACCTGCAGGTGCAGGCGGAGCCGGCCACGGTGCGCGTCGTGGGCGTGAGCAGCTTCCGCACGACGGACCTGATCCGGCCGTGGGACGGCAAGCTCGCCGGCTTCGCGGGCGAGGTGGGCGCCGATCTGGTGGTGTGGTCGGACCGCTACATGGGCAAGGCCGACGCGATCGTGGACCGCACGGTGTATGTCGACAGCATCGGCGACACGCGCGATCTTGACAACGACGAGCGGACGCGCTTCCGCAGCGAGACCTTCAATGTGCCGATCGTGGTGCAGCGCGACGAGCGCGGGTACACGGCGTTCTTCCTCCGCCGCGAAGGCGAGTAACCGAGCGTGACGGGCGGGCAGGTCGCGATCCTGATCGGCCTGTTTCTGGCGGTGGACGCCGTGGTGATCTGGTGCATCCTGCGCGGGGCGGCGGGCGGGTGGAACCGCCTGGCGGACCTGCACCCGCCGACGGAGCCGATCGAGCCCAGCGAGACCCGGCGGTTCCAGAGCTTCGCGCTCGGGCTTCTGAATCTCGGGTTCAGCATCCATGTGACGGCGGACCCGGAGCGGCTGCATCTGACACCGATCGCGCCGATGCGGCTGGCGGGCATGCGGCCCATGAGCCTGCCGTGGGACGCGCTCGAGCTCAAGCCGGCGGGCCGGCGGAACGGCTGGCGGACGGCGCGGGTGGGCGTGGGGCTCGACCTGCACGGGCCGGCGTGGTGCCTCGGGCTCGCGGATCGCGGGGATCCTGGCGTCGGCGCTGTATCATGACCGCATGACGACCGCAGCCCAGCCGACGCTCTCGCTGCCCGAACCCGACCTCGGCGAGCTGGTGATGCCGGGGTGCTGCCCGGTGTGCGATTCGTCGCATGTCGCGTATGTTCGCCACACGCCGACGCGGCGGACCAGGCGGATGGTGCCGCTGTTCACCTGCCTCGCCTGCAAGAGCTTTTTCAACCCGACCGGCTACAAGGAAGACGAAGCGCAGCTGAAGCGCGACCTCGAGTTTCTCAAGGGCGTGGTCGAGCGCAACATCAAGGCGTCGAACGACATGCTCGACCGGCTCGCCGAGCGGGGCGTGAAGCCCAAGCGGATCCTCGAGATCGGCGGGGGCACTGGGACGCTGCTCGATGTGGCTCGTTCGCGGGGCATCGAGGGCATCGGGTACGACGTGAACCCCCTGGCGTGCGCGTGGGGGCGCGAGACCTACGGGCTGGACCTTCGCAGCGAGCTCTGGAGCGCGGGCACCGACTGCGGCCCGTTCGATCTGTTCGTGTGCATCAGCGTGTTCGAGCACATCGACACGCCCAGGCCGCTGTTCGCCCAGATCGCCGAGCGGTGCCGGCGCGAGAAGGCGCACGCGTTCATCAGCGTGCCCTACCTCGCCGAGAACCGCTGGCACTTCCTGGACGACCCCGACCCGTACCGCGCCGGCACGCCGTTTTTCGACCAGGATGTGCACGTGGTGCACTTCAGCCACGCGGGGCTGACGACGATGGCCGAGCAGCACGGGGCGACGAAGGTCGATGTCGTGCCCACGGGGCTGTGGACGGGGCACCTGATGAAGTTTCACTGAAGAAGGGCGGCCGTTCGCCGGCTATTCGCCGAGCGTCTTTTTCCGCCGCAGAATGTGGTGGTAGTGCTGCGCGAAGCGGTGGGCCTCGTCGCGGACCTGCTGCAGCAGCTTGAGGCCCAGGTTGTCGCGGCCCAGCTTGATGGGCTCGGCGCGGCGTTGGATGTAGATCAGCTCCTCTTTCTTGGCCAGGCTCACCACCATGGGCGGGTGGACATCCAGCGCGTCGAAGACCTCCATGGCGGCGTTGAGCTGGCCCAGGCCGCCGTCGATCAGGATGACCTCGGGGTAGAGCTCGTGGCCCTTGCCGGCCTCTCGGTATCTCCGTGAAACGACCTCCTGCAGCGCGCGGTAGTCGTCGTTGTCGACGCTGCCGATCTTGTAGCGGCGGTACTCGTCCTTGAACGGCCTGCCGTCGATGAAGCAGACCTTGCTGCCGACGGTCTCGTTGCCCTGCAGGTGCGCGATGTCGAAGCCCTCGACGCAGCGGATGGGCTCGTCGAGTCCCAGGGTCTTCTGCAGGCTCTTGGCGCCCTTGATGGGGTCGACGTAGCCGATCTCGGTTTCGGGCTGCCAGCCGTCGCGGGTGCTGGCCCGGTCGTCGAGGCGTTCGATGGCCTTGATCTGGTCGCGCAGGGCGGCGGCCCTTTCGAAGTCGAGGTCGGTGCTGGCGCGCTGCATCTCGCCGCGCATCTCGCGGAGCATGGCGCTGCGCTTCGAGCCCAGGAATCGCGTGAAGCGGTCGATGTCGTCGCGGTAGACGGTGACCTGGATGCGGTCGGCGCACGGCGCGGTGCACTGGCCGATCGAGTAGAGCAGGCAGGGCCTGAAGTAGCGGTTTTTGGGGTGGCCGGCCTCGATGTCGAGCCGGCAGGTTCGGAACTTGAAGACGCGCTGGAGGATCTGCACGGCTTCGCGCAATGCGCCGGCGTTGGTGAAGGGCCCGAAGACGCGGGCGTTCTTCATGTACGCCGGCCGCTCGCCCTTCTCGCCGATGCCCGAGGGGTTGCGCGTGACGAAGACGCGCGGGTAGTCCTCGTTCTGCGTGACGACGAGGTAGGGGAACGTCTTGTCGTCGATGAGCCGTGCGTTGAAGCGCGGGCGGGTGTCCTTGATCAGGCGGTTCTCGGTGAGAAGGGCCTCCCACTCGGTCTCGCACTCGAGGGTCTCGAAGTCGGCGACGACCTCGAGCATGGGCTGCTTCTTCGGGCCGAGGTCGGCTGAGGGGACGAAGTAGCTGGCGACGCGGTCGGGCAGGCGGGAGGCCTTGCCGACGTAGAAAACCACGCCGGCGGCGTCCTTCATGAGGTAGACGCCCGGAACGGGTGGCAGGGCGCGGGCCTGAGCGAGCAGCCTGGCGAGCCGCTCGTCGCGGGGCTCGTCGGGCGGTTGGCTGCGGGGGTGGTTCACTGGCAAGTCTAGAAGACGCCCCGTTTGGGTGCGGCGCCGGCAGATTCGCCGGCGGAATCGGCGCGAAACATATTTAAGAGTCCACGTTCCGAAACAAACCGCCGACTCTGGAATGCGAACCCGCCACCGGTGAACCCAGACAGAAGGACCTGCGATGACGCTGCGAATCGGAACCAAGCTTTTCGGCGGCTTCGGCCTGCTGCTCCTGCTGATGGTCGGTCTGGCGGGCGTGGTGCGTTTCCAGTCGTCGGCGGTGGCGAGCCTGACGCAGGAGACCTTCGAGACGAGCGTGCCGGCGGTCGAGCTGGGGCTCGAGCTCCAGGGCGAGATCCACCACGCGCTCTCGATGCACCGCGGGTACATGATCCTGGGTCTGCCCGCGCTCGCCGACGAGCGCAAGCAGGCATGGGTGACGATCGACGCCGCCTCGAAGAAGATGGACGCCTTGGCGGCCGGGTGGGACGACGCCGGGCTGCGCGCGTCGTGGGAGCGGTGCCGCGAGACGCTGGCGGAGCTGCGCGTCGCGCAGGACCGCATCGCGGCGGTGGCGCACACGCCCGAGGATCACCCGGCGGACACGCGGTTCTATATCGATGCGGCGCCCCACGGCGCGGCGGTCCTGGAGCACCTGAAGTCGATCCTGGAGATCGAGCAGGGCCTTGAGGCGACGGCGGAGCGGAAGGAGCTGGCGCAGCGGGTGTCCGCCGCCGAGGGCCACCTGCTCCGGTCGCGGTACGCGATCGCGCAGTACCTGGCCTCGGGTCGGGCGTCGGACCTCGAGCAGGTGACGAGCTGCGTGGAGGCGTGCCAGGCGTCGGTCGACCGGCTGACCACGATGACGCACCTGTTCACCGCCGAGCAGCGGCGGCACTTCGAGGCGTACCTCGCCGCCCGCGGCGCGTTTCTCGAGCTGGCGCGCGACGCGGTGGCGATCCGCGGCGAGCCGGGCTTCTGCGTGAGCGAGGACATCTGCCTGAACACCGTCGCGCCGCTCGCCGGCCGGGCGGACGAGCTGATCGGCGAGATCGTGGCGGCGTCGCACGAGACCAAGACGCACGCGATCGCGGGCACGGAGGCGGCCTCGGCGACGATGGTGAGCGTGGTGCTCGCGACGACGATCGGCGCGGTGCTGCTGGGCGCGGCGGTGGCGCTGCTGCTCAGCCGTCAGATCATCGGGTCGCTGTCGAAGATCACCGCGTTCACCTGCTCGATGGCGGAGAAGAACCTGGCGATCGAGCCGCTGACCATCCGCACGGGCGACGAGTTCCAGGACCTCGCCGACTCGATCAACGAGATGCACCGCTCGATCCGGATGGTGATCAGCGATGTGACGGGCACGGCGCAGGAAGTCGCGGGTGCGGCGACGCAGATCTGCGCCAGCAGCGAGGAGATCGCGGGCGGGGTGGGCAACCAGACGCGTCAGGTCGAGCAGATCTCGGCGGCGATCGCGCAGATGTCCGCGTCGGTGCGCGAGGTGGCCGAGCAGTCCGAGTCGGCGTCGGCGAACGCCGCCCACTCGACGAAGCTGGCGACCGAGGGCGGGAGCGTGGTGGAGCAGACCATCCGCGGGATGAGCTCGATCAACGAGGCGGTCAGCGGGTCGGCGGCGAGCGTGAGCGAGCTGGGCAAGCGCAGCGAGCAGATCGGGCAGATCATCAACGTGATCAACGACATCGCCGAGCAGACCAACCTGCTGGCGCTCAACGCCGCGATCGAGGCGGCCCGCGCCGGCGAGCACGGCCGAGGGTTTGCGGTCGTTGCTGATGAGGTCCGCAAGCTCGCCGACCGCACGACGCAGGCGACCGAGGAGATCGGCCGAAGCATCGAAGCGATCCAGCGTGAGACGCGCGACGCGGTCGAATCGATGCAGCGTGGCACACGCGAGGTGCAGGACGGCACGCAGCGTGCGACACACGCCGGCGAGAGCTTGAAGAGCATCGTCTCTGCGTCGGGCGAGGTGACAGCGATGGTGCAGTCGATCGCCGCTGCGGCCGAGGAGCAGTCCGCCGCGTCCGAGCAGGTCTCACGCAGCGTCTCGGCGATCAGCACCGCCACCAGCGAGTGCAGCCGACACAGCCAGGCCTCGGTGCAAGCGGCACAGGAACTCAGCGAGCACACGACGCGCCTGCGCGACATGGTCCGCCGATTCGACTTGACGCAAGCCAATCGCTGAACGCGTCGCCACGACCACGCGTCTCTCAACACGACTCGCACCACACCCGCGCCGATCCCGGCCGGGTGTTTTCGTTGGGTCGGTCGGCCCCGGTAAGCTGTTACACTCCCGCCGATTTTGCTTGCGACTCCCGCAGCTTGCG
>DAIOTV010000010.1:0-58466 GCA_036751825.1 Phycisphaerales bacterium
CGGTGCATGTCCTCGATCGTGTCGATCGCAACGCCGCACTTGCCGACCTCGCCGACGCTGAGCTCATCGTCCGAGTCGCGCCCCATGAGCGTGGGCAGGTCGAAGGCCGTCGACAGCCCCGTGTTCGCCTTCGTGCTGGTCTTGGCGGCCTGCAGCAAATACTTGAACCGCTTGTTCGTGTCGTCCGCCGAGCCGAAGCCCGCGAACTGCCGCATGGTCCAGAGCCGGCTGCGGTAGCCCTCGGGGTAGAGCCCGCGGGTGTACGGAAACGCGCCCGGCTCCTGAATATCCCGGTCGAAGTTCACCAGCGACGAAGGCGGCGAACTCGGCCCGTAGCTCGGGTCCAACACCAGCCCGGAGATCGTCACCGCGTGCGGATCGACGCCCTCCATGTGGGCCCCGGTGATCGATGCGTTCACGGCGTTCGGTGTCGTGGTCATGGCAACTCCGTCTTCGGCACATCAAGACCGCCGGATCGCCCGAACCGACGCCGGACCACCCGAGCGGGTTGTATACAGAAGTGTAGAAGCGGCCGAGCGCGGGGGGAAGACCGGGATCATTCCGATGCGCGGGTCAGCACGTAGTCCGTCCCCGGGGCGTCGCCGTTGAGGGCACCCTGATCGCGATTCCTCGCTCGGCTCTCCGGGGGCCGGGTGCCGCCGTTGTCGGTGCCGTCGCGGCCAACGCTGTACAGCACATAGCCGAGGTCGGAATCGTCCAGCATGTACCGCAGAGGCTGGCCGTCGGCCCACGGGTCCATCGGCACCTCGCCGAGATAGCTCGGCACGAGATCATCGAGCGCCGCCGGCAGCCGGCCAGCGTCGGCCCGATGCCGCTCCACGGCGACCATCGTGATCACCCCAAGCCGATCGATCGCGCTCGCGTTGTACGCCTGCACGCCCTTGGCCACCGCCGGAGCCATCACCGCCAGCAGCGGCTGATTGCCGGGGGTCTCAATCTCAGACTGCCGGGGATCCGGATACCTGGCCCGCTGCTCGGCCGGCGACAGCTCGGCAAAAGCGATCAGCCGAGAGTAGTGGTCGCGGAACGCCCGCTCCGTCGTGCCCCGACGCGGCAGCACCACCGAAGCCATGTTCACGATCGGCGGCAGCGTCTCGCCTCCACCCTCAAGATCGTTCAGCCGCGACACGATCAGCCGGCCTCGGCTGTCGTGCGTGTGCTGCACGGCATCAAGACCCCACAGCAGCTCGCCGCGCAGATGGTGCGACATGTCAAACGCGCTCACCGACGCAATCGCCTCGCCAAGACCGGCGAGCGCCTCCGCGGGGATCCGCCGTGCGGTCAAATCCCCGCGAACACCCTCCAGCACCAACGCTCGAACCGAAACGCCGACCAGCCCGCAGATCAGGATCGGATCCGCGGCCACGGTCTCCGAGAGCCACAGACCATCCGCGACCGTCGCGACATACTCCTCCCAATCGCCGCTCTCCGCGGCAAGGTGCATCCGCGCCCGAAGCGTGCGCGCCATATCGCGGGCCCCGCGAAGCTCGGGAAGCATGACCTCGATCAGCATGATGTCCCGCGGCAGCTTTCGACCAACAAACGCGTCGGACACCCGCAGCGACCGGAGACGATCGAGAAACCCCCGGGCGTCCTGCGAGTTCAACGCGCCCACGTACGCCGCGGCCGCCGCGTCGATCCGCGCCAGCTCAGCGATCCGCTCCGACTCCGAAAGCGCCAGGTTCTCTGTCACCTCGTCGCGGTACGAATCGGCGTCGTAGATCGCATCGATCGACAGATACAACGACGAATCCACCGGCTCGATCGCAAGGATCTCGACAGACAGCCGCTCCATCATCGAGGAGTGCTGTGCCAGCAGCGACGCGTAGTCACCCCACCGGTTCGGCCCCTCCGCCTGCACGCTCGCGGCGAGTTCCTCCATTTGGGCGGCATAATCCGTATCCACATCCGGCGTCGCCGTGACCGCGAAGTAGATCTCCACGCACAGCCACAGCACACCGATCGCCACGATCACCAGCACGGCGATCAGCATCGGCTTCAGCACCCCGCCCCGTCTTGTCGGCATCGCGTCGCCCCCTGCTTCGCCCCGGATCAGTACTCTTACACCCCTCGCCCGCTCTTGCGGCCCAGCCGCCCCGCCGTCACCACCTGGTCCCATCTCCGGGCGCGACGCGAACGCGGGCTCGCGGCATTGTAAATCAGCGCGGGCCACGCGTCAGCGGGCCAGTCCGCGCGAGAGAAACGCCCAAAGAGGCACGATCAAAACCACTGGGACGGCCACGAAAGCAGCAACCCGGCCGAAAGGCGTGAAGGCATCAACGGCAATTGTCAGGACCACCGCCCCCACTGCGATCAACGAAGCAGCGCCGTAACCCAAAGCCAGATCGCGTCGATTGGAGAACGAGGCGACTGCATCATCCACGCCGCGGCGTCCCGCTGCTCGGGCCCGAAGCCCCCACTCGATGAGAAAGTCATCCCATACCGCTCCGGCGACCAGCCACCGGCAGCGTGCAAGATGAATTCGGGTGGCATCCTCGGCCGGGAGCTCGCAACGAACGCACTGCTTCGGATCGTCGACCAGCTCCCTGCCGCACACACAGCACACGTCGTCATCCGAGAGCCGAGTCAATCGGCCACGAAGCCAATCTGCCCTGATCGATCGTCCAACAAACGGCGTGACCAACGCCAGAAAGACCGGCAATCCGAGCAACGGCATCAGCCAGGGGAACTCCTCAAACTCAGTCCGGTTGGATGCGAGGAGTAAGCCGCCGAAGAGATTCACCGAAATGAGGACGACGATGACAGCCCGCTCGATCGCGACCGAGCGACGAGTGAATCGCGAGATTGGATCCTCAAGCAGGTTTGCCACGCACGTTCTCGATCAGTACTCGTACACCCCACGCCCACTCTTCCGCCCCATCCGCCCCGCCGTTACCAACTGCTCCAGCTTCGGGCAGGGCCGATACCGCTCGCTGTGCAGACCGTCCGCCAGCACATTCATAATATGAGCACATGTATCCAATCCAATGAAGTCCGCAAGCTCCAGCGGCCCCATCGGGTGGTTGCACCCCAGCTTCATGATCCCGTCGATGTCCTTCGGCTCGGCCACGCCCTCCATCCACGCGTAGAACGCCTCGTTGATCATCGGCATCAAAACGCGGTTGCTCACGAACCCCGCCCGGTCGTTCGCCGGCAGGGCCGTCTTGCCCATCGCCCCCGCGAGCGCGATCGTCCGCTCGGTCACCTTCTGATCCGTCGCGAGCCCGTTGATCACCTCGACCAGCTTCATCACCGGAACCGGATAGAAGAAGTGCATGCCGATGACCCGCTCCGGGCAGTCCGTCGCCGCCGCGATCTCCGTGATGCTGATCGAACTCGTGTTCGTCGCGAAGATCTGCCCGCCCGTGAAGTGCTTTGCCAGCCGCTCAAAGATCGACTTCTTCACACCCGCATTCTCGACCACGGCCTCGATCACGATGTCGCTCTCGGCGAGGTACTTCGTGTCCGTCACATAGGTCAGCCGACCCTTCGCGTCCTTCGCGTCGCCCTCGCTCATCGTGCCCTTCTCGACGGCCCGGGCGAGCAGCTTGTCGTGGGTCTTCTCGCACGCCGCGATCTGGTCCGCCGAGAGGTCGCACACGACGGTCTCAAACCCGCTGACGGCCGCGACCTGCGCGATGCCCCCGCCCATCTGACCGCCACCGATCACACCCACCCTGGAAACGCCGTGCGACATCAGATACCTCCACATCCGGATCAGACTCGTTGCCCCGCCGCGTGTGCGAGCACCGCATCGTAGCGGCTGCTGTATACAGCGTGGGCGGATACCCTTGGGCATGCCCAGTATCCAGCAACTCGAGAACCTGCTCGCCGCGGATCCGGAAGACGCGTTCATGCACTACGCGCTCGCCATGGAATACGCCAAGGCGGGCGAGCACGACAGGGCCGTCGCCAGCTACGACAGGTGCCTGGCGATCGACGAGGCGTACTGCTACGGCTACTTCCACAAGGCGAAAGCGCTCGAGGCCGCGGGGCGGGCGGACGAGGCGATCGCGACCCTGCAGGCCGGCCTCGCCGTCGCCCAGCGTGTGAGCGATCAGAAAGCCACCAGCGAGATCGGCGGCTACCTGAGCCTCCTCCGGGCCAGCCGGTGAAACGCCCCCGGGCCGAGCGATCGCGGACGCTGGCGCCAGACCCCTCGGCCCTCGTCGAACCCGACGGCTTGAAGACCGTCACCAGGCTGCGCGCCACCGGGTCGGACGGCACAACCGTGTCGGTCGTCGTTGGACGCGTGAGCGTGGCGAAGGTCGATGCGCACGATCTCGAATCGCTCGCCATCGCCCCGGGCACACCGTGGTCCGCCGACCTCGCCGAGCGGCTGTTCGACGCCGCCGCCAGGCTCGCCGCCCGCAAGCACGCGCTCCGGCTGGTCGCCGCACGCCCCAGGGCCCGCGCCGATCTGGTCCGTCGCCTGCGCGTGGCGGGTCACGCGGACCGCCACGCCTCCGCCGCCGCCGACGCGCTCGAGCGAGCAGGGGTCATCAACGACACCGATCTCGCCGAGGCCGCGGCGGCGAGCCTCGCCTCACGCTCGGGCGTCTCGCGCCGAGCGATCGAAACCAAGCTGCGGCAGCGCGGCATCCCGGCCTCCGACGCCGCGCGAGCCGCCCTGCGGGCCACGCAGGATCTCGACGAACGCGAGGCGGCGGCGCAACTCGCCCTGAAGCGGGTGTCGCGCCAGAGGCGAACGGAAAATCCGATGGCCGCCAGGCGACGGCTCTACGCCTTCCTGCTCAGACGCGGCTTCAACAGCGACGATGCACGCCACGCCGTCGAGCGAGCGCTCGCGGCGGTCCCCGAGGAACTAGACTGACCCCATGACGAACCACCAAGGCGATCCCGCTCGCATCGGCGCTGCCCTCGCCGCGACCGCACTGCTGCTGACAGGGTGCACAGACAACAAGAACCTGCGGCTCACCATCGGCGACAGCATCCCCCTCGAGTCGTTCCCGCCGGAGGTCGTCGAGGTCCAACTCGACGAGAGCGGCAACCCGCTGCCCCAGACACCGCCCGCCGACGACCAGGCCACCGCCCGGGGCCTCGATCGGTCCAACTTCGCCCCAATCGTCTACCACGTCCCGATCGACGGAACCCGACACGAGGCCCACGGCATCGACCGGCTCCCACTGACCAACGAGACCGCCCGGCAACGCGGCGAATTCCCGACCGCGACCAGCGCCCTCGAAACCGGCGGCCCCAGCTCCACCCGGCGGCAGATCGCCGAAGCCCTCCTGCAGCCGGTCTACGTCGTCGGCGGCGTCGTCTCGAGCCTGATCGTGAGCAGCTCGGGGGCCAGGACCAGCCCGGCCGGCCTCTCCGAGCGCGCCCCCGGTCCGACAGACCCCATGCGCGCCGGCGTGATCCACGAGCCCATCGCACCGGACGCGACCCAGCTCTCGGAGGATGGCCCCGCGGCGAACGACGACACGCCCGCCGCGGACTGAACCCGCGGGCGTCCGCCGATCGCCCCTGGCCGCGTCAACCACTCGGGCGTTGGCCACCCGCACATCAATCACCCGGGCGTAGGCCCCGAGCGCGATGCTCAAGCCGAGTCGATCTCGGACGCACGACGCGGCCCGTGGCTCGCGCGCTCATCTGCGGACGAGCGCAAGCGAGCCGTTGCATACAGCACGCCCGGTGAACGCCGAATAAAAAGAACGTCGGCCCCGCACGAGGCGGGGCCGACGCGAGTGCTTCAGGTTGTTCCGACGGCGATCAGAAGATCGTGTCGGCCCTCGGCGGTTGGATCATTACGGGCAGGGAGCGCCGCTGTTGAAGTTGATGATCCAGGCGTTGAAGTCGGACGGCGTGCAGAGGCCATCGCCGTTCTGGTCACAGGCGGGGGCCTGCGTGTTGAACGCGATGATCCAGGAGTTGAAGTCGGCGGGGCTGACCACGCCGTCACCGTTGGTGTCGGCACAGGGGCCGGCCGGGGTGGAGCCACCCTCGCCGATGATCGACACGGCGTAGGCCAGCGGATCGGGGCAGCCGACGACGGCCGTGAAGTCAGTCACGTCGATCGACGGATCCCAGAAGTTGTTGACGATGCCGCCGTCCGAGGCGCCGTCCGAGAAGCCGCCGCCCGCGTTCGGGTCGAGCGGATCGCAGGTGTTCCGGCCCTGCGCCCAGGCGATGCCCTCGGAGAACTGGAGGGGCGAATCGAGCGAGCAGCCGAGCACATCGTTGCCCGCCGGGCCCCACAGCATGACCTGACCAACGTTGGTCGTGGCGAAGAAGGCGTTGAAGATGTCGCCCGAGTCGGGCTCGCCGTCACCGTCGGTGTCCGGACCCTCGCTGCCGGCGAGGAAGAGCTCGAAGGTGGCCTCGGGGTGGCCGTCGCCATCGTAATCGGTCGACGGGATGTCACCGAAGTCCTCGACGCCGAGCGGGCCGCCCGGGGTGGCGGCGGTGATGCCGTCGCCGAACAGCACGTAGTAACCGGCGGTACCGGCTTCGAGCACGTCGTTCACGCCGTCGCCGTCGGTGTCGATGTTGGCGTAGGTCAGGATGACGCCGCCGGTGAACTGGTCGACGAGGCCGTCGCCGTCGGTGTCGGTGCGGGCGTACGGGCTGTCGTTGAAGCCGTCGCCGTCGGTGTCGAAGCCGTCGGTGCCGTCAAGGTTGGCGACCAGGTCAACCGAATCGTACATCGTGAAGATGAGGATCAGGGGCTCGGTGCCCGACGAACCATCGCACGACAGCCAGTTCACGAGGCTGTTGACGCCCGAGAACTTCGGGTTGGCGGCAACCGCGGCGGCGTCCATCTGGAAGTCGTCAGCGACAGCCTGGGTGGCGAAGGTCGGGCCGAAGAACCAGCGGCTCGCGGGCACGCCGGGAGGGCCGCAGAGGTCGCCACAGATCGGGTCCTCGGTGCCGTCACCGTCGGTGTCCGGGCCGAGGCCAGCGGCGTTGTACAGCGTCTCGGCGGTGATGCTGCCGCGGGCGGCAGCGTCAGTACGGACGTACGGGCGCTTCTCGCCGAGGACGAGGTTCCCGTCCATCGTGATGCCCTTGATCGCCTGCACGGTGACCGGGTACAGAACGCCGGCGACATCCGTCGTCTGCATGGTCGGACGGTCAACCTGCGCCTGCGCGGCGCACGCGGCCAGACCAGCACAAGCAAGAATCATCTTGGTTTTCATTCGGAGACTCCTCTGGGATAAACAGAAACCACAACCCGATGAGCACGCGACGACACTTCGCCACGAGCACTACGAACGGTAAACGCCGGAAGCACCGGCCACACGATCGCGGGACAGAACGCCCGCGAACTCCTCTCTCACTCGCCTGCGATCGAATCGCAGAGCTCCATCGGCACCCACCTCAGTCGGTACCGGCATCCAATATACCTGATCAGAGTCAGGATGCAAGCCCAAAGTGCACGGTTCGCTCGGCAATCGGTCAACGGCCCGCGGCCGCCGCCCCAGATCGCCCGGCACCCGCCGACTCGCACAACGCCACGAAGCGGTCAAACAGGTACCACGCGTCGTGAGGCCCGGGAGAGGCTTCGGGATGGTGCTGCACGGCGAACACCGGCCGATCGGTCCGCTGAAAGCCCGCCAGCGTCCCATCATTCAGGTGCGTGTGCGTCGCCCGGGCGTTTGAGGCGTTCAGACTCGACGGGTCAACCGAGAAGCCGTGGTTCTGGCTCGTGATCTCAACCCGCCCCGTCTCGAGACGCAGCACGGGATGGTTCACCCCGCGGTGCCCGAACGGAAGCTTGAACGTCTTTGCCCCGCTTGCCAGGGCCAATAACTGATGCCCGAGGCAAATGCCGAAGATCGGGATGCTCGGGGCCGCGTCCGAGAGCAGCGACTTCAGCGATGCGATCGTGGCCTCCACCGCCGCAGGGTCGCCCGGACCGTTGGACACAAACACACCCTGCACCTCGCCCCGCTCGAAGCGATCGATGACAGCGTCCGCGTCGAACCCGTGCGGGATGATCTCAACCCGGCAGCCGCGCGAGGTCAGGTGCCGGAGGATGTTCCGCTTCGCGCCGCAGTCGACCGCGAGCACCACCGGCCCGTTCTCGGGCGAGCACGAATCCGTCCAAGGTCCGAGGCTCTCTTCCCACGCCGAGGGAGCCGTGCAGCCGACACCCGTGACCAGGTTCTGCCCCGCCATGGACGGCGCGGCCTTCGCGCGCTCGATCAATTCGGCATCGGAGATCGATGCGTTGTCCGTCAACGCCCCGGCCATCACGCCCGAGGACCGCAGCACGCGCGTCAGCGCCCGCGTGTCCACGCGCTCAAGACCGAGCACGCCCGCCTCGGCGAGGTAGTCGCTCAGGCTCGCCGTCGCTCGGTAGTTCGAGTGCCGACGCGCAAGCTCACGGACCACCAGGCCGGCGATCTGCACGCGCCCCGACTCGACATCCTCAGGGTTCACGCCTGTGTTGCCCACGAGCGGCGCGGTCAGCACCAAAATCTGCCCGGAATAACTCGGGTCGGTCATCGCCTCCTGGTAGCCGGTCATGGCGGTGTTGAACACCACCTCGGCGACGGAGACGATGCCCCGCCCCGTCGCGCCGAAGGCCCGGCCTGTCAGCAGCGTCCCGTCGGCCAGAGCCAGCCGAGCGGGAACCCGATCAAGAGTCGTGTCGCGCATCGGGACAGAGTCTAGCCTCGCCCGTGGCCCCGAACCTGTTCGCACCCGACGCCGAGCCCCCCGCCGCGGACGCCGTGTATGTCCGCGTGGCGGTCGAGCGGGGCCTCGACCGCGGCGGCGCGGATGCCACGCTGACCTACCTGGCGCACGACGAGTCGGTCCACGTGGGTCAGGCCGTGGAGGCGCCGCTGGGCCGGGGCAACACGCCGACGCGCGGCATCGTGATCGACACCGGCTCAGCCGACCTGCTCGACGGGTACGACCCGCGCAAGGTCAAGCCGCTGCTCCGCACGCTCGGCACGCCGCTGACCCCAGAACTCGTCGAGCTCGCCCGCTGGATGAGCCGCTACTACCTCTGCCCGCTGGGCATGACGCTGGGCTCCATGATCCCCGCCGCCGTCAAGCAGGACGTCGGCCGCCGACAACAAACCCTGATCGCGCCGACGCAGGACCCGGCCGACCCCGTCGAAGCCAAGCTCCCCCCCACCGCCAAAGCCGCCTGGGCCGCCATCGCCGACCTCGACGCCGACGCCTTCCCCACCACCGCCCGCGACCTCGCCGACGCCCTCGGCCAGCGCTCCGTCGCGGCGATCAACCGCCTGATCAAGGCCGGCCTGCTCGCCGAGCACCAGACCACGACCGTCCGAGCCCGCGCCGACGACACCGACGCGGTCTTCGAGTCCGCCCTCGCGCCCAAGCCCACGCCCGAGCAGTCCCGGGCGATCGAGACCGTCGCCGCCTCGTTCGGCACCTTCGCCCGCCACCTGCTCTTCGGCGTCACCGGCTCGGGCAAGACCGAGGTCTATCTCCGACTGCTCGAGGCCGTGCTCGAACGCGGGCGGACGGCGGTGATGCTCGTGCCCGAGATCGCGCTCACGCCCCAGACCGCCGGCCGCGTGCAGAGCCGGCTCGGATCGGGCCGGGTCGCAGTGCTGCACTCGGGGCTGACCGCCGCCCAGCGCAACCGCGCGTGGTCGCGCGTGACCAGCGGAGAGTGTCCGGTGGTCGTCGGCGCACGCTCGGCCGTCTTCGCCCCGCTCGAGAACCTTGGCCTCATCATCGTCGACGAGGAGCATGACGGCTCCTACAAGCAGGACCAGCTCCCCCGCTACCACGCCCGCGATGTCGCCATCAAGCGTGCCCACCAGAACGCCTGCCCGGTGCTGCTCGGATCGGCGACGCCGAGCCTGGAATCTTGGCACGCGGCCCGATCGAACCGGTCCACGCTGCTCGAGCTGCCGACGCGCGTGTCCGGGGCAGCGATGCCGACGGTCCGCGTCGTCGACATGATCGCCGAGCGGAAGATCCACGCCGAGCGAACAGGCAAGGCCGTGCGCGAGCTGGTCGTCGGCCCGACGCTCGAGCGCGCCGTCCGCCGGACACTCTCCGACGGCGGGCAGATCGTTTTCCTGCTCAACCGCCGGGGCTTCGCGGGGATGGTCTCGTGCATCAAGACCAGCTGCGGCTGGCAGCAGATGTGCGACCACTGCGACGCCAAGCTCGTCTTGCACAAGGACGCCCAGCTCCGCCGGGGCGGGTACGCCCGCTGCCACCACTGCCAGGCCGAGCAGCTCCTGCCCGAGAAGTGCCCCGACTGCGGCGAAAGACTGCAACTGCTGGGCATCGGCACGCAGCGGGCCGAGCAAGCCATCGAGGCGATCACGGCCGACCTCCCGGAACACGACCGCCTCATCGCCGGCCAGTCGCTCGTCCGCGTCGATGCCGACACGATGCGCACCGCCCGCGACTACTTCGACACCCTCGGCCGATTCGCGCGGGGCCACATCCGCGCCCTGCTGGGCACGCAGATGATCGCCAAGGGGCTCGATGTCGCCAACGTGCGGCTCGTGGGCGTTCTGTCGGCGGACACGGCGCTCAACCTGCCCGACTTCCGCTCCGCCGAGCGGACGTACCAGCTCGTCACCCAGGTCGCGGGCCGGGCCGGGCGCGGCGAACACGCCGGCACCGTCATCGTGCAGACCTTCGAGCCCGAGGCCGAGCCGATCACCGCAGCGGCCCGGCACGACTATGTCGGCTTCGCCGACGCCGAGCTCCGCACGCGACAGGCCGTCGGACTCCCGCCCGCCTGGCGGATGACCCGCATCGTCTGCCGGGACCCCGACGCCGCAAGGGCCGAGGCCGCAGCCGCCGAGATCGCCGACGCCGCCCGCGATCCCGTCGAGCACCTGGGCGGCCGGCTCGTCGGACCCATGCCCTGCCCCATCGAGCGCATCGCCGACCACTTCCGCGTCTCCGTCGAGATCACCACGCCCACGGCCGCCCTCATGCAGCAGGCCCTGCGCCTGCTCCGCGAGCGGGGGCTGGTCAAGAGCGACGCGAGCACGGCTGTCGATGTCGATCCCGTGTCACTCATGTAGAGTTCGCCCATGTCCGCATCAGCCGTCATCCTGGGACTCGGCACCTTCGGCGGCGGCCTCGGCGCCGCCCGCCATCTCGTCCGTCAGGGTCACGATGTGCTGATCACCGACCTCCGCTCGGAGGGCGAACTCGCCAGGCCCCTCGCCGAGCTGAGGCCCGAAATCGACGCGGGCCGCATCACGCTGCGCCTGGGCGAACACAACGAGAGCGACGCGAAGTCGTGCGAACTGCTCGTGGTCAACCCGGCGATCAAGAAGCCCTGGGAGAACCGTTTCGTGCGCGCGGCGCAGACGGCGGGCGTTCGCGTCACGACCGAGATCGCCCTCGCGCTCGACGCCCTGCCCGAATCGTGCACCCGCATCGGCATCACGGGCTCGGCCGGCAAAAGCACGACCTCGGCGATGATTCACGCCGGGCTCGCCGCCGCGGCACGCACCGCCCACCTCGGCGGCAACATCGGCGGCTCGCTGCTCGATCGGATCGGCACGATCGCAAAGACCGACACGGTCGTCGTCGAGGTCTCGAGCGCGCAGCTCTGGTGGCTCGATCAGCCTCGCGCGCTCCAGAGCGATCGCTGGTTCGACGCGGCCGTCGTGACCAACTTTGCCGAGAACCACCTCGACTGGCACGGCGACATGCCGAACTACGCCGCGTGCAAGCAGGTGCTCACGAGGCGGCTTTCCCGTGAGGCCGCCGCGGTGCTGGGCGCAACCGTCGCCGACTTCCCGACCGCCGCGCGGCTCATCCCGCCCTGCGCTGACGCCGATGTGCCGGGCCTGGCCGTGCCGGGCGAGCACAACCGCAACAACGCCCGCCTCGCGCTCGCGGCGTGCGGGGCGGTCGGCGCGGACACGCGCCGAGCCGCCGACGGCATCGCCGCCTTTCCCGGCCTGCCCCATCGGCTTCAGTTCGTCCGCGAGCACCGGGGCGTGCGGTACTTCAACGACTCGAAGTCCACCACGCCCGACGCCACGCGGCTCGCGGTCGACGCGTTGCCCGGCGGGCGGCTCCACCTCATCGTGGGCGGATCGGACAAGGGCGCCGACCTCTCGCCCATCGCCCAGTTGAAGCGGCGCGTGCGCTCGCTGCTGTGCATCGGCGCGACCGGCGAGACGATCGCGGCGCTCGCCGGCGTCAAGCCCGTGGGCACGATCGAATCCGCCATTGCGATCGCCGCCGACGCGGCCGAGCCGGGCGATGTCGTGCTGCTCAGCCCCGGCTGCGCCTCGTTCGATCAGTTCCGGAGCTTCGAGCACCGGGGCGAGCGGTTCGCCGAGCTCGTAGACTCACTGCCATGATCCTCGTCGCCTGCATTGTCGCCGCCACGCTCGCTCAGCCAGAAGAAGGGCCAGCCGGGCGCGTCGAGGCCTTCCCGGGCATCGTGGTCGACTTCGACGCCCGCGCGATCGAACTCGCCGGCTTCGTGCCGATCGACGCCCACGGCGAGGGCACACCCGAGGTCATCGTCGAGGTCATCGCCGAGGCCGGCGGCGTGCGCGACCACGAGGCGCTCGTCCGCATCGACGCCGAGGCGAGGCACGTGCACGCCGCCCTGCTGCTGCTCGGCCTTGAGCCCGGCTCGCCCGGAGCGATCCTCAACGAGGGCGGCCGCCTCGAGCCGACCGGACCGACGCTCGCCGTCACGGCGCGGTACGAGCGCGACGGAGAGCGGATCGACGAATCGCCGCTCGAGTGGGTGCACGACCCGCAAGCCGGGACCCGCCTTGTCGATCGAGACCCCGTGCTTCGCTTCGGCGGCTCGAGCGAACGAGAGTTCAACGGCGAGAGGTTCTACATGGCGCAGGCCGAGGGCGTGGTCGTCGGGCTCAGCACCTTCGGGTTCGGCGACGCGGACGACTTCGTCGGCGTCGAGACCGTCGGCCTGTCGCCGGTGTTCAACCCGGATGTCGCGTCCGGCGATCCGATCTGGATGGCCGACGCCGACCGCGTGCCCGCGTTCGAAACACGCGTAACCCTGGTGCTCACGCCCGTCGCCGACGAGGACGCGGATGGCGGGCGCTGATCAATCCAGTCGCAGTGTGAGCATCCGGCTCTCGCCGTCGCGTTCGATGCCGACGCGGACACGCTTGCCCCGCAGCGCATCGGCCCGTCCCATGGCGGCGTAGAACGACAGCTCGTCCGTCACCGGCTCGCCGTTGATGCTCACGATGACATCGCCCGTTCGGAAGCCCGCTCTCGCGGCGTCGCCCCGTTCAAAGATGCCCTCGACGCGAACGATGGGCTCGAGCCCCGACCCGCTGATCTCGCCGATCTGCATGCCCGAGCTCAGCAGCGCGGGGAACAGGGCGGATCGCTGCAGCGTGATGTCGGGGAACTCGGCCAGGTGCACCTCGGTGCTGACCGGCTCGCCGTCGCGCCAGAGCTCGACCTCGATGCGCGCACCGGGCCGGGCGGTCGAGATGACCGAGCTCAGATGATGCCACTCGCGGATCTCGTTGTCGCCGATCCGGGTGATGATGTCGCCCGGCTCGATGCCGGCGCGGTCCGCCGCCAGGCCATCCTCGACCGACGCGACGAGGATGCCACGCCCGACGAAATCCCCTTCGCGGTCGAGCACATCCGTCGATTGTCCTCCCCCGCGAGCCGAGGTGATGCCCAGGAAGCCGCGCCTGACCTCGCCCTGATCGATGATCTGACCCACAACCGACTCGATGACGCCCAGCGGGATCGCGAAGCTGATGCCGGCGGACTGGCCCTGGTTGCTCGAGCTCTGCCGCGAGCCGGTGGCGATCGCCACATTCATGCCCACAAGCTCGCCGTACACATTCACCAGCGGCCCGCCTGAGTTTCCGGGGTTCACCGCCGCGTCGGTCTGGATGTAGTTGGTGAACGCGTTGCCCGTCGAGCCCGTCCGCGGGTTGCGGCCAAGGCCCGACACGATGCCCTCGCTCATGCTGAACTTGAAGTTGAACGGCGAGCCAAACGCATACACCCGATCGCCCAGCGCCACGCGCCGCGACGAATCGCGGGCCACCGGGATGACACCGATCCCCGGATCAACCTTCAGCACCGCGATGTCGGTGAACGCGTCGGCCTCCACCAGCTTGGCGGTCGCCGTCCGCCCGTTGGCGAACTCGATCTGCGCCGACTCGGCGGCACCGATGACATGCGCGTTGGTGACGATGTGTCCCTCGGTGTCGTACACCCACCCCGAGCCCGAGGCCCCGGGGCCGAACACCGACTCCTCGCCGACCCGCAGCGTCACTTCAATGTGTACGACGGAGGGGGCCACGGCCTCGGCAATGCGGCGCGTCGCACGATCGATCCGCTCAAGGATGTCGTCGTCCTGCAGCACCTGCCGGGCGAGCACCACCTCCGCCTGCGTTTGGCTGTGCACCATCCGCTGCACCGCAACCGGACCAAGAAATGTCACCGCGGCCATCACCGCCAGCACCACGAACGCCGGTCCGAACGCCACAATCCGTCGCATCAGCGGCTCCTGCTCGGGGCGCGAATCCCCGCGCCCGGTCCGTCATCGTCCTGATCTGCTTTCGCTCTCGATCCCGCCCGGTTGCACCCGCGCTCCACGCCCAGCCACAACCGGCCGACCCGCCGGGACGGCACAAGCCGCACCCAACACGCAAAGCTTACCGGACATTCTCCGATCGATCCGGCTGCCTCAGCTCCCGTCCCGGCCTTCGAAGCGTTCGAGCTCGCCCTCCCGCATCGCGTAGCCCCGGCCTCCGATCGAGCGGGCCCGCACACGGCGAACCCAGTCGACCCCGGCCTCTTGCAAGGCCGGCCCCAGCGAGGCGGACCGTTCGGCAAACCGCGGCGGCGCGTCCGTCATTCCGACCAGATCCTGCACGACCAGAATCTGCCCGTCGCACGCCGTGCCCGCACCGATGCCCACGAGAGGCACCGTCGTCCGCTCCAGAATCCGCTCGGCGACGGCGTCGGGCACCGCCTCGACCAGCAGCATGACCGCGCCCGCCTGCTCGAGCGCCACGGCGTCATCAACGATCCGCAGGCCCTCGTCGGCGGTCCGCCCGGCCGACCCGTAGCCGCCCGACAACCCGGCCGTCTGAGGCCGGGATCCGACGTGCCCGCACACCGGGATGCCCGCGCGCGCCATGCCCTCGACCACCGGCGCGAAGGTCGCATCCGCTTCGAGTTTCACGATGTCCGCCGTGCCCTCGGTCAGAAACCGGCCCGCGTTCCGAAGGGCCTCGTCCACCCCGCCGTGGTAGCTCAGGAAGGGCATGTCGCCCATGACCATCGCGCGTGCAGCCCCTCGGCGAACGGCGGCGGTCAACGCGATCGCGATGTCCAGGGGCATGTCGATCGTTCGCTCGTAGCCCAGCACCACCTCGGCCGCGGTGTCCCCGATCAGAAGCACCTCCACGCCCGCCCGATCGAGCCAGCGGGCGGTCGTCGCGTCGTAGCAGGTCAGGCACGCGAACGCCTCGTTCCGCGCCTTCATCGCCCGCAGCGTCCGCATCGTGACCCGCTCGGGTCGCGAACCGACTACCGTCGTCTCAGCCGTTCCGTTCTCCGAAGCCATACCACTGAGGATATCGCCCATCAAGCAGCGACGCCTGACACCCGAACTGATGGACGATCCGGCCGTCGATCGGCGCGAGCTCGACCACGCCCTGGGGTTCATCCGGGGCGTGAACAAGCGGCTCGGCGGTGTGTCCTCGCTGATCCGGCATCTGGAGCGATGGAGCGGCCGATGGCCGGCGGATCGGCCCGTCACGCTGCTCGACATCGGCACCGGCTCGGCCGATCTGCCGCTGGAGGCCGTCCGCTGGGCGCGATCCCGCGGCCTGGACCTCCGCGTCACCGGCATCGATGTCCACGCGACCACGCTCGAGCTCGCGCTAGACCACCTCGACGCCGAGCCCGACCTCGCCGGCGCCATCACGCTTCGGCAGGCCGACGCGCTCGCGCTCGACGAGACCTTCGGCGAAGAGAGCTTCGACTATGTGCACGCCGGGCTCTTTCTGCACCACCTGACCGACATCCAGATCAAGCTCGTGCTCCGCATGATGGACCGCGTCGCCGCACGCGGCATCGTGTGGAACGATCTCGTGCGATCGACGGTCGGCCGGGCGTTCATCCACGCCGTCACCATCGGCAAACCCGAGATCATCCGCCACGACGCCCGCGTCTCCGTCGAGGCCGGCTTTACCAGGAAAGAAGTCCTCGACTACGCGACACGACTCGACCTCGGCTACTGCGACTACAGCTGGAATGTGTTCACCCACCGCTTCACGCTGGCGGGGGAGCGCCCCCGTGCGTGGTAGGCGCATCGCCATCATCGGCGCCGGCGCGGCCGGGGCCTCGCTCGCCCTGCGCCTGGCCCAGCGCCGCTTCGACGTCACGGTCATCGAGTCTCGCGCGTTCCCGCGGGCCAAGGTCTGCGGCGAGTTCATCTCCCCAGCCGCCACCGCCGATCTCGAATCGGTGCTCTCGCCGAGGGAGCTGATCGACGCCGGCGCAAGGCGCGTCGACACGCTCGCGCTCGAGCTCGGCAACCGAGAGCGGTCCTGGACCATGCCCGAGCCCGCCTGGGCGCTCAGCCGCCGATCGCTCGACGCGATCCTGCTCGACAAGGCCAAGGGCGCCGGCGTCACGGCGCTCCAGCCCGAACGCGTCGCGAGCGTCGACTACGGCGACGAGGCCGTCTCCCTGCACCTCGCCTCCCGCGGCCGGGTCGACGCCGACCTCGTCGTCCACGCCGACGGATCGGGCCGGCTCGATCCCGCCGGGCCGACGCCGACCGCCAGAAACCTCGTCGGCCTCAAGTGCCACGCCCGCCCGGCGACGCCGACGCTCGGCATCCGCATGCGGTCCGCGCCGGGCGTCTACGGCGGCGCCATCGGCGTCGAGCAGGGGCTGACGACCTTCGCCCTGTGCGCCACCGCGGCGGCGATCGCCCGGCACCGCGGCGACCGCGACGCGCTGCTCGCCGCCGTCTGGCCCGCCTACCACCCAAGCCAGCGCCACGGCGACTGGATGGCCTGCGGCGTCGCGCGATCGAACTACATCACACCCGGACACCCCCGCTCGTTCCGCATCGGCAACGCGGCGGGCGCCGTCGACCCGGTCGGCGGCGAGGGCATCGGGCTGGCGCTCTGGTCCGCCGCGAGGCTCGCGGAACTGCTCGAGTCCGAAGCCGACATCGCCGCCATCCACAAGCGATTCGAGGCACTCTACCGCCGACGCCTCCGCACCCGGCTGCCCGCGTGCCGAGCGGCGGCCGAGGTCCTGCTCAGGCCACGACTCGTCCGAACGATGTGGTCAACCCTCGCCATGCCCGCCCTGACCATCCGGCCCTGGTACGCCCTCACCGGCAAGCCCGCCTGATCGCGCCGCGCGAACGGGCTAGGCTGCGGGACATGGAGTGGTACATTCCCTTTTTGATCTTCGTCGCCCGAATCGGCGACGTCTCAATCGGCACCGTCCGCACCATGCTCATGCTCCAGGGCTACCGACTCGTCGCGGCCTCGCTCGGCGTCATCGAGGTCACCATCTGGGTGCTCGCCGTCGCGGGAGTGGTCACCAACCTCACCGAGCCCACAGCCATCGCCGGCTACGCCCTCGGCTTCGGAACGGGCGTGTACATCGGCGTCTGGATCGAAGACAAGCTCGCACTCGGCTACCGCATGGTCCGCATCGTCTGCACCGAAGAGAGCGTGCACCTGCCCGACCACCTCCGAGAACGCGGCTTCCGCGTGACGCAGGTCAACGGCAAGGGCCGCGAGGCCCACGTGCACATCGCGTTCACCGTCATCAAACGCAGGCAGCTCAACTTGCTCCGGCACGCCGTCGCCGAGGTCGCCCCGAAGGCGTTTCTCACGGTCGAGCGCGTCGACCGGCCCGAGGGCTCGAACTTCGGCGATGTGCGCGTCATGCGACGCCGCAAGCTGCTGCGCCAGCACGTGCGCAAATAGCGAGCCGCCGACGGGCTACTGCCCGAAGAACGCCCGGTGGTGCTCGAGGATCTGCTCGGCCATCGACTCGGTCGAGGCGTCGTCCTCCCGGTGAGGCTCGAACGAGCCGCCCAGAATCAGCGCGTCCTCACGCGGGAACATGTACTTGTAGTTGTCGTGGACGATGTACCCCAGCTCCTGCGGCTCGAGATGCACGAGCACCCCCCGCGCCCCATACATCTTCTGGTCGTTGAACACCTCGCGGCTGCCCATCGCCAGACAGTTCACCACCACATCGCCGTCCACCGCCTTCGCCTCAGCCAGCGACCCGATCCGCTGCTGGACGAACGCGACCTTCTTCTTCTGGCACGACTCCTGAAGCGTCCGCATGAACCGGGGCGTGTGCATGAAGTTCGCCCGGAACAGCCGGCCCTCGCGGATCGAACCCGGCTTCGGCTCCGCCTTGGTCAGCTCGCGCGGCGCGCCCATCACGCCCGACTCGAAGTACTCCGGGTGCGCCACCGACTCGGCCGGCTCGTACACCGGCAGCTCCTCAACGCCCCACAGCCCCCGGTCCAGCATGCCGAACCGTTTCGCCGAGCGACGCAGGATGTCGTTGAACCGCGCCCGGTCGGCCTTCTTCTTGGGAAAGTCGATGCCCGTGGGAAGCCAGAGCGCTCCCGCGATCACGCTCGTCGTCTCCTCGCCGAACCGATCGGCGATGACCCTCACGCTGTGGCCCTGCTCGGCCAGCACGAGCGCGCTCGTCAGGCCCGTCACGCCGCCGCCGAGCACCGTCACATCGGCCTTCTCGCCGGCCGCCTCCCGGACCATGTCCGCAACGAGCTCCGCACACCCCCAGCTGAGCGTGACGCCGCACCCACCGTGCCCGTAGTTGTGGATGACCGTTCGGCTGCCCAGCTTGCCGGGCTGGAGCTTGAGCCCCCCCTCGCGGCAGGGGCGGATGCCCGCCACCACCCGCATCACCATGTCATCCGAAAGGTCCGGCACCGGCAGCTTCCCGCCCATCGACCGGCTCGAGCCACGCGGCTTGCTCATCATCCGACTCATTGTTTCGCTAGCTCCACATCGAGACGCTCGCCGTCCGGAAGCGTCAGCTCGAACCGCATCCCGTCGCCCTCAAGACGCCGGAACACCATCGAACCCGACTCATCCGTTCCCTTGGATCGTAGGACGATCGCGTTCGGACGAACCCGGCCCACCGTTTCCCACGCCAGCGAACGCAGAGGCTCGTTCAGCCCCACCTCGCGGGCCTGCCAGGTCCCCGTGTTGGCGTCCCACACGCCCACCAGCACCGAAGAGGCCCGCATCGCCGGCAGATCGACCGCCACCGACGCAACGAACCCCAAACCACGAAACGCGCTCGAAACACGCACCTCGACGCCCTCAGAAGCCCACTCCCCGATCAGCCAGTCCGTCAGCCGCGACTCAGCCGCGCCCGCCGCCGGCGCCTCCGGCACGGCCTCGATCCGAAGCGGACCCGGCTCGGCCTCCGCCACCCGAAGGTAGTCCATCGCCCACGAAACCGCCCAACGCGACGCCAGCACCGGCCTCTGGAGCTGCACCCGGAACGAATCCGCCGACACCTCCCCCACGACCGATCGCGTCGACAAAAACTGCTCGGTCTCGAAGTTCCCGAGATACACCCGGGCCGGGTGCAGCACGATCACCCCGTCGACAAACGAACCCTCGACCCGGCTGAACTGGGCCGTCAACGGCGAGCCGGCGGGCCAGTTCTTGATCGTCACCCATCGCCCACGGCTCGGCTCGAAGTACCGCAGCGTCAGCCCAAAGAACGGCTCCATCAGCCCCTCTTCGCCCTCCCACCGCTCAAGTAGCAGCCGGCCATCAAGCAGCATCTCCGCCGACGACCGCGCCACCCCGGCCGACACGAACGCCTCGCTCTCGGCGTCGTACCGCGTGTTCTCGATCAACCATTCGCCCGGCCAAAATCCGAAATCAGAGACCGGATCCTCCGCCTGCACGGGCGAAGGCTCCTCAACGGCCTGCGCGGCGGCACCAGCGACGGTCAGGGAAGCGAGGCTGCACACCAAGGCCAGAGCACGGGCAATCTGCATCCGACAATCGTAGGAGCCCAGGGGAGAGGGTGCATCGCACCGAGGGCTCAGCCCAGAGCCTTCACCGCCGCCAGCACCTCCTCCGCATGCCCCGGCACCTTGACCTTGTCCCACCGCTTCGCGACTTTGCCGTCCCCGTCGATCAGATACGTCGTCCGCTCGATGCCCATGTAGGTCTTGCCGTACATCGATTTCTCGACCCACACGCCGTACTTCTGCGCGACCATCGGGTCCGGCTTGCCCTCGCCGTCCTCGCGATCATCAGCAAGCAGCGGGTAGCTCAGCCCCTCCTTGTCGGCGAACTTCTTCTTGCTCTTCGTGCCCAGGATGCTGATGCCAAAGACCTGCGCCTCGGACTTCTGGAACTTCGGCATCAGATCGCGGAACTGGCAGGCCTCGTCGGTGCAGCCGCTGGTCAGGTCCTTGGGGTAGAAAAACAGCACGACAGGCCGGCCCGCGTAGTCGCTGAGCTTGTGCTTGGCGCCGTCCTGGTCAGCAAGTGCGAACGCGGGGGCCTTCTTTCCGGGCTCGATCAGCGGCATTGGAAATCTCCTTGGAGGCGTCGAGAACTGGGACCGATAGACTCGCCACCGTATGTCCGAGCAACAGCCACCATCCGATGCACCCGCGCCCCCGAGCTCGGCCCAGATCAAGGCGATGCTCGACGACCTGCCCGAGGTCCGCACCCCACACGACGCCGCCGAGTGCGTCAATCGCGCCCGCCGACTCAGCACCCGCGGCAAGCTGCCCGGGTTCGTCGACACCTCCGCAAACGGGCCAGGCCTGTTCACCTGCGCCGCCTTTGGCGCACCGTTCGACTACCGGCTGGTCATCGACCACTGGAACATCGGCGACTTCAACGCCATCACCTTCCGCGCCGAGCGGTTCAAGAAACTCCCGGCGATCTTCGCCCTCGTGCTCGTGCTGACGGTCTGGCCCGGGGTCGTCCTCACCGATTCGCTGCTCAACACCTGGTTCGCCTGGTACCCGAACCCCTGGTGGTTCACATGGGCGTGGTACATCCCGCTGACCGCGCTGCCGATCCCCTGGATCTGGCGCTCGGTCGCCGCCAAGAGCCGTGCGTCGGCCCTGCTGCACGGGCACGAGCAGATCGACAGGATCATCGCCGCCCTCGACGGCGAGATCATGGAGAAGCACGCGGACGCCCCGGCGACCGACGACCCCGCAACCCAGGGCGGGCCCGCCCCCACGGACGAGCCCGCCTGATCTTCCCGTCGCCGAGGGTCGCCGCTACTGGACGTCCCTGCCTTCGACGACATCGGTGATCGGCGGCGCGTCGTGCGGCGTGTCGCCGCCCTCCTTGATGCGCTTGAAGTACCCGTGGTACGCCCGCATCGCCTTCGCACCAAAGATCCACATGATCGGGATGTTGGCGACGAGCATGACGCCCAGGCCCAGCGTCGTCCACATGTCGAGCTCGGCGTCGGTGCCGATGATCGCCCGGTTGCCCTCCGGCCCGAACACGGGCATCGCGAGGATGCAGGTCACCAGAATCAGCAGCGAGTAGACGACCTTGTATGTGAGCACCGCCGGCCTGGCCAGCTTCTCCCCGTGCGTGCCGAAGAAGTAGTACACGCCCTGCTCGCCGTAGTAGCTCCACGAGATCATCGTCGTGAGCGCGAACAGCCACGCGGCGATGGTGACGAGCCACATGCCGAGCCCCGGCGTCACGCGGTCGAATGCGTACGCGGTCATCGAAGCACCCGCGTAGTCGCCGTAGAGCCCGAGATCGGGCGTGCCGTCCTCACGCTCGCGGAATCTCGGCATCGACTCCGACTTCAGCGTGCCCCAGCTGGGCACCCACAGGTCGGCCTCGTTGCGCGTCACCGTCGCCGTGATCTTGCGCAGGTCCCGCCCGGTGTCCTCGCTCTGGTCCGCGGCGACCACCAGGAAGATCGTCTCGCCCTCGCGCCAGCCGGCGGCGAGCTCGGCGGAGCGACGGATCTTGCGGGCCTCGGCCGACATCGGGGGCAGGGGCGACGACTCGAGCGTCCAGGTGTCCTCAAGAGCCGCGCCGTCCGGCCCGGTCGCCTGCACGATCCGCACCATCTCCGGCTCGCCGAAGTCCGCCTCGGCGGCGCGGTTGTACGCCCCGCTCGACATGATCACCAGCGCCGTCAGCGTGCACACCACGATCGTGTCGATGAAGGGCTCAAGGCCCGCCACGACGCCCTCGCGAACGGGCTCGTCGGTCTTCGCCGCCGAGTGAGCGATCGGCGACGAGCCCTGGCCCGCCTCGCTCGAGAACAGCGCCCGCTTCACGCCCCACATCGCCGCGTACGCGAACGTGCCCCCCAGGAACGCGCCCGTCGGCTCGGCGGACGCGCCGCCAAGGAACGGCGGCAGGCCGCTCTTGACGATCAGCCCCAGCATCGCCGGGATCTCGCCGAAGTTCACGATCAGCACATACCCCGCGGCCAAGATGTAGATCACGCACATGAACGGCACGATCCGCCCCGCCACAGCGCCGATCCGCTTGATGCCGCCGACAATCACCAGACCCACAACCACCGTCAGCACGATGCCCGTCACCACCTGCGGAATGCCGAAGTAGGTGTTCGTCACATCGGCCACGTTCCACGCCTGGAACATGTTGCCGCCGGTGATCGCCGAGATGATCAGCGTGACCACGAAGATGCCGCCGATGAGCGAGCCCAGGGGTCCGAGCCCCCATTCCTTGAAGCCCTTCTTCACGACGAACATCGGCCCGCCGTGCGGGTTCTCCGGGTCGTCGGTGTTGCGGTACAGCATCGACTGCGTGACCTCGGTCATCTTGATCGCCATGCCGAGGAAGCCGATGACCCACATCCAGAAAATCGCGCCGGGGCCGCCGAGGGCGACCGCGATCGCCACGCCCGCGATGTTGCCCAGGCCCACCGTGGCCGAGAGCGCCGCCGACAGGGCCTGGAAGTGGTTGATCGCGCCCGGGTCGTGCGAGTCGTCGTACTTGCCCCGCACCACCGCCACGCCGTGGGTCAACGCCCGGAACTGGCCGAAGCCCGTCCAGATCGTGAAGGCCAGGCCCGTGAACAGCAGCGCGTACACGGTGTAATCCGAGAACAGGATCCCGTTGATGGATCCGATGATGTCGTTGACAGCGTCCATGTCGCGGCGGTCCCCGTTTGTCGTTCACAGCATTGCGGCACGGGCCACGCCCGCGGCGGTCTTGGAATCGGTCATCATGACCGATCCGTCCCAATCCTGCAACGGCCGCCGGTTTCCAGCCCGTACCCTGTGGATGTGTGGTCGCTCGACGAACTCGCCGACATGGCCGCGGCCGGCATCGCCGACGCCAACCTCGCCCTGCGCGACGAGAACGCCGTGCGCGGCGTCGACCACCTGGGCGAGGTCGACCTCCACACCGTACTCGAAGCCGGCTTCCTCCACGCCGACCTGGGCGTGCTCCGCGAGCACCCGTTCCCGTCGCCCCGCCTCCGAACGCCCAAACGAAGACCAAAGGCCACCGAACGCGAGCGGTGCGACCTCGTCCTGCTGCCCGAGCCCGACCTGACCCTCGCCGACCCCGAGTCGCAACTCGCAGAGCGGGAAGACGCCGCCGCCACACTCTTTGCGCCCGCGGCCGAGCGGCTGATCACCCCCGCCGACCTCGACCCGGCGGACGCCTTCTGGATCGAGATCAAGTCCACGGGCCAGTTCGTCGCCCGCGACGGCGTGCCGCAGCCCAACGGGCGGTACACCACCGAACTCATCCGCCTCCCCGCCCAGGACATCCGCAAGCTCGCCCGCGAGCCGCTCACGCCCCTGGCGGCGGTCGCGCTCGTGCTCTTCGCCGCCGACGAAGCCACAGCGAGGCACGACCTGGGCATCGCCGTCCACCGCTGGCTCGACGACGACCTGCCCATCCGCGCGCCCGCCATCCGCGTAACGCCCATCGATGACCGCATCGGCAACACCGTCGCGGCGGTCTGCCTCGTGCCGATCAGGCCGATCAGCGAAGCGTCGACCTAACGCTGCGCCTCGACGCGGCTGGGCAGCAGCCCCGCGAGCTGCATCACGGCCTCCGCCGCGGCCTCGGCGGCATGCTTGCCCTGAAACGTGCTCGCGACCTTGCGCAGCTCGCACCGCTGACGCTCCAGCAGCGACTCGTCCTCGATCAGCCGGCTCGCCATCTGCACGATCGGCTCCGCGTCGCCGAAGTGCGGCACGAACTCGGGCACGATCTCCCGCCCCGCGATCAGGTTCGGCAGCGTGAAGAACGGCGTCGACACGATCCACCGTCCGACCAGGTGGTAGAACACCGGGCTGCTCTTGTAGATGATCACCATCGGCTTGGCCTGCCGCGCGATCTGCAGAGTGACCGTGCCGCTCACCACGATCGCGAGATCGCACCACGCGACGACCGCGTCGGTCTCGCCCGATACCACCTCCAGCCCCTCGGGCCAGCCGCCAAGCCTCGCCGCGTCCGCCCGCAGACGATCCGCCACCTCGGGCGTTGTCGCCGCGACCACACCCGAAGCCCCGCGGTAGTCGTTCTTCAGCCGGCGGAATGTCTCCAGCATGATCGGGAAGTTCTTCGTCAGCTCAGCCGGCCTCGAGCCCGGCAGCAGCGCCAGACGAGGCGCCCCCCGCGGCAGCTCCGCCGCCCGCGCGTTCAGCTCCGACATCTCCAGCGGCTCGTCGAACAGCGGGTGACCGATGAACCGGGCCGGCACTCGCCTGCCCTCGAACCACGGTTGCTCGAACGGCAGCAGGCACAGCACCAGGTCGCTCAGCTTCCGCAGCTTGTTCACCCGCCAGCTGCCCCACGCCCACACCTGCGGCGCGACCAGGTGCATCACCCGCGCCCGGTGCTTCTTGGCGATCTTGCAGATCGGAAAGTTCGCCGCCGGCGAATCCACCGGCACATGCACGCCCACCTCGGGGTGCCCGCCGAGCCACGCGTCGATCCGCTTGTTGATCTGCTGGTGCTCGCGGATCTTCGACCAGCCCGGCAGGCCCATCACCGCGTTCTGGCCGGTCCGCTCCACCACCTCGGCGCCCGCGGCCTCCATCTTCGGGCCCCCCCAGGCGTAGATCTTCGCCGACGGTCGACGCCGCTTGATGATCGCAATCACCGCGGACGCGTGGTCGTCACCGCTCGGCTCGAACGAGGTGAACAGGATCGCCTTGGCGGGGGCATCGCCGGACGCCGCCGGGATCGGTTCGGTGTGTTGCACGGGGACCGCGGTCATACCCGCGACGAAAGACGAAAGGCCGCCCCGAGTCAACTTGGGCCCCCGTCAAAACCCGGCGGAACGGAGCCACTCGCTGGGCATCGTCCGCAACGCGACGGCGATCGCCAGCAGCGACTCCAGGCTCGGCAGGTGCGTGCCACGCTCGACCGAGCTCAGCTGGCTCACGCTCACCCCCGACGCTTCGCTCAGGTCCTTCAGCGTCCAGCCAAGGTCCGTCCGCGCCAGACGGATCCGACGCCCCAGCTCGGCGCGAAGCCGGTCCTGCGGCCGCTGGCCAAGACCGTACGCCGCCGCCGCCTGACCGAGCACCCGGTCGAGATCCGCCTCCGAGAACGGCTTGGCAAGGTAGTCGAACGCGTCACGCTTAAATGTCTCGCGCATCGTGTCCATCGACGGGTAGCCCGTCACCACCACCACGCACAGACGGGACCAACGCTCGTGCAGCTCCGCGAGCACAGCCGAACCGGACGTCCGGCCCATGTTCATGTCCAGCAGCACCACATCGGGCAGGTCCGCCTCGCACACCGCGATCAGCTCGTCGCGGGTCGAGCACGTCTCGGCCGAGTGACCCCGGGCGGCGAGCACGCCGCCGACATACTCAAGAAAGTCCGCGTCGTCGTCGAGCACCGCGACACGCAGCGGGCCGAATCCTGCCTCAGCTGTCTCGGTCATCGCCGCTCTCCCGGTCCCCGTCGCCGACCGGCATCGTATCCGATGCCTCGACGGGCAGAACGATCTCGAAGACCGCCCCGCTGCGATCGGTCCGGTTGCGGGCCAGGATCACCCCGCCGTGCTCGTGCACAATCCCCTCGGCCACCGCCAGCCCCAGCCCCGTGCCCTTGGCGTCCAGACGAGACGAGACGAACGGCTCGAACAGGGTCTCGAGCACCCCCTGGTCGATGCCAGGGCCGTCGTCGCTGATCGTCACCGAGAGCCACGCCTGGCCCTCACGCTGGATCGGGTCGGCCTCGATGACGACCCGCGCGCCCACCCCCGAGCCCCGCATCGCGTCGATCGAGTTCCGCAGCAGGTTCACCAGCACCTGCACGATCCGGTCGCCGTCGCAGGCCAGTTCCAGCCCCCGATCCACCCGGCTGACGATCTGCGACGCCCGGGTCTCGCGGTCGAGGCGGACCAGGGTCGCCGCCTCGTCGATCAGCGAGGCCAGCCGAACCCGCCGCCGGATCGGAGGACGAACACGCGCGAAATCGAGCAGGCTCTCGCCCAGCCGCTCCAGCCGGATCACGACACGCTTGAGCAGCTGCGCCTCGTCGTCCCGCAGGCCGTTCGCGGGATCGGACGCCAGCTTGTCGGCCAGACCCTTGACCACGGTCAGCGGCGTGTTCAGCTCGTGCGCAATGCCCGCCGACATCATGCCCAGGCTCGCGAGCCGGTCGGCGTCGGCAAGGTTGCGCCGCGCCGCCTCGAGCAGGTGGTTCTTGCGCTTCAGGTCCGTCGCGACCCCCTCGAACCGCTGCAAGGCCTCGGCGAGATCCAGCTCCTGCTGCCGCAGCGTGCGCACCGATTCGTTGCGCGACCGCATGATCTCGCCGAGCTCGTCCGCCGGGATGAACCGATCCTCGATGATCTCGCCCCGCGTGTCGCCCGTCTGCAACGAGTGCTCCGCATCGAGGATGCGCCGGATCGGTCCGTACACCGTCTGCGGCAGCACGAACGCCTCGAGCGCAATCGCGATCAGCGCATACACGCCAAGCACCGCGACCACCACGAACAGGTACAGGTCCAGCACCGCCCGGCGAGCCTCGGCGATGCGCACCGAAGCCGCCTCGAACAACGCCGGCTCGACGCCCCGACCCGCACCCGCCAGCCGAACCGCGAACGACACCGACCCACGCACCGGACCCGCCACCGGCTGGCCGCTCGCCGCGACCGCACGCCCGACAACCTCGGCCGGCAGCTCCAGCTCGGCGGCCGTCCCCCGCGTGACACGCACCGCCGTATCGATGGGCGAGCCACCGGGTTCGGTCAGCCGCAGCGCCAGCATCGCCCGGTCCATCTCGGCGCTGCTCACCACCCGCATGACCGCGGGCCGCAGCGCCACCAGCAGAATCACCCCGAGCACCACCGAGAACAGCGTGTGCAGCACGATCAGTTTTTTGCGGATGCGCATCGTGCCCAGCACGCCGCCGGGCTTCCGCTCTCGCCGTGCGTCCTCTGGCACCGATCGCTCCCCGGGCTACAGTCGCCGCGTGCCCGCACCCAGCCGACACCGCCGAGACGATACCCCAGCGACCGACGCCCGCGATCTCGTGGCCCGGGTGCTGTCGGCCCAAGCGGCCCGGTTTCCCGAGATCGAGGCGGTCGAACTCGACACGAGCCATGTCGACGCACGCGAGGCCGCGCTCGCGCACGCCCTCTACGACGCCGCCGTCCGCCGATGGCTCACGCTCGAGTGGCTCCTGAGCCGGCACCTCAGCCAACCGTTCCGCGAGCTCGAGCCGGCGATGCGGGCGGTGCTGCTGGTTGGGTCGGCCCAGCTCGTGCTCTTCGACCGGATCCCCGCGCACGCCGCGATCGACGAGGCCGTCGAATGGGCGAAACGCCGCATCCGCCCCGGCGCCGCCGGCCTGGTCAACGCGGTCCTCCGCAAGATCGCGGGCGAGGTCGGCGAGCGGACCGACCGGGCGAGCGACGCCTCGATCCCGCTCGGCGAAGGCTCGGGCCGCGACTTCACGGGCCACTGGCCCCGCGATCCGCTCGAATCCGTCGCCGCCCGGTTCAGCATGCCCGCCCCGCTGCTGCGCCGGTGGCGGCGGTCGCTGTCGCGGCGGGAGGTGCTCGACCTCTGCGAGCACGGGCTCGCCCGGCCTCCCACCATCCTCTCGACGAGGCACGCCGCGTCGCCGCTGCCGGCCGGCGCCACCACGCCCCACCGCTACGAGCATCACGCCCTCTGGACGGGCTCGCACGAGGAGCTCGGCGCGATCCTCGCCGCCCGCGACGACCTGTGGGCCCAGGACCCGGCGTCCTCGGGCTCGGTTGACAGCGTGCGCGACCTGACGCCCCGCGTCGTCGCCGACCTCTGCGCCGGGCAGGGCACCAAGACGCGCCAACTCGCCGCCACCTTTGCCCAGGCCGAGATCTTCGCGACCGATGTCGACCGCACGCGCTTCGCCGTCCTCCGTGATACCTTCGCCGGGCATCCGCGCGTCCGTGTGCTGCCTCCCCGCGAAGCGATGGCGGACCTGCTGGGCCGCGCGGATCTCGTGCTGCTGGATGTGCCCTGCTCCAACACGGGCGTGCTGGGCCGACGGGTCGAGGCCCGCTACCGCTGCACCACGGCCGCCCTCGAACGGCTGACGGGCATCCAGAGGCAACTGGTCGCGGACTCGATCCCGCTGCTGGCCGCCCGAGGCTCGATCCTGTACGCGACCTGCAGCATCGAACCCGTGGAGAACGAGCACATCGCCCGCTGGGCCGGCGAGTGGCACCGCTTCCGCGGCGACCGCACCCGCCGAACGCTGCCGGCGGCGCCGTCGGGCCCGGCCTCGTCGATCGACGGTTCGTTCAGTACCGTGCTCACCCGAGGCTAGCCCGCCGGCCCCTCCGGCCCGAACCCTCGCCGCGTAGACTCGATCGTCTCCTCAGGCCGTACGAAGGACCCGCATGAAACTGACCGACCTCATCACGCCCGAATGCGTCGTCGCCCCGACGACCGCGACCGACAAGCAGGGCGTGATCGACGAACTCGTGGATGTGCTCGCCGCGCAGGGCAAAGTCAGCAACGCGGCGGCCCTCAAGGAAGCCGTCTGGACCCGCGAGCAGACCCGCACCACCGGCATCGGCCACGGGCTGGCGATCCCGCACGGCAAGTCCGACTCGCTCTCAGACATGGTCATGGCGATCGGAAAGCCCGCCGAGCCGATCGATTTCGAGGCGATCGACGGCAAGCCCGTGCAACTGATCGTTCTGCTCGCGAGCCGGCCCGACCAGACCAGCGACCACATTCAGGCACTCGCCCGGGTCAGCCGCCTCCACATGCAGGCCGAGTTCCGGTCCAAAATCTACGAGGCCGAGTCGGCCGCCGAGATCTACGCACTGCTCTTGGAAGCCGAAGCCGACTGATCGTCCGGGACCGACCGCCGGCCGCCCTCGATCGCCGCGGCCCCGAGCGTTTCGAGCGTGGCCAGGGCCCGATCCGCGGCCCCACGGAACGCGTTGTACGGGAACAGCACGACCAGCGCGATCACAAGGCCGAACGCCGTGGTGTAGAGCGCCTCGCTGATGCCGGCTGCCATCGCCGTCGTGTCACGCACGACCTCGGCGGACCCGAGCAGTCCGAAGCTCTGGATGATGCCCGTCACCGTGCCCAGAATGCCCAGCATCGGGGCGGCGGTGATGATGGTCGAGAGCGTGGGCAGGAACCGTTCGAGCCTGCCCCGGGCGACGGTGCCCGCCGCGAGCACAGCCGCGTCGCCCACCGGGGACCGACCCGCGGCCGCGTCCATAGACGACACGAACTCGCCCAGCAGCCCCTCGGCCCGCACGCGCATCGACGCGTCCCCGCCCGCCGAGAGCCCGCGGACCACCGCCGCGACACGCCCCGGACTGAGCTGACGCCGCAGCAGCGCAAAGTACACGGCCCGCTCGAGGCACAGCGTCACCGCGACCACGCTCATCAGCAGCAGCGGCCAGCCCACCCAGCCGGCGCTCGCGAAGATCTCTCGGGCTTGCGACATCCAATCACCCATCGGCGGCGGATGCTACACCGCCGGTAGCATGACCGAATGAGCACCCCCTCCGCACAGGGATCGCCCGTCTTCGTGGAACTGCAGCCGCACATCACCGCACCGCTCGACGCCGTCGAAGGCGAGCTGTCTCGGTGGATCGACGAGGCCGGCGCCGGGGGCGACCTCGCAGGCTCGCTGCGCGACGCGATGCGGTACGCGGTCCTGGGGGGCGGCAAACGCCTGAGGCCCCTGCTGGTCTGGCACGTCTGCGCCGCCGCCGGCGGCGATCCGCGGCGCTCCCTGCCCGCGGCGGCGGCGGTCGAACTCGTCCACGCCTTCAGCCTCGTGCACGACGACCTGCCCGCGATGGACGACGACGACCTGCGCCGGGGCCGGCCGACGCTGCACATCCACGCCGGCGAGGCCATGGCGATCCTGGCGGGCGACGCCCTGTTCAGCCTCGCCTACGACGCTCTGGCGAGGGGCTGCCCAGACGCAACCCTCGCCCGCGATCTGATCGTCGAACTCGCCCGCGGCTCGGCGGGCATGATCACCGGGCAGGTGTTCGACTCGCTGCCCGACGCCGACGAGCGGCCCGAGGGGGTCGCCGCCCTGGAACGCATCCACCGCAACAAGACCGGAGCCCTGATCCGAGCCGCCTGTCGGATGGGCGCCCGCTGCGCCGGCAACCCCGACGCCGTCGAGCCCGCCGGGGTGTTCGGCGAAGCCGTCGGGCTCATGTTCCAGGCCGTGGACGATCTCATCGATGTCGAGCAACCCGCCGAGCACACCGGCAAGCGGACCGGCAAGGACGCCGAGCTGGGGAAGCTGACCTTCCCGGGTCTGCTGGGCGTCGACGCCACCCGGCAGACCATCGACCGCCTCCGCGCCGCCGCCCTCCAAGCCGCCGACCAGATCGGCAGAGATTCATCAACGCTTGTCGCGATCACGGAGTACCTCGCCGCCCGCGACCGATAAAGTCATTCCAGCGCCCACCGCCCGCCACCAGAGCCGTCATTTTGCTACAATCATTTCAAGAATTGTTGAAAACAGTCGCCTCGAACGGACACGGAACTCTTCGATTCGACGAACCCACACGAAACCGGCAGCGAACGGCCACAACCCACTCCGGCCCACACCCAACGAGACCAGCATGAAGCACCTGCCCGCCATCCAGTCGCCAGCCGATCTCAAAGCGATGCCCGTCGAGCGACTCGCCGACATCGCGACCGAGGTCCGGTCGGCCATCGTCGAGCAGGTGCAGACGACCGGAGGCCACCTCGCGCCAAACCTCGGCGTCGTCGAACTCACCCTCGCGATGCACTATGTCTTCGACTTCAGCCACGACCGCCTGCTCTTCGATGTGGGCCACCAGTGCTACCCCCACAAGCTCGTCACAGGCCGATACCACAAGCTCAGCAAGCTGCGCACACGCGACGGCATGGCCGGATTCCCCGAGCCCAGAGAGAGCAAGTACGACCAGTTCAGCGTGGGCCACGCCGGAACCGGCATCTCGACCGCCGTCGGCATGGCGCGGGGCGACACGCTCGCCGGGCAGGCGTTTGATCCCAAAACCAACCCCACCGGCCGCCGCGTCGCGACGATCATCGGCGACGCGTCCATCGTCAACGGTGTCGCCATGGAGGGCCTGAACAACGCCGGCACCCTCAACCGCCAGTTCCTCATCGTCCTCAACGACAACGGCATGTCGATCGCCAAGCCCCAGGGCGCCATGGCGCAATACTTCGACCGCGTCCGGCTCAGCCACACCTACACAGGCCTCAAAAAGGCCGGCGAGTCGGTGCTCAAGAACATGCCCGGCGGCGCGCTCGTCAAAGACGCCTACCACCGCATGGGCGAGGCCACCAAGGCCATGCTCGCCGAGAACGCCTGGTTCGAGCACTTCAACCTTGTCACCGTCGGCCCCATCGACGGGCACAACATCCCAGAGCTCATCGAGTTCCTCACCGAGGCCCGCGAGTTCGATCGCCCGATGGTCCTGCATGTCAAAACCGTCAAGGGCAAGGGCCTCGATGTGGCCGAGGGCGACGCGACGACCTTCCACTCCCCCAAGCCCTTCCGCATCGACCGCGACGACGACGCCAAAAACTGCCGCGTCGAAATCGCCACCGGCGGCCGATCGTTCACCAGCGCCTTCGGCGACGCCATGGTCGACCTGATGACCCGTGACCCCAAGGCCGTCGCGTGCACCGCCGCCATGCCCGGCGGCACAGGCATCGACAAGGTGCTCTCGAAATTCCCCGAGCGCTCCTGGGACGTCGGCATCTGCGAATCGCACGCCATGGACATGATGGCGGGGCTGGCCAAGACCGGCTTCAAGCCCTTCTTCGCCGTCTACTCGACCTTCCTCCAGCGGGCGTTCGACCAGGCGTTCCAGGAGGTCGCGCTGCAGGGCCTGCCCGTCCGGCTCTGCCTCGATCGCGCGGGCCTCGTCGGCGGCGACGGCGCGGTGCACCACGGCTTCTGCGATGTCGCGCTCCTGCGCACCCTGCCCGACGCCGCCCTCACCGCCGCGATCGACGAGCCGAGCCTGCTCGCCGCGCTCGAGTTCATGAGGGGCTACGAGGACGGGCTCTCGGCCGTCCGCTACCCGCGCGACGATGTCTCCGACAGCTTCGGCGACGCCCCGCCCTTCCAACTCGGCAAGGCACGCTGCCTCACGCCCGAGCTGGATGCGCTCGAGGGCAACAGCCCCGATGTCGCCGTGCTCGCGTTCGGCACGCCGGCCGTCGCCGCCATCGAGGCCGCGCAGGATCTCGCGGGCGAGTACCGCGTCGCCGTCTACGACGCACGCTTCGCCAAGCCCATCGACGCCACGCTCGTGCGAGCGCTGCTCAAGGCCGAGATCCCCGTCGTCACCGTCGAGGACCACTCGATCGTCGGCGGCTTCGGCACCGCCGTGCTCGAATCGGCGCAGGAGCAGGGGCTCGACGCATCCCGCGTGCACCGCGTGGGCCTGCCCGACAGCTGGGTCTACCAGAACAGCCGATCGAAGCAGCTCGCCGAGGTCGGCCTCGATGCCGCGGGGCTGGCCCGGGCGATCCGCGCCGCGGCCGACGACTCGCACGCCAACACCTCCACCGAGGCCGCCTCCGAACCCAAGCCCGACGCCCGCCAGCCGGCCAGCCGCTGACCTTCGGCGTAGGCTGCGGGCGGCTTTCCCGGAGCTTCAGCGATCGCATACCGCCGAAAGATCCTGCTCGTCGTCAACCCGGCCAAGTCCGTCGCCGACGACGACATCGCCGCGCTCGAACGAGCCATCGCCGAGCACGGCACACTCCTCGACTCCATCCAGACCAACGGCGATCTCGAAACGCCCCCCCCCGGAGCAGCCGACGCGGATCTGATCGCCGTCGTCGGCGGCGACGGCACGCTGCTCGCGCAGTCACGCCGATTCGCGCCGCTCGGCACGCCCATCCTCGGCATCAACGCCGGCAAACTCGGCTTCCTCGCCGAGTTCACCCTCGACATCGCCCACGCCCAGGCGCCCGCCCTCTTCGGCAGCGGCAAGCTCACCACCCGCAGCGTCCCCATGCTCGGCGTTCACCTCACCAACGGCTCGCACGCCTTCGTCGGGCACGCGCTCAACGAGGCGGTCGTCACCGCAGGGCCGCCCTACCGCGTCATCGAACTCTGCATCGTGATCAACGGCGAGCCCGGGCCCTCGGTCCGGGGCGATGGCGTGATCGTCTCCACCGCGCTGGGCTCGACCGCGTACAACGTCTCCGCCGGCGGACCGATCGTCCACCCGGGCGTCGACGCCACGCTCATCACGCCCATCGCCGCGCACTCCTTGGCGTTCCGCCCCATCGCCGTGCCCGGAGACAGCACGATCGAGATCGTGCCCACGCAGCTCAACAACCGGGGGGAAGCGGGCACAACGCTCGTGCTCGACGGGCAGATCCAGCGGCGGATCCACGCCGGCCAACGCGTCCGCATCGCGCGAAGCGACCAGGCCGTCAAGCTGGTCACCAACACCGAAAGCGTCTACTGGCGAACGCTCATCGACAAGCTGCACTGGGCCAAGCCCCCGGCCCTGCGTGATCGATAAGACAATCAGGCCGCCGCGGCGGGACGGGTCGGCGACAGCACCGGGTCGGGCTTCCACCCGAGCAGCTCCCGAAGACCGCGGCTCATGTCGATCATCAGCCCGAGCATCAGCGGCACGAGCACGAGCGTGAAGACCGTCGAAACCAGCAGCCCACCCACGACCACCGAGCCCAGACCGCGGTACATCTCCGAGCCAGCCCCGGGCACCAGCACCAGCGGCAGCATGCCGCCGACGGAGGTCATCGTGCTCATGAAGATCGGACGCACGCGCGTTTTCACCGACTCCGAGATCGCCTCGATCGGCGGCAGCGGGTCAACGCGGTCGTCGCCGCTCTCGCCGATGCCCTTCATGAAGTTCAGCGACTGGTGCACGATCAGGATCGCATTGTTGACCACGATGCCGACGAGAATGACGAACCCGAGCATGGTGAGCACGTCGAGCTGCTGCGTCGCGATGGTCGGATCGGCCGCCGTCACGGCGTGCACGATCGCGAGCCCGCCGAACCCGCCCACCACCGCCAGCGGAACCGTGAGCATGATCACGAAGGGGTACATGAAGCTCTCGAAAAGCGCCGCCATCAGCAGATAGGTCACCAGCAGCGCCCACACGAAGCGCGCCGTGGCCAGCTGGGGCTGGTCCGCCACCAGGAACAGCACCCCGCCGATGATCGAGAGCAGCAGGAGCGCGCCGACGCCGCCGTAACCGAACGCGAGCCGGCCCGAGCCGATCGCACGGACGAAGCCGAAGACGGCGAACCCGATGCCCACCAACGCGACACCGACGCCCACGACCTTGACCGGCCCCGCCAGCCACGAGGTGGTCTGCTCCCCCGGAACCGCCTTGCCGAACAGCGCACCCTGCACCTCGTCCAGCTTGGCGGCCGTGCCCTCAAGACGGACACGCATCGTGCGATCGATCAGACCCTGATCCCGCGCCGGCTGGATGAACTTGGCATCCACATCGGCGATGACATCCTGCACGGCCATGCCCGGCGGGGGCGAGATCAGCAGCTTCACCGCCGGCAGCTCCTCGATCCGCTGGATCGACTGCGGGGCCGTGGTGCGCTTCACACTCACCAGCATGTCGAGCGGAACGACAGGGCCCGCAGGCGTTGCCACCGGGATCTCGGCCATGCTCTCGAGGTAATCCAGCTCACCACCCGAAGGCACCACGACCATGTCCACGGCCTCGCCGCCCAGGCGGAAATCATCGACAAACGCGCCGTCGAAAAGCCCCCGCACGACGGTGCCAACCGCGGCCGTGCTCAGGCCCATCTCCCGCGCGGGCTGTGTGAGCTCGGCCTGGATCTCGGGCTGCCCCAGGTTGAAGTTTCCAGGGTCGGGCCGCACGCGGCCCGGGCCGTAGGCCTCGTCGCCGAACGCCTGCATCATGATCGACTCGGCCGCCGCGACGACCCGGTCGAGCTCGGGCCCCATGATCTCGATGTTGACGGTGTTGCCGCCGCCGACGCCCCGGCCGAACAGCGACGACTGCTGCGCCCCGCCGAAGGTGTCCGGCAGCGTGTTCATCGCGTTGGTCAGCAGCTGCCCCACCGGGATCACCACCTGGTCCTCGCCGCTGACCGCGCCGGCGAACATGCCGCCGCCGAAGGCGCCGATAAAGAAGTTCTGCACCGGCACCGGCTCATACTCGCCCCCTCCCGGGCCGCCGTATCCGATCGGGATCGCCGGCAGCGACGCGATGTCGCGCCCCTCCGCCTCGAGCCGGTGCACCATGTAGGGCAGCACCTGATCCTCGATGCGCTCGGCGAACTCCGTCATCTCGTTGACGCTCATGCCGGGCGGGATGAGCATGCCGCCGAAGACCAGGTTGCGGTTGCCCGCGGGCAGGTAGTCGAGCGGGGGCGCGAGCGTGAGCGCGCCGACGATGCTGAGGCCCGCCATGACGACGATCACCGCGGGACGGAGCGTCCACCCGAGCACGCCACGCTGCACGGACCCGATGAGCGAGCCGAAGCGCGACACGGCTGCCCCGAGCAGCGTCCCCAGACCGAACAGGTCCTGCCACGCCGTGCGCACCGGACCCGACCGCTCCCGCTTCGGCTTGAGCCACCTCGAGCACGCGGCCGGGATGACCGTGATCGACACGACGAGCGACAGCACGACCGAGGCCACGATCGCGATCGCGATGTCGCGGAAAAGCTGGCCGGCCTCCTCCTCGATGGTCAGCACCGGGATGAACACGGCCACCGTGGTGAGCGTCGAGGCGAGGATCGCGCCCCAGACCTCCCGCCCGCCGCGGTACGCCGCCTGCATGGGCGTGTCGCCCTCCTGCACGCGACGGTCGATGTTCTCCAAGACCACGATCGCGTTGTCGACCACCATGCCGACCGCGAAAGCCAGCCCGGCGAGCGAGACGACATTCAGCGTCCGCCCGAGGCCGAGCATGACGAGGAACGTGCCGACAACCGAGATCGGGATCGCCAGCGCGACGACGCCCGTCATCACGAACGATCGCAGGAACAGCAGCAGCACGAACGCCGCGATCACGCCGCCGATGTAGAGGTTCTGCGTGACGAGCTCGATCGAGCTGTCGATGTAGATCGTCTCGTCGTACACCTGCCGCATGCGGAGGTCGGGCCCGGCGGTGGGGTGCAGCGTGGGCAGGATCTCGGCGCGAACCTCGTCGAGCCGCAGCTGGAGCTCGTCCATCACCTCGACGACATTGGCCCCCGACTGGCGGATGCAGTTCATCGCGATGCAGGGAGCCCCGAAGGCCCGGACGAACCCCCGCTTCTTCTGGTGACCGAACTCGACTTCCGCGACATCGCGCACATAGACCGGCTTGCCGTCGCGGTAGGTAACCACGGTCGAGAGCACGTCCTCCTCGGTCTCGAACTGGCCCACGACACGCACGCGGTAGTCCCGCTTGCCCTCGGCCAGCGAGCCCGCGCTCACATTGGTGTTCTCGCCCCGCAGCGCGGCGATCACGTCGCCGATGTTGAGCCCGCGCAGCGCCAACGCCTCGTTGTCGGCCAGCACGCGCACCTCGCGCTCACGCCCGCCGAAGATGTTGATCTCCGCGACGCCGTCGATGCGCTCAAGGAAGGGCTTCACCTCCTTGTCCAGCCGGTCGTACAGCGTCGTGATGTCAAAGTCCGGGTGGTTCGCGGCGGCCTCGGGGTCGAGATCGATGATGATCCACGCGATCGCGTTCTCGCTCGCGCCGTCGGCGGCCTTGATCGTCGGCTCGTCGACCTCGTCGGGGTAGTCCGGAACCTGCCGGAGCGCATCGCTGGTCTCCTGCAGCGCCCGGCTCACGTCGGTCCCGATGTAGAACTCGAGCGAGATCGTGCTGGTCCCCTCGCTCGAGACCGAGGTCATGGTCTTGAGGTTGGACACGTTCTTGAGCCGCTCTTCCTGCTCCTTCGTGATCTCGTCGACGATCTCCTGCGGGCTTCGACCCGGCCAGCGCGTCTCGACGGTGATCTCGGGACGGTCGACGGTCGGGGTGAGCTGCACCGGGATCGCCGTAAGCCCGATCAACCCGAACATGACCAGAAGCAGCACGCCGACCGTTACCCCCACCGGCTTCGAGATGGCGAGCTTCACAACGTCCATGGGTCAGCCCTCTCCCCGCTCGCCGTTGGCGTTGGCCTGCGGCGGCCCGCCCGCCGGGGCGCCCTCGCCCTGCACCAGCAGCGGCTGCGTCGGGAACATGCGTTCGTTGCCCTCGATGACCACGCGGGTGCCTTCGCTCAACCCGCCCCGGCGGATGGCCACGCGGTTGCCGACCGCGAAAAGCCGGCTGATCTGCACGGGCATCGCGACCAGCCCCTCGCCCCGCGGGTTCGGACCGGCCGTGTACACAAACTCGCCGCCGTCGTTGCGCAGGATCGCGTCCTTGTGCACCGTCAGCGTCGGCTCCGCGGCGCCCGTGGGCACCTCAGCCACCACGCTCATGCCCGGCTGAAGCCGGCCCAACGTGTCGTCCACACGCACGCGCACCGGGAACAAACGGCTGAGCGGGTCGGCGCTCGGCACCACCTGGATGATCTCGCCGTCGATCGCCGAGCCCGCGGCCGCGACGATCACATGCACCGGCGGCGTCTCGCCCTCGCCCGCCGACAGCACCCGGCCGATGTGCCGTTCGGGCACATCGATCCACGCCTCGATCGACTCGGCGTCGTACATCTCGAGCACCACGCCGCCCTCGCCGAGCCACTGGCCAACCTCCGTCGCGATCTCGACCACCCGGCCCGCGAACGGCGCCCGGACTTCCATGTCCCGCAGCCGCTTGCTGAGCACATCGGCGGCCCGGGCCGCGGTCTCGACATCCGCCTTCGCCCGCTCGAGCCGCGCGCGGGCGGCCGCGTCTTCCAGCATCGCGTCGTCCAGCTCCTGCGCGCTCGCCGACGCCTCGTCGCGCAGCCGCCGGACGCGGTCCAGCTCCTTGCCCGCCCGCTGCGCGAGCGCCTCCCGCTCCTGCACCGTCGCCTCGAGCGCGTTCAGCTCCGCCTGCTGGCGAGCCAGCTCCAGCTCGACCTGCTCCGCATCCAGCCGGGCGATCACCTGCCCCGCCACGACCGTGTCGCCCTCGCGCACGTCGAGCATCACCACGAGACCCTGGGCCTGCGTCGCCAGCCGCGAACGCCGCTGGGCCCGCAGCTCGCCCGTGACCCGCCGCATCTGCTCGAGCGTCTCGAGGCGGACCTCGTCGAGCCGCACCTTCGCCGGCGGCTGGGACAACGCGCTCGCGCTGACCGCCAGCACCACCGCCGCCACGACCGTCATCATCACCGTTCGCACTGGTTGAGCTCCTGCTCGAATCCGTTCACATTGCCGATCAGCCTGGCCAGATCGCTCTCGATCCGCGCCACCTCCTCGGGACCGACGCCGCGCAGCATGCCCGCCTCGAACCGGTCGGCGAGCTCCTCGGTTGCTTCGAGCGCCGCCCGCCCCACCTCCGTCAGCGACACAAACACCGCCCGCCCGTGCCCGGCCCGCGTCGATCGCGTCAGCAGCCCCTCGCCCTCCATCGCCGCCAGCATCCGGCTCACCGCCTGCGCACTCAGCAACGCCGAGTCGCTCAGCTCCGACACCGTCGGCGATCCGCCCGCCGCCTCCGCCTCACCCACCGCGCACAGCAGCAGCCACCGGCTCGCTGTCAGACCGATCTCCGCCGACAGCCGGTCGCCGATCCGCATGATCATGTTGTGCAACACGAACACGTTTCGAACAAGACACGCTTCCCGGCCTTCGGGCTCGGACGGTCGCTTCGCGTCGCCGGTGGTGTGAGGGTCGGGGTCCACGGCCCAACGCTAGACGCTTCATCTCACAAATCAACATGTTGAATTCGTCCGCTCGCAGGCTCGAAATGCGGGCCTGCAGCAATCGCCCCCCAAACCGGTACCATCCGCACCGTCGATCTGACGCGAGAGTGGAGCCCTGAACATGACCGTACGCCTCGCCGCCCCGCTGCTGCCGCTTGTCCTCGCCGCCGGCTGCGCCTCGTCTTCCGCCGATGCCGTTCGGCCCGATGCAGCCCCCAACGCCGCCAACGAACCCAACGCGTCGGTCGTCGCCATGCCCGTGGCCAACCCAGTCCAGCCCGAGTTCTCCTACCTCGATTCGCTCCAGCCCAAGAAGGAAACGGGCGTCGACCGCTTTCTCCAGCAGTTCCCCGAGGCCGACGGCCGGGGCATCGTCGTCGCCATCTTCGACACGGGCGTCGACCCCGGCGCCGCGGGCATGCAGGTCACCAGCGACGGCCGGCCCAAGATCATCGACCTCGTCGATGCCTCGGGCTCGGGCGATGTCGACACCTCGACCGTCGCCGAGATCGACGAAAACGGCACCGTCACCGGACTCTCGGGCCGAACGCTCACGCTCAACCCCGAATGGGTCAACCCGACAGGCGAGATCCGCATCGGCCTCAAGCCCGCGACCGAGCTCTTCCCCGGCGGCCTGCGGGGCCGGATCATGGACGACCGCGCCAAGGACCGCATGGAAGCCCACCGCGCGCTCGTCGCCGAGGCCAAACGCGCCCTCGCCGCCTTCGACCGCGAGCACCCCGAGCCCACCGAAGACCAGCTCGAGATCCGCAGCGACCTCCAGCAACGCCTCGACCTGCTCGCCGACATGCCCCAAACCATCGAAGACGCGGGACCCATCTTCGACTGCGTCGTCTGGCACGACGGCGAGCACTGGCGCGCCGCCGTCGACACCGACGAAGACGGCGACCTCGCCGAAGAACTCGCCCTGACCAACTTCCGCACCGAGAGGCAGTTCGGAACCTTCGGCGACAACGACCTGCTCAACTTCGCCGTCAACATCTACAACGAGGGCGACATCCTCTCGATCTTCACCGAAGCCGGCGCGCACGGCACGCACGTCGCCGGTACCGTCGCCGCCAACTTTCCCGACGCACCCGAGCTCAACGGCATGGCCCCCGGCGCCCAGATCGTCGGCGTCAAAATCGGCGACACACGACTCGGCTCCTCCTCCGTCAACACCGGGCTCATCCGAGGCATCACAGCCGTCATCGAGAACGACGCCGACATGATCAACATGTCCTACGGCGGACCCGGCGCCTTCCCCGACACCCGATACCGCATAGACCAGCTTGCCGCCGAGCTCGTCAACGAGCACAGCGTCGTCTTCGTCTCCTCCGCCGGCAACTCCGGCCCCGCCCTCAGCACCGTCGGCTCGCCCGGCGGCAGCACCAGCGCCATCATCGGCGTCGGCGCCGCGATCTCCGCCGAGATGATGGAAGCCCAGTACGCCGTCCGCGAAGGCTGGGGCGACCTCCAGTACCCCTGGTCCAGCCGCGGCCCCACGCTCGACGGCGACCTCGGTGTCGACATCTCTGCACCCGGCGGCGCCATCAGCCCCGTCCCCACCTGGACACTCAACAAGCACCAGCTCATGAACGGCACCAGCATGTCCTCGCCCAACGCCTGCGGCGGCATCGCGCTCATCCTCAGCAAACTCAAGCAGGAAGGCATCCAGACCCACCCCGCCGCCATCAAGCGAGCCGTCATCGAAACCGCCGTGCCACTGCCCGACCAGTCGCCCTGGGCCAACGGCGCCGGCATGCTCCAGGTCGACGCCGCCTACGAGCACCTGATCAACTACGCCGACGAGCGGTACACCGATGTCACCTTCCACGCACGAGGCCCCGGCAACACGCGGGGCATCTACCTCCGCGAGCCCCACGAGACCGACGAGCCCACCGAGATCAGCGTCGGCTTCCGCGCCGAGTGGCTCGAGGACGCCGACCGACGCCGAAAGGCCGACTTCGACATGCGCCTCCGCATCGAGGCCACCGAGCCCTGGATCGAGACCGCGCGGAACCACACGCTCAACGCCGAAGGCCGGGACACCGTCGTCCGCGTCGACCCCACCGGGCTCGCGCCCGGAGCGCACTTCGCCGAGATCCTCGCCTACGACGACCAGCACCCCGAACGCGGCCCGATGTTCACCTTCCCCGTCACCGTCGTCAAGGGAATCGACCTCACCGCCGACGACGGCTACACCTGGCGCGAGACCATCACCACCAGCAACGGAGACCTCGTCAAACGCTTCTTCCACGCCCCCAAGGGCGCAACATGGATGGATGTGATCATCGAACGCCTCGACACCGACACGAGCCGCACGCTCGTTTGCCACATGACGCAGCTCCGCGAGGAGGAGGCGTTCACCGCGCACAACAGCCGCAGCTGGCTGACCTTTGACAACGACGACTTCGAGACACGCTCGATGCGCGTCGACGGCGGCCGGACCGTCGAGCTCGCCCTCGCGCAGAACTGGTCGAGCCTCGGCGAGGGCGAGTTCGATGTGACCGTCCGCTTCCGCGGCGTCCAGCCCGAACCCACGCACATCATGATCGATGGCGCCGACTATGTCACGCCAATCAACATCTCCAGCCCCCTCCGCGACACCAACGTCCGCCCCACCGGCTCGTTCACGGGCCTGCGCCGCAGCATCCGCCCGACCGACTGGACCATCGCGCCCCTCGACCCCGTGCGCGACATGCTGCCCGAGGGCCGGCAGACCTACCAGCTCGTCCTTGAATACGACCTCACCATGGCGGAAGACGGCAAGGTCGAGATCGACCCCGCCGCCAGCGCCGTGCCACACTTCTGGGACGAGTTCGAATCGAGCCTCTGGCGCGTCTTCGACAAGAACAACAAGGCCGTGGCGACACGGGCCGGCAACGACGAGACCGTCGAACTCGACAAGGGCGATTACACAGTCAAGTTCCACGTCCGCCACCACGACCCCGAGATGCTCGCCAAGCTCGAGAACTCGTCGCTGCTGCTCACGCACGAGATCAGCGGCGTCAGCCTCAGCATCGCCGGCTCGCCCGACGCGGCCCTGAACGGCTCGGGCGACTTCGGCACACGCGAACTCGACGCCGGCGAGACCGTGCGGGCCTACATCGCCACGCCCACCAAGCTGCCCGACCTGGCCGAGCCCGGCGACCTGCTGCTCGGAACCATGACCTTCGGAGCCGCCACCGACCTCGGCGGCGCCACCTCGCGCCCCGGCGGCTGGCCCGTCGCGATGCGCGTCGCCGCCAAGCCAAACGACAAGCCCGAGATCGAGGCCAAAGAGGACGACGCGGACGACGCGGACGACAAGCCCACCCGCAGCGAGAAGCTCGCCGAAGAGATCGCCGAGCTGAAGATCGCGGCGCTGAACGATCTGATGGCCGCCGACGAGGCCGACGAGTTCGAGGCCCTCGCCGCCGAGCTCGCCGCCGACCCGGAGCACGAGCTGGATGTCCTGCTCGCCCGCATGCACCGCGCCGAAGCACTCGTCGAGATGCCCGGCGACGATGCTGACGAGGAGGACACTGCGGCGAAAGCCGCCGACGCGAACGAGCAGGACGCAAACGACGAAGGCGAACCCGAGGAGGCTCCAAGAGAGCCCGTGACGCCCGCCGATGTCATCGCCGCCGCCGAGGCCGTCGTCGCGGCGATCGACACCGACGCCCTCGCCGCCTACAAGGGCGTCAACCACGACAAAGACGCCGACGACTTTGACGAAGACCTCGCGGAGAAGATGAAAGAACAGGAGGACGCCCTGATCGAAGCGCTCTCCCTGATCGTCACGACCCGGGCCAAGCTCGCGACAGACATCAGCGGCGCCGAGGCCACCGAGTTCGAGCTCGCACGGCTGAAGCGATGGGGCTCGCTCGACAAAGACGATCAGGCCGAGGTCGACCTCGCGATCGCCAAGGCCGAGGGACGGCTGGGCGACGCCCTCGAGATGGTCAACGCCAAGATCAAGGACGATCCCACCCGCGACCTCCGCGAGCAGCGCATCGAGCTGCTCGAAGAGCTCGGCTGGACCGTCTGGGCCGACCTCGAACGCGATCGGCTGATCGGCGACCTGCCAAAGTTCACCCCGGTGTTCTGACGGCCCCATTCAGCCAAATGAGAAAAAAAGAACGGGGCCCGGCATCGACCGGGCCCCGCTTTAATCCACGCGTCCGCAAGCGAACGCCGCTCAGTAGTTCCAGGTCAGCAGGATGAAGTAGTCCGTGTCGCTGCGCTCCGCGTTGCCCGGTTCGGTGTCGTACTGGTTCTCGACCCCGACCCTGAGCGTGAGGGCGACCTCGGGGTCGACGAGCACTTCCCAAGTCGCGCGCGACTGGACCCGCCAGTTGCGGATGTCGCCCAGATCGGGGAAGGCCTCGGCGCTGGCGTTGAAGAGCTGCCGCTCGGTGAGCTGCCGGCGGTACTCGGCGGCCAGCAGGCCCTCGGCCCGCCACGCGTTGTCACTGCCGCCGATCTCGCGGGTCGCGCCGGCGCCGACGCGGGTCATGAACCGCTGCTTCTCGTTCTCGATCCAGACGTATCCCGGGCCGCCGAAGATCGACACACGGGTGTCCCAGTCCTGGAACTCGTCGTAGTCGAACTGGCTGCTGGCGAAGATGAACCACTTCGAGTCCGCGACCTTCCAGTCGTTGCGCCCGAGGACCCGGGCCTCGTTCTCGCTGATGCCGTCGTTGTCGGTGCCATACGAGTAGGTGCCAAGGAACGTTGTCCGCGTTTCTTTGGTATCGCGCTCGCCGTTGATCTCGGCTCGGAAGTCGAACTGGTCGGTGTTGCCTTCGCTGCCGAAAAGGCCCAGCGACACGCCGCCGTTCCAGCCGTCGAGCAGGCTGTCCCACTCCTGAGGCGTCTCGCCCTCCGCCGCCTGCCGCTCGGGCACCGGCGCCACGTGCTCGGTGTCCTGCGCCACCGCCGCCCCCGCGCACCACGCCAGCACCGAGACCGTTCCAATCCGCACCGCGTCACTCATCGTGTATTCCCCTCTCTCGGGGCGGCCACGAGCGATGCCCCGTCAGAATCTCCAGAACAGATCGATCGACATGTCGAAGTCGTTGCGCTCGGGCCGACGACTCGGACGGCCATTATACCGGTTCTGCGCCGTCACCCGCAGGCCGAGACCGGCCTCGGGATTGATGTCGATGTCCCAGTTGGCGCGGGCGTCCACCCGGTACCGCCGCGGCTGCTCGATCTCGGGCCGATACTGCACCGCGAGACCGATCTTCTGCGTGTCCGAAAGGCGGTGCTCTCCGTTGAACAGCAGCGCCCCCTCCGGCACATAGTCATCGTTCGGCCCGCCGAACTCCCGCCGCACGCTCGCCGCCAGGCCGAGCCTCGCGTTCGTCTTGTCGTTCTTGATCAGCTGATAGCTCGGACCGGTCTGCACCGTCATGCGGTAGTCGTAATCCTGGAACCGGTCGGCGTCGCCGTCGATCCGCAGGAACACGCTGTTCCACTTCGTCCCGCCAGTCGCCCAGTCCTGCCGGAACCACGACACGAGCCGATTCTCCGACTCGCCGCTGTTGTTGTTCGCAAGGATGTACTCGGTGAACAGCCGGCTCGTGTGGCCCCAGTACTTCTTGTTGATGTCGAACCCGCCTCGGAAACGCGTCCGATCGTTGTTGCCGCTGCCCAGTTCGAAGCCGAACTTCAGCTCGCCCTTCCAGTCTGAAACGATCGAACGCAGGATGCTGGGCTTGGGCGGCACCTCGGGGCCGATCTGCTCCGCGGCCGCGGCGTTCTCGGCGGGATCGGGCCCGGCCGGCTGCTGCACCGGTGCGGCCTCGCCAGCGGTCGCGGGCACGGCCTCTGCCGCCGGAGGGGGCACAATCAGCCCATCACTCGGTCGAAATTCGGCACCCAGCCCCCACCGCTCGCCCGACAGGGGAACCCGATCGGCCGACGCGGCCCCAGCCGTCTCGAGCCCGAAGAAGCCGCCACGCACCGCAACCCCGGCGTCGTTCGACGCCATCGCCACACCCGCGCCGAGCATCAGGCTCGCCGCCGCAGATCCAGCACATCTCCCTCGCACAACTTCTCCGTCGGACTCCAGATACCATACAGGGAGACCGCTCCCATTCCATCGGTTGTTGGAAGGGTCAGCGGAGAAACATGTTGCGGATTCCGAGCCGGAAACCCGGCCGCCGCACCCAACGCTGGACCGGCGGAGCCGACCAGTCCGATGACAGGCAGACATGGACGCGAAACACACCACTCACCCGCTGACCCGACGAACCCTCCTGCTCACGGGCCTCGGGACGGCGGCCGCCGTCGCCGCCGGGTGCACCACAGGCTCCAGGCCAACCCGCAGCGCCTCGCTGCCGGGCCCCGTCTGGCCCCACGAACGACCGCAAGCCCCAAAGCCCAGCGACCGGTCCACGCAGCCTGCCGTCCCGCTCGGCCGCGTCCGAGTGGTCCCGCGATCCAACTGGACCGCCTCGCAGCCCAACCGCCGGGAAGCCAAGCCCATGAACGGTGTGGCCCACATCACCGTGCACCACGACGGAATGGACCCCGTCCCGCTCCGCTCCCCCGCCGAGGTCGCGGCCAGGCTCGAACGCATCCGGCAGGTCCATGTCGAAAACAACGGCTGGGCCGACATCGGCTACCACTTCGCCGTCGACCCCCAGGGACGCGTCTGGGCCTCCCGCCCCCTCGAACTGCAGGGCGCCCATGTCAAAGACCAGAACGAGCACAACATGGGCATCCTCGTCCTGGGCAACTTTGAGTTGCAGACGCCAACCCCGGCCGCGATGACCGCACTCGACGCACTGCTCATCGAGGCCGCCGTGGTCAACCGCGTGCCGCTCACAAACATCCGCACCCACCGCGAGTGGAACCCCACGGCGTGCCCCGGCGCGACCCTGCAGCAGCACATGAACATCGCCCGTTCAGCGCGAGGACGCATCGCCGCCCGAGTGGCGTGATCGATCAGCCCTCGCCCTCACCCTCGATCGGACGCTCGCCGAAAATCGCCGAGCCCACACGCACGAGGTTCGCGCCCTCCTCGATGCCAACCTCGAAATCCCCCGACATGCCCATGCTCAGCAGGTTGAACGCCCCGTCGCCGAAGCCAAGCTTCGCCATGTCCTCGTACACATCGCGGAGCCTCGCGAAGTGCGGCCTGGAGTCCTCGGGGTTGTCCGAGTACGGGGCCATCGTCATCAGCCCACGCACGCGAAGGTAAGCCATCGACTCCATCGCCGCCGCCAGCGGCTCGGCCGCAGGCACCGGGCACCCGAACTTCGACTCCTCGCCCGACACATTGACCTGGATCAGCACATCGATCCGCTGCTCACGCTTCAGACCGATCGCCTGCAACTCCTCGGCCAGCCGCATCGAGTCCACCGAGTGAATCAGCCGCGTGCACTCAACGACCTGCTTGGCCTTGTTGCGCTGAAGCGTGCCGATCATGTGCCAGCGGGGCATCTCGATCGGCTCTGCCCCCGCCTCGCCCATCGTGCCCGCCAGCGTCTGACGCCGCCGGAGCATCTCCTCGATCATCGCCGCCCGCTGCGTCAGCTGCTGCACCCGGTTCTCGCCGAAGTCCCGGTGACCGAGCTCGACGAGCCGCTTGATGTCGTCCATCTCGGCGTACTTCGTCACCGCGATGAGAATCACCCGCGACGGGTCGCAACCCGCCCGCCCCGCGGCAGCCGCAACCCGCGACTTCACCGCCTCGTACCGCTGCTCAAGAGACAAATCGGCCTTGATGTCCGTCTGCATGTCTGCCATCCGCGATGCTCCGCCCGCGTGCTGTTCCCCCATCGCCTCCGTGCGACGAATGCTCTCTCTACCATACACGCCAGAACACGGACCCGGCACGAATCCACGCAAACCGCGAGAAAGCACCATGAGCAACGATTCAGGACGCCCCGCCGCCCGGAACAACCCCAGCGAGCCCATCGCCGTCGGCGAGAAGGCCCCGAACTTCACCCTCAAGGCCCAGAACAAGGAAGACTGGACCCTCGCCGATGCCGTCAAAGAGGGCGATGTCGCCCTGTGCTTCTACCCGATGGACTTCAGCCCCGTCTGCTCCATTGAAATGAAGTGCATCACCGACGAGATGGACAAGCTCGCCGAGTCCGGCGCCAGGGTCGTCGGCGTCTCGTGCGACAGCTTCTTCGTGCACGAGGCCTGGGCCCAGAGCCTCGGCCTCAAGCAGACCCTGCTCGCCGACATGCACCGGGAGGTCTGCAAGGCCTACGGCTTCTACTGGCCCGACCTGAACATCTCGGGCCGGGGCACCGTGCTCATCGGCCAGTCGGACGACGGGCTGGGCACCGTCAAATGGGTCGAAAAGCGCGACATCCCCCAGGCGATGGCGCTCGACAACCTGCTCAGCCACCTGACCTGAACGCCGTCCGCCAGATCAGTGGCACGCGCTCCCGATCGCGTAGAACAGGGCCGCCGTCCCCACGATCACCGCCCCGGCCGGGTTGCTGTGGCAATGCCCGCCCCCGTAGTAGCCGTAGCCGTGCCCGTGGTACGCGCACCCGCCCGCCGCGAGCCCCAGCCCACCGATCGCCGCCAACGCCATCGTCCGCATCTTCCGTCGCATGTCGCGCTCCTATCCGTTCGCCTCAACGCACCGGCCCACCCGAGCGTCCACCGCCAGAGTGTAGCGGAGTTAGGGCTAACATACTAAATTCCCGGGCGATGTCAAGCCCCGCTGACGGGCCTCGGTTCCAAGAATCCCGGCCCCCCGCCGCTACAGTCGACCATGAGCAACCCGAAGCCCGCCAACACCCCGCTCGTCCTCGTGATCCGCGACGGATGGGGCCAAAACCCGAACACAGAGCACGACGCCTTCAACGCCATCAAAATCGCCGCGACCCCGATCGCCGACCGCCTGATGGCCGAGCACCCCAACACACTCATCGGCACCAGCGGCGAGGCCGTCGGACTCACCGAGGGAACGATGGGCAACTCCGAGGTGGGCCACCAGAACATCGGCGCCGGACGGATCGTCGATCAGGACGCCGTCCGCATCACCAAGGTCTGCCGCGAGAACCGGCTCGACGAGGTGGACGCGATCGACGACACCATCCTCGCCTCCAAAGAACGAGGCAGCGCACTCCACCTGATGGGCATCGCCTCCGATGCCGGCGTCCACGGCCAGCTCGTCCACCTCGACGCCATCCTCAACCACTGCAAAGCCCGCGGCCACCAGAAGGTCTTCGTCCACCTCTTCACCGACGGCCGAGACACCGGCCCCTTCACCGGAAAGCGCTTCGTCGAGCAGGTCGAAGCCATGTGCGCCACCATCGGCGTCGGCCGCGTCGCCTCCGTCGTCGGCCGCTACTGGGCCATGGACCGGGACAACCGCTGGGAACGCGTCCAGAAGGCCTACGACCTGCTCGTCGGCACGCACGAAGTCCCCAACTTCGACACCGCCGCCGAAGCCATCCAGGACTACTACGACCTGCCCACGCCCGGACTCGTCGGCGACGAATTCATCGAGCCCCGCACCATCGGCGGCGCGGCCGCGTCACGCGTCACCGCCGGCGACGCGGTCATCTTCTACAACTACCGCGGCGACAGGCCCCGCGAGATCTGCTCCGCCTTCCTCATGAAGAACTTCTACAACTCCGACGAGCTCAAGCCCTCGCCCGACTCGGGAAAGCTCGGCTTCGATCGAGGACCCAAGCTCGACCTCGATTTCGTCATCATGACCCCCTACTCCGAACGCCTCGCCGAGCTCGCCAAGGTCGCCTTCCCAAAGCCGCCCAAGATGGTCAACATCGGCGGCGAATACCTCGCAAGGCTCGGCCTCACCCAGTTCCGCTGCGCCGAAACCGAGAAATACCCGCATGTCACCTTCTTCTTCAACGACTACCGCGACGAGCCTTTCCCGGGCGAACGCCGGGAGATCATCCAGAGCCCCATGGTCGCGACCTACGACCTGCAGCCCGAGATGTCCGCCCGCGGCGTCGCCGACGCCGTCCTCCGACGACTCGACGCCGACGACTGCGAAGACGTCATCGTCGTCAACTTCGCCAACGGCGACATGGTGGGCCACACCGGCTCGCTCCAGGCCGCCGTCAGGGCCTGCGAGACCGTCGATGCACTCACCGGCGAGATCGTCACCCGCACCCTCGCCCGCGGCGGGTCGCTGATCGTCACCGCCGACCACGGCAACGCCGAGCAGATGTTCAACCCCGAAACCAACGCCCCGCACACCGCGCACACGCTCTACGACGTGCCACTCATCGTCGTCGGCGATGCCTTTCAGGGCCGGTCGCTGCGCGCCGGCGGATGCCTGGCGGACATCTTCCCCACCATGCTCGCCATGATGGGCCTCGAGCAGCCGCCGGAGATGACCGGCACAAGCCTGCTGGCCTGACGAACCTCGCCGGGGCTGCCGCTACCGATCGCCCGGAAGGCGTCCGGAGTGCGGAGGCCGTTCGTCGAGGCTGTCGCCCGGCTGCGCGTCGAGGCCCCCGTCCCCCGAGGCTTCCAGCGCCGTCATCCGCGTCTCGAGCCGTTCGAGCCGGCGCACGAACTGGGCCAGGCGATCGGCGACATCGCGGAGGGCCGAATCGAGATCGTCCGACCGCTGCTCCGCAAACGAAACAGCCTCTTCGATCTTCCGCACGCGTTCCGGTTCCATGCCAACCTCCCGGCGGCTCGCCGCCCGACGGAGTACGGTAGTGCCATGCGAGCCCTCGCCGCCATCGCCCTGCTTGCCGCTGCCCCGGCGATCGCCGAAGACGCGCCACGCCCCTCCATGCTGACGCCTCTCGAGCCCGTCGCCCTGCCCTCGCCCGACGACCGGTCCCGTCCGCCGACCTTCGGCATCGCGGGCACCGCGCGGTTCGCCGCGGGCATCCGGGGCGCCCAGGACTTCGAGGAGAACACCGACATCAGCCTGTTCGTGCAGCAGACCTGGTTCGTCGTGGACGATGTCGAGATCGGCGCCGAGCTCGCCGGCTGGTGGATCTTCCAGGACGACGACACCTGGGGCGCCAGCTCGAGCCTCGTGGTCCGCTACCACTTCTACCAGCAGCCGTACTGGAGCGTGTTCGCCGAAGGCGGCATCGGCCTGTTCATCGCCTCGGACAATGTGCCCGACGAGGGCACCTCGTTCGGGTTCATGCCCCGTGTCGGCGTGGGCACCTCGGTGCGGATCGACGACCGCGACACCCGACTGATGGTTGGCCTGCACTGGCACCACATCTCGAACGCTCGCGTGAACGGCGAGGCCCGCAACCCCGCCCGCGACGCCGTCGGGCTCTACGCCGCCGTCACGGTCCCGATTTAGCCGGTGGACCGGAGCTTCTGATCGGCGCGGTCGGCACGGGAGGCCATCACGCGGTTCCGGCCGCCGTTCTTCGCCGCGTACAGCATCTCGTCCGTCGCCTGGATCCAGTCGGCCGCGGAGATCGTCGCCGGGCCGGTCGCCCCGAGCACGCCCACGGAAACCGTAACAGACCGCTCGGGATGCGCGGGCCATTCGATCCGGGCCAGGGCCTCCCGGATGCGGTTGCACACCTGCGCCGCGTCGTCGGGCCCGGTCTCGGGCATGATCATGACGAACTCTTCGCCGCCGAACCGGCAGGGAACGTCCGACTGCCGGCACTCGCGCTGGAGCAGCCGGCCGAAGGTCCGCAGCGCCTCGTCGCCCGCGGGGTGGCCATACGTGTCGTTGATCGACTTGAAGTGATCGAGGTCGAAGATCGCAAGCGAGAGCGCCTTGCCGTGCCGCTGGTTCTCGGCGGTGCACTGGGCCCAACGCTCCTCGAACGCCACCCGGTTGTACAGACCCGTCAGCCCGTCGATGTGCGCACGCTGAGCCAGCATGCTGATCAGGTCCGCCATCCGCAGCGCCGCCCGAACGCGGACGCGAAGCTCCATCAGATCGAACGGCTTCGTCACATAGTCCACCGCGCCAAGGTCAAACGCGGTGACCTTGTCCGCCGGGCTCTGCAGGCCGCTCAGCACAATCACGGGGATGTCGTGGGTCTCGTCGCTCCCCTTGAGGTGACGCAGCACCTCGAAACCGTCCATGCCCGGCATGTCGAGGTCGAGCAGAATGAGGCTGGGCTGCTCCTGGCGGGCCAGCTCAAGCGCACACTGCCCGTCGAGCGCGTTCAGGAACTCGAGCCGCTCCTGCTTGAGCCGAGCGCCGAGCAGCCGATGAACGTCCTGCGCATCATCGGTGATCAGGACCCGGTGGCGGGCCGTCTCGGCAGCGTTGTGGTCGGTGTCATCCATCCGACTGCATTCCTTGGGAGAGAGCCCGTCTTCTAGATCACGACCCGCCTGCACAGATCCACCAGCTCCTGCACCTGGTCCCGGACCGCCGAGAGGTCGTCCGCCGGATCGCACGCCTTAAGGCGTGTTTCCAGCGCTCGCGCAACGTCACCGATGCCGGAAAACCCGTAGCCGCCGCACGAGCCGCTGAGCTGGTGCGCCACCCGCGTGAGCGTCGCGCTGTCGCCGGATTCGAGGCACGCGCTGAGCTGTTCGATGCGATCGGGCAGGTGCTCGACGAACTCGACGACAAGCTCGGCCATGTCGGCGTCGCCCGCGAACTCGCTGCGGATCGGCCCGCCCGTGCCGTGTGGGTTGTGCATGACTGCCCCCGACCTGAAGCTCCGTGCTTCATGTCGGACTATCGACAGGCCGCCACCGGCTCTTCAGCCAGCGCACACAATTCGTCGGCCGCGCAGCCGCCGCCGCGGCGGCGGAACGCGCAGGAACGCGGCGCCCACGAGGCGACGCCCGTCAGCCTGCCTCAGTCCGACCAGCACGCACCCCGCTGGGCCTGATAATTCACGACGAACGCGTTGAAGTCAGCGGGCGTCACCGCCCCGTCCCGGTTCTGATCCGCCCGCGGGTCGCCCATGGCGTAGATCGCCACCCACACCGAGTAGTCGCTCGGCTGGATGGTGCCGTCGCCGTCCACGTCCGCGTAACACCACGGCTCTCCCAGAATTTCCTGGAGCGCCCGCTGGGCGTTGATGCGGCCGTAACCGAACCGCGGGTCCCGACCCAGCGCCCCAAGATCGCGAGCGGTCCGCGCGAGCACCGTCCGGATCTCCTCAACACCCGCATCCGGCGACGCCGACCGCAGCAGCGCCGCCACGCCAGCCACAATCGGGGTCGACACCGATGTGCCCGACGAGAAGCCGTACGTGTGCGGAGCGAAGACCGTGTGCATCGTCGAATAGATGTCAACCCCCGGAGCAACGAACTCGATCTGCGGCCCGGTCGACGAGAACGACGCCAGATTGTCGGTGTTGTCCGTGGCGCCCACCGCGATCACCTCCGGGTACGCCGCGGGATAGAGCACGCCCTCCTGACCCGTGTTGCCCGCCGAAGCAAACACGATCACGCCGCGATCCACCGCGTGCCGAACAGCGTCGGCGAGCACAACGCTCGGAGCGCTCAGCCCGAACGACAGGATCGCGATGTCAACCTCGTTCTCCGCCGCCCAGATCAGGCCCTCGGCGAGCCAGACATCCGAGGTAAACCCGATCGGGTTGGCAGCCTTGATCGGCACGATCCGCGAGCCCCAGCTGACGCCCACCACGCCCTCGGCGTTGTTCGTCGACGCCGCGACGATGCCCGCGATGTGCGTGCCGTGCGAGTTTAGCGGGGCGTCGGTGTCGCTCGGAAGACCGCCCGTCACATTGATGCCGTCGTCGAGCTTCGAAATCAGATCGGGGTGCGTCGCCGACACGCCCGAATCGAGAACCGCCACGCGCACCTGCGCCGAGCCACGCTGCAGCTCCCACGCCTCGGCAATGCGGACATCCGCCCCGGCTGTGCCCGGAACGCCGCCCACAGACTGCCCGTTGTTCTGGATCGCGTACTGATTCACGAGAAACGGGTCGTTCGGAAGATCCGTTGGCGAGAATGTCGCCTGCCCGGCGATGACCGGGAACACCTCGAAACCGTCGTGCGCACCGACCGCCGCGTGCAGCTCGTCAACACGCAGCGACGGATCCACCCGGACCACGTGATACCTCGCCCCGCCGAGACGAACGCCCTCGGCAACCGGCCGCGTGGCTGCGATCCCCGGCAGATTGGCGATCGAGTCCCGCAACTCCACGCCGTCTGCAGCCGAGGCAGAAGCATCGCGAATCACGAAGTAGCCCGGCACGACCCCGGCGCTCGCGGCGGCATGGTCAATCACCATCCCGCTCCAGACGAAAGGCTGCCCGCCCGCAGAGCCCGATAGCACGCCGAGACAACCCGCAAGCACAGCCGTGATCGCCGAGCCCTTGATCATCATCCCCTCTCCTCAACGATGCCCGTCAAGGCACAATGCCAAGAGAATACCGAGAACCAAGCAGCCCCGCTAGCTCGCAAACGGGTGCAGACCGGCAGAAACGACTCACCAAAGCGGCGCCACTCCCAGAAAATCAAACACAATGCTATCAAATCGGTCCCCTGAGCGTGGTCCGTAGAAATCACCACGAAAGCACCCGCTATCGGGGATTTTGCATTGACACACGAGGGTCGGGCCGTCACACTTCATAAAGCTGCCGCCTTCACGGGCGGTGCGGAGAGACACCTCGCTCGAACGGTGTGCACCGTTGCGCCCGTGAGCCGTCAGGGGAGAGATGAGACATGCGATCAGCTAGTGCAGCAGTTGCCATTGCGGCCTTGGCGGGTTCGGCTCACGCCAACGTCGTGAATCTCGTGATCTTTGAGGTCATCGCCACCGACGTTGACACCGGCGTGTCCCAGTCGCAGACGTTCACCATCGATCCCGGGGCCGACGCGGGCGGCAACATCGACTGGGTCCTCGATAGCCCGGTCGACTTCTCCGGCATCGGCGGCCTCACCCAGGCCAGCGTCTCGGTGCGCACCAGCTCCAACCGCGGCGTGGGCGGCGGCCAGTCGGTCGTCGCCGACTTCAGCGTCTTCGCAGCCACGCAGAACGCAGCCTTCCAGATCAACTCCGCCGTCGTGAGCTTCGGCGCGATCCCCGCGGCCAGCGCCCAGGGCTTCGCGAGCGCCGCCATCGCCGTCAACGATGTGCAGGGCAACGGCGCCACGCTCACGCCCGGCGCCGGCGGCGGCTACAACGCCATCATCAACGGCGACACCGTCTCGCCCTTCGCCACGCTCTTCCCCGCGGGCTCGCCGCTCAGCGCCGGCAACTTCAGCCAGGACACCGGCTCGTTCCTGCCCGCCGGCGTCGATGTGTCGTCGATCAGCGCCAACTGGAGCTTCTCGCTCTCGGGGTTGGACTCGGCGATCGGCACCAGCACCTTCACCGTGATCCCCGCGCCGGCGCCCGCAGCGTTGCTCGCCCTCGGCGGCCTCGCCGCTGCACGCCGTCGTCGCTGATTCAACCGTTGACCGCGCGGCCCGGCACCCGCCATCGCGCCGCAGAGCCGGCCTCCCCGCACGCCGGCTCAGGAGAGCACCATGAGACTCCAGGCCTGTTCCATCGTCGCCGCCCTCGCAACCGGCGGCGCGATGAGCCAGTTCTCCGATCCGTTCATCACCTTCAACGTGAGCAACGCCAACGGCTCGGGCTCGTTCACCGTTGATCTCGCCCAGGCGTTCCCCTTCCCCGGCGGCACCGCGTACCTGTCGGCCGCCTTCGGCCCGCTCTTCCCCCTCGACATCACCGACGGCGGCGGGAATGTCATCGCCACGATCAACACGCTGAATGCCACCTCCGTCTCCGACGACCCGGCGACACCGTTCAACGACGGCTTCTCGGTCGTCGACTTCTCCATGTCCGCCGGCGCGCTCGACACCACGGTCGAGGTCATCTCGACCTTTGCCAGCTTCGCCCCGGGCACCTACGGCAACTCCCCAACCGTCCTCGCCAACGCCCTCTTCACCGCCTCCGACGAGAACGGCGACGGCGTCACGCTGACCAGCAACGGACCCAACGGCAAAATCAGCGACTTCTATGTCAACGGCGACCTCGCCTCCGGCGACCTGTTCGCAAGCCTCGCCGACGGCTTCTCCGGCGGCGCGTTCCTGTCGCCCAGCACCTCCGACAGCACCGGCTTCGTCACCTCGCCCGTCGCCATCGACAGCTACCAGTTCACATCCAACTTCGTGATCTCAGCCGTCGACGAGGCCAGCGGCAGCTTCAGCATCGCGATCCCGTCGCCGGCGACGGGCGTGCTCTTCGCCCTCGGGGGCCTGGCCGCAGCCGGACGCCGCCGCTAGCCGGACACGAACACGATCGTTTCTCCGAAGGCCCCCGCGCTCGTCGCGGGGGTCTTTCTTTATGTGGCCTGACGCCACACGCCCTCCAGCCTGCCCCCGCCGGGCTCGATCATCCCGCGATGCGCACACACGGCCGCCGCACCGGTCCGCAGCGACACCGAGCACGGCCCGACGCCGCTGGTAAAGACCGAGGACGCCAGCGAAATCGTCGGATTGTGCCCCACCACGATCAGCCGCTCCTCCGCGGCATAGTCGGCGAGCACCTCGAACACATCACCGACGCCACGCCCGATGAACAGGCGATCGTCCTCGATCGGTTCAACACCCAACGCCTCCGCCACGATGCAGGCCGTCGACCAAGTGCGGGCCGCCGGGCTCGCCACGATCGTCGCGCCCGAAAATCCGGCGTCGCGGAGCTCGTCGCCCATCCACCGGGCCTGCCGCCCGCCACGCTCGGCCAGCGGGCGATCCGCGTCGAACCCTGTCGCAGAATCCACCATCGCCTTGCCGTGACGCAGGAACACAAGATACCGGTCCGTCATGCCCGCAGCGTATCTCACGCAGCACGCCCCGGGAACCGACGCCGGAGCGGGGCGTCGAATACCCTGTGAGGGGATGGGGAAATTCCCCGACCCGAGGCCAAAGGAGCCAGCCATGCCACGATTCAGCTCTCGCCGGACGCCGGCCGCCCTGCTCGCCGCCTCGCTGGCACCCGCCATCGCGCTCGCCGGCCTCGCCGCCCCGGGCGGACCGATGGTCGCCACGGTCTCGGCCCAGCAGGACGACGCGGACAGCATCCGCCTGAAGCGCGAGAACCTGGCCAAGATGCTCCGCCCGATCTCGCTGGATGTCGACGAGCAGCCGCTCCAGGATGTGATGCGGTTCATCGAAGACTTCACCGGCGCTCAGCTCGATGTGCGGTACATCGATGACCGCACCGCCGCCGGGCTCGACCCCGAAACGCCGATCTCGCTGGATGTGCAGAACATCTCCGCGCTCCGCCTGCTCGAGCTGGTGCTCGACCAGGCCGCCCGAGACAGCTTCGAAGGCGCCACCTGGCAGCTGACAAGCTGGGGCGCGATCGAAGCGGGCCTGAAGAGCTCGCTCAACCGCAGGCAGCGGGTGCAGGTCTACGACATCGCCGACCTGCTGCTCGTCCTGCCCGACTACCAGGACGCCCCGGACATCGACCTCCAGTCCGTCCTCCAGAGCCAGCAGGGCGGCGGCGGCGGCCAGAGCCCCTTCGGCGGCGACCAGCAGGGACAGCAGGACGAAGAACGCGACCTCGAGGCCCGCAAAGACGCCATCATCGATCTCATCACAGCGATCGTCGAAACAGAGCAATGGCAGCGCAGCGGCGGCGACGGCGGCACCATCACGGTGTACCAGAACACCCTGGTCATCCGCGCCGCCGACTACATGCACCGCCAGATCGACGGCTACCGCTTCTGGCCCAGCCGGAGCCAATCGGCCTCGGGCACCGGCGCCCGCCGATACGTGACCTTCACGCTCGACACCGGCATCAGCACCGTCGACGGCTTCGCGCAGCAGCCCGTCACCGCCACCACAGGGGGCGACGGCGGCGGCTGACGGTTCACGCCGTCACCCGGCGCCGCGGTTCAAACCTCCGCGAGCTCCGACACCGCCGGGCAGGAGCACTGCAGGTTGCGATCGCCGTACGGGTTGTCCACCCGGCCCACGCTCGACCAGAACTTGCCGCTCCGAAGCCAGGGCGCCGGGTAGGCCGCCCGCTCGCGGCTGTAGGGCTTCGTCCACGACTCGGCCGTGACCGCCGCGATCGTGTGCGGCGCGCCCTTCAGCACGTTGTCCTCCCGGTCCGCCTCGCCACGCTCGATCTCCGCGATCTCGGCGCGGATCGCGATCATCGCGTCGCAGAACCGGTCGAGCTCGGCCAGGCTCTCACTCTCCGTCGGCTCGATCATCAGCGTGCCCGCCACCGGCCACGACATCGTCGGCGCGTGGAAGCCGTAGTCGATCAGCCGCTTGGCGATGTCGTCGATCTTCACGCCCGCGCTCTTGTCGAACGGCCGGCAATCGACAATGAACTCGTGCGCCACCCGGCCGGACTCGCCCGTGAACAGGATGTCGTAATGACCCTTGAGGCGGGCGGCCATGTAGTTGGCGTTGAGAATCGCCACCTGCGTGGCCTTGCGAAGGCCCTCGCCGCCCATGAGCGCGATGTAGACCCAGCTGATCGGCAGGATGCTCGCCGAGCCGTACGGGGCCGCGCTGATCGCGCCGATCGACCGATCGGTCGCGTTCGCGGGCGGGAGCACGCCGTGAGTCATCAGGAAAGGACGAAGGTGCGCCGCGACGCCGATCGGGCCCATGCCCGGCCCGCCTCCGCCGTGCGGGATGCAGAAGGTCTTGTGCAGGTTGAGATGGCAGACATCGGCGCCCATGTCCCCGGGCCGGCAGAGACCGACCTGCGCGTTCATGTTCGCACCGTCCATGTACACCTGACCGCCCCGCTCGTGCACTATCTCGCACACCTCGCGGATCCCCGTCTCGAACACGCCGTGCGTCGAGGGGTAGGTGACCATCAGGGCGGCGAGCCTGTCCTTGTTGGCCTCGGCCTGCTGCCGCAGGTGCTCGATGTCGATGTCGCCCGCTTTCGTCGAGCGCACCGGCACAACGCGCATCCCCGCGATGACGGCGCTCGCCGGGTTGGTCCCGTGCGCGCTCTCGGGGATCAGGCACACATCGCGGTGCGACTCGCCCCGCGACTCGTGGTACGCCTTGATCACCAGAAGCCCCGCGTACTCGCCCTGGGCCCCGGCGTTGGGCTGCAGGCTGACCGCGTCGAAGCCCGTGATCTCGCCGAGCCAACGCTCCAGGTCGTCAAACACCCTGGCGTAGCCCGTCCACTGCGCCCGCGGGGCGAACGGATGGATCGCTCCGAACTCGGGCCAGGTGACCGGCAGCATCTCGCTGGTCGCGTTGAGCTTCATCGTGCACGAGCCCAGCGGGATCATCGAGTGGACGAGCG
>DAIOTV010000011.1:0-992 GCA_036751825.1 Phycisphaerales bacterium
GCCTGAGTTCGGCGAGGTCGGCTTCGGAGCGGGCGACGGCGGTGACGCGGGCACCGAGGGCGTGCAGCAGCCGAACGGTGGCGAGGCCGATGCCCTTGGTGCCGCCGGTGATCAGGGCGTGCCTGCCTGTGAAGTCGAGCATCGGTGGAGCCTCGTGGGGAGACGGTTCGGTGGGTCGGGGTATCCGCCGATCGATGGTAACACGGGCGCGTGGTTGCGGTATGCTCTGCGGTTGCATGAAGCGTCTTGCCACGCACATCGCGTTTGCGCTCGGGGGCCTCGGCGTCGTTGCGATGCTCGTTGGGTGTCGGTACAGCATCACGCCGCCGTCGTCGGCTGCGGACCCGGTGACGGTGTATCTGGTGGACTACGGCGACACGAGCCGGGTGTGGCTGCCGGCGGGCGAGCCGGGGTCGTTCGTCGAGTGGGGCTACGGCGACTGGCGGTGGTACGCGAACGACCGGCGGTCGCTGCTCTACGGCTCGGTCGTCTTTCTCTGGCCGACGGACGGGGCGATCGCGAGGCGGGAGTGGTCGGGTTCGCCGTGGGCTTCGCCCGGGCGTGATCGGCCGCGTGAGGAGATCGACGGGTACGCGACATGGATCTACGAGCTGCCGGTCGAGCGATCGGACGCCGACGCGTTGCTCGCCTCGCTTCAGTCGCGGTACGACGCGGCGATCGAGAGCGAGATCTACAACGAGCGTCGGCTGACCTGGTTCGTTCGCGATGATTCGAGCTATTGGCTGGGGTACCAGTCGAGCTCGGTGATGGCGGGGTGGATGGAGGAGCTCGGCGCCGAGGCGAGCGGTTTCGCGGTCAAGGCCCGGTACCGCGTCGGCGAGCCGGGGGCGTCGTACGACGTTCGGGCGTTACCCGACGGCGAGTAGCCAGGCGGCGACGAGCCCGGTGCCGTGCAGCACGGCGATTGCCGGCACGCCGAGCACAAACTTCGGCGTTTTGGTCTTGTGGCGGAGCAGTTGCATGGCGAGCAT
>DAIOTV010000011.1:1002-46867 GCA_036751825.1 Phycisphaerales bacterium
GAGCCGGCCGACGGTAGCTTTTGGCGACAGTCTGGTGGGAGCGACGACCTCGACGACGATCACGGTCGGGAACAGCGGTTCGGCGAGCATGATTGTGACCGCTCCAGTGATCAATGGTCCGAGTTTTTCCATCACACCGACAAACACGGCGAGCATCGCTCCGGGCCAGCCGCCGAGCAGGGCGAGCAGGAGCAGGGTTTTCTCGGGCGTGCGCCAAGTGCCGCGCTGGGCGGCGCGTTTGTCTTTCCAGAAGACGGCGAGCGTGACAAGGCTCATCGCGAGATAGACGCCGGCGACGAGGATCCAGGGTTCCGGTGGCATCGGGGGAGCGTACCGTCTTCTATGACAGGCGTCGAAGGGGGCAGTCTGAGCGATCGCGAGGAGGCGAGGGCTTTCCTGGTCGATATGGCCCGCGCGCTGGCGTCGAACGGCACTCCTGCGCACCGGCTGGAGGAGGCCATGACCGCGGTCGCGGAGCGGCTGGGGTTTGAGGCCGAGTTCTTCGCGACGCCGACCTCGGTGTTCGCGTCGATCGCCGAGCCAGGCCGGCCGGCGGTGACGACGATGACGCGGACGCAGCCGAGCGACATCAACGCGGAGCGGCTGATCCACCTGGACGATCTGCTCGGGGATGTGATGGCGGGCCGGGTGTCGCCCGCCGAGGGCCGGGTGCTGGGGCGGGAGATCCAGCGTCGGCCGGACCGGTACGGCGCGTGGGCGACGGCGGGCAGCATCGGCGTGGCCTCGGCGTGCGCGGGGCGGTTTTTCGGGGGCGGGCTCGAGGAGATGCTGGCGTCGCTGCTGGTGGGCCTGCTGGTGGGCATGCTGGCGATCGTCTCGGTCGCCCGCCGGGACCTCGCGCGGCTGATCGAGTTCGGCTGCGGCTTTGTCTCCGCGCTCGGCGCCGCCATGCTCTCGTCGCATCTCTCCCCGATGAATGTCAAGATCATCACGCTCGCGGGCGTCATCGCGCTCGTGCCGGGGCTCTCGCTGACCGTGGCGATCAACGAACTGGCGACGCGCAACCTGGTCGCGGGCGGGGCTCGGCTGATCGGCGCCGTGATGATTCTTGTGTCGATCGGATTCGGCGTGGCGCTCGGCACGCGGCTGGCCTCGATGGTTGGGCTTGACGCGTCGACTGAGGCGGCCCAGCTGCCCGGCTGGACGGAGTACGGGGCTCTGCTCGTCGCGCCGGCGGCGCTGGCTGTGCTGTTCCGGGTTCCGCCGCGGTACTTCGGTGTGGTGACGGTGATCGGCGTGTGCGCGTATCTTGCGTCGCGTGCGGGCTCGGCTGTTCTTGGGCCGGAGCTTGGCGTGAGCGTCGGCGCGGCTGTGGTGGGGGTGATGAGCAACCTCTACGCGCGGATCGCCAATCGCCCGGTCGCGCTGGTCATGATGCCGGGCATCATCCTTCTCGTGCCGGGCGCGATCGGGTTCCGAAGCGTGTCGAGCTTTCTCGAGGCCGACGCGATCAGCGGCGTGCAGGCGGCGTTTACCGCGTTGCTCGTGGCCGTGTCGCTCGTCGCGGGTCTGCTGATCGCGAACGTCGCGGTGCCGGCAAAACGATCACTCTGATTCGGCGTCGCGCGTGGCGCTCGCGGACTCGGCCGTTGGTGCGAACGCCGTTTCGAGCACAGCCGCGAGCCGGACGCCGCCCTGCAGGAGCCGCAGCTCGGCGACATCAACGGTCGCGTTCACATAGTTCACGCTGAGATCGCTGCCGTTCTCGACAAGCCCGTAGGCGTAGTCCTCGGCGAGCGCGTGGGACTCGAACGCCCAGCGGCCGGCGGTCGCGAGCATGTCCTCGTCGTGGAAGTCGGCGAGCCAGGCGATGCGGTCGTGGCCCGAGATCGCCGCGTGCAGCCGCTCGGCCTTCACGGGCCAGGGGCTGGCGTCGTGCGCCTCGAGGATGGAGGAGTCCCAGATGCGGTGCAGGTTCGACTCTCGGCCGTAGAACGTGACCTCGATGTCGTTGCCGCCGCGGTCCTCGGCTCGTCCGCCGTGCAGCGGCTGGTGCAGGTCGCCCACGAAGTGGACGAGGAACATCAGCGCCTCGCGGCGGGCCTCGATCGGCAGCGAGGTGTCGCGCACCTCGTCGCGGAACCGCTGGATCGCGCTCACGACGCAGCCCTCGTCCGGGCAGTCGCGGGTGTGCTGATACTCGGACGCGTTCGGCGGCATGTTCACGTAGTGCAGCGGGGCCGACCAGCGGTAGGCGTCCTGCGGGCGGACGGCGTCGGCCCAGCTCGCGGTCTCCTGGATCGTGGTGCCGTGCTCGGCTCCGGCGAGAAGCCCGCTGATGGCGGCCTGCGTTTCGGGGGAGAGCTCGCGCCAGGCGATCTCGGCGATGATCGCATGGCCGTCACGGCCCCAGAGCGCGCTCGCGGGCGCGGCGAAGGCGACACAGGCAAACCCAACAGCGATGGTGCGCATCATGGACGGTCTCCTCGGGATCCGAGCCTAGGCTCGCCGCGATGGCTACCAAGCGCATCGGCATCGTCAAAGCCATGGACGCCGAGGCCCGGCCCGTCGTCGACCGCCTTGCCCTTCGCGAGGTTGCTGTCCCGTGGGATGACCGCCTCCCGCCGCGGCTCTTCACCGGCGCCGCCCACGGCATCGAGATCGACCTCGTCTGGCTGGGCCGGGACGACCGCCACGGCGTCGATCTCATCGGAACCTCCGCCGCCACGCTCGCCACCACGCTGCTGCTCACGCACCGCCCGATCGATCTGGTCCTCTCCGCGGGCACCGCCGGCGGGTTTCTGAGCCGGGGCGGCGACATCGGCAAGGTCTATCTCAGCCGGGGCCCGATCTGCTTCCACGACCGCCGCGTGCCGATCGTGGGCTTCCGCGAGGCCGCCCTCGGCGAGCACCCGTGCATCGACGCATCGGACCTTGCCCGTGAGCTGGGCTACGAGCTGGGCGTGGTGAGCACGGGCGACTCGCTCGACGCCCCGCCGCAGGACCTCGAAGCCATGCACCGTCTCGGCACGCACGCCAAGGAGATGGAGGCGGCTGCCGTCGCGTGGATCGCGTCGCTGCACGGCGTGCCCATGCTCGCGGTGAAGGCGATCACGGATCTGGTGGACGGGCCGCACGCGACCGAGTCGGAGTTCATGGAGCACCTGCACACGGCGAGCGATCGGCTGGGCGAGGCCGTGGACCGAATCGTTGCAGCGCTCCGTTGACACCACTAGCTACACGCGGTCACTTGATCCGCTTCAAAGGATCCATCACAGGTTCGCGTCCAATGACTCGCCAACCAGCCGCAGTGACCCTGTAGCAACCACGGCCGGCGTGCTCGATCAACAGGGCGCCATCAGCTCCAAGGCGGCACTCTTCCTTCAGTTGGTCGCTAGCAAACTTGGTTGCGATTCTCGTAGCTCCTACCAAATCGATGGGAGGTGACGGAGTAGTGTCTTTGGCTGCTCTACCCGCCATCCCGACGATTGCGTCGCCAAGATAGCGGGGAGGAAACCAATCGCTCAGTGCGCGTGCGGCCTCCATGGTCAAGGCCATTCTCTGGCTTCCTGTCAGCGTCTTACCTTGGACGAGCGCCAGCGCGGCTACATCCCCGTCGTTTGTATGGGGGCCCGACGTATCTGCCATCGCAATCTCCCATGGCCCTAGCTCACCTGTATACACTGTGATCCACTTTAGCCGAGGACCCCGCCGATGCGTTCGACCACCGCCGCCACGACCGAATTCGAGAAGACCGATCGCTGCGCCGGGCTGGACCATCGGCCGCGTGTGCTGCTCGGCAAGATGGGGCTTGACGGCCACGACCGCGGGGTCAAGGTCATCGCCCGGGCCCTGCGCGACTCTGGGGTTCATGTGATCTACTCGGGCCTCTGGCAGACGCCCAAGAGCCTGGCGATCTCGGCGCGAGACGAGGATGTCGATGTGATCGCGGCGAGCATGATGAGCAACTCGCACCTGTCGCTGGGTCCGAAGCTGGTCACGGCGCTGGGGGCGACGGGCCGGCCCGACATCCCCGTGCACATGGGCGGGATTCTGCCGCAGGAGGACATCCCGAAGCTCAAGGCCGCCGGCGTGGCCGAGTGCTTCACGACGGGCGTGGGGCTGCTCGACATCGTCGAGAGCGTGAAGGCCACCGTGCGCGAGCGGAGCGCGACGGTCGAGAGCGGGGGCGTGACGGCCCAGCTCTCCCGTGATATCACGATGGTGCACGAGAAGAAGCCCGTGCGCAGCGATGCGACCAAGCGCCGCCCGAAGCGCGTCATCGGCGTCACGGGCTCGCCCGGCGCGGGCAAGAGCACGCTCGTCGCCCAGCTCGCCGGCGAGCTCGCCCGGCGTGGCCAGAGCGACGCATCGGTCGGCCGGTGCGCCGTCGTCGCCTTCGACCCGATGAGCCCGATCACCGGCGGCGCGCTGCTGGGTGATCGGCTGCGGGTTGATTTCAACAACCTCGGCGAGGCCGTGTACTACCGCTCGCTCGCGATCCGCGGCGAGGACTACTCGGGCCTCGACGAGATCCTCGAGCTGATCGGTGGCGCGCACGACGGCGCCGACGCCTACGACACGGTGTTCGTTGAAACCGTCGGCGCGGGCCAGAACGAGACGCGCATCCGCGACCATGTCGACGAGACGCTGGTTGTGCTCACGCCCGGCATGGGCGATGCCGTGCAGATGGATAAGGCCGGCATCCTCGAGATCGCCGACACCTTCGTGTGCAACAAGGCCGACCACCCGGGCGAGCACGAGCTGGTGCGCGACCTGCGGGACATCGCGGGGCGGCGTGCGATCTTTGAGACGATCGCGACGCGCGGGCAGGGCGTTCCGGAGCTGCTCGAAGCCGTGCTGGGCTGACCACTACTTCCTGAAAAGGTCGGCGAAGGCGGCTTCGACGGTGTTGAACTCGAACGCGAAGCCCTCGTCACGCAGCCGGCGCGGCACGACGTAGCGCCCGTAGAGCGCAAGGTCGGGATCGGTCCGCAACACGAGCGGCGCACCGAGCCGGACCATGAAGGCGGGCGCGGGCAGGCCCACGGGCGTGCCGATGGCCTTCCGCAACGACCGCATAAAGTCCGCCTGGCTGACGGGGTTCGGCGCGGAGGCGATGTAGGGGCCCGTCATCGTCTCGTCCGTGATCGCGCGTTCGATGATCCGGTTCATGTCGCGGGCGTGGATCCAGCTGAAGCCTTGTTTGCCTGACCCGACGCGCCCTCCGAGGCCGAGGCGCGCGATCAGGCCCAGGCGGTCCATCGCGCCGCCCGTTCGATCGACGACGAAGCTGGTCCGCAGCACGACGCGGCGGGTTCCCTCGGGGCTGGCCTCGTCGAACGCGGCCTCCCAGGCCTTGCCGACGTCCGGCGCGAGCCCGTAGCCGAAAGCGGACGACTCGTCGCAGATCTCGCTCGGCGGGTCGCCGTAGATGTGGGCGGTGGACATCTGCACCCAGACATCCGGCTTCGCGCCGATGGCGGCGAGCGCCTCGCCCAGCACGCGCGTCGATTCGACGCGGGACCGCAGGATTTCGTCGCAGTGGTCGGGTGTTTTGATGCAATCGACGCTTCGGCCGGCGAGGTTGACGATCGCGGAAGCATCGCGGAGCGAGTCGGTCCAGGCGCCGACGGTTCGGCCGTCCCAATGGACGAACCGGCCAGCCGATCCGAATCTGGAGCCTCCCCGGGCGAGGATGGTGACGCGATGGCCGATCGATTCCAGATGCCGGGCTGCGTTCTGACCGAGGAACCCGGAGCCTCCCGCGATCACGACATTCTGGCCTGGTTCCGCTGCCACGATCGAGGATAGGTCGCGATCGCGTCCGAGCTACCATCGCCCCGCGTGGCCGAGACCAATCCTTCCAAGATGACGCCGACGAAGCCGGTGCGCCAGCTTGTGACCGAGGACGGTCGGCTCATGCGGGGCCGGCTCGCGGGCAAGACCATGAACGGCGCGATCTGGGTGCTCGCGTGGCCGGTCATCACCGAGAGCTATCTGAACTCGCTCGTTGGGTTGACCGACACGATGCTGGCCAGTCAGCTGTCTGAGGCCGCGACCGATGCCATCGGCGTGGCGAGCTACTTTGTCTGGTTCATCGGGCTGATCACGATGGCGCTTTCGACGGGGGCGACGGCGCTGGTGAGCCGGAGCGTGGGCAAGCACCGGATCGCGACGGCGAACGCCGCGGTGGGACAGACCTACGTGCTGGCGGTGCTCTCGGGCGTTGCCGTCGGCGCTCTGCTGGCGGCGGTGGCGCCGTTTATCAGCACGCTGGTCAACCTGGAGGGCGAGGCGAAGGAGGCGTTCATCGCGTACCTGCGCATCGTGGCGATCGGCGTGCCGATGAGCAGCGTGCTGTTCAGCGGGATCGCGTGCCTCCGCGGCGCGGGCGACTCGCTGAGGCCGCTGTGGGCCATGGCGGGATGCAACCTGGTCAACATCGTCGTCAGCTTTGTTCTCGCGGGGGTGCCGCTGCGCACGAGCGAGCTCGTTGGCGGCGAGACCGTCACGCGGACCATCGTGCCGGCTGTTATCGAGAACGGGTACGGGGTCTCCGGCATCGCCATCGGTACGCTCGCGGCGCACACCGTGGGGGCGGTGATCATCACCGTGATGCTGCTGGTCGGGCGGGGCGGCGTGACGCTCAAGGGCCGCCGGATGAGGCCTCACCTGGTCACGATCCGTCGCCTGGTTCGCCTGGGGTTCCCCAACTTCCTGGAGAGCCTGGGCATGTGGCTCGGCAACTTCGTGATCGTCATGATCGTGGGGTGGCTGACCGTCGCGGCCCGCGCGAATCCCGGGACCACTTCGGGGGAGGGGCTTTTCGGCGCCCATATCTGGGCGATCCGCATCGAGGCGTTCAGCTTTCTGCCGGGCTTCGCGATGGGCATGGCCGCCGCCACGCTCGCGGGGCAGTACCTGGGCGCGGGCAGCCCGCAGCTGGCGCGGGCCGCGATCCTGCGGTGCACGGCGATCGGCGCCGGGGTGATGTTCTTCATGGGCGTCGCGTTCGTGACCATCCCCGAGCAGATCATCGGGCTGTTCACGGCGCAGGAGAGCCACCTGCGGCTCGTGCCGCCGCTGCTGATCGTTTGCGGGTTCGTGCAGCTGCCCTTCGGTGTGGCGCTCGTGATCCGCAGCGCCCTCCGCGGGGCGGGCGACGTCACCGTGGTGATGTGGATCACCTGGATCGCGACCTACGCCCTGCGCATCCCGCTGGCGTTCGCGATCAGCGGCGCTGATGTGTACGCCCTCGACGGCGAGACGCTTCTGCTCCGGAATCCGTCGCCCTTCGACTACGGGCTGACCGGCCTCTGGATCGGTCTCAGCATCGAGCTCGGCATCCGGGGCTGCCTGTTCGCGGGCCGGTTCCTGCACGGCGGCTGGGTCCGCGCCCGCGTCTGACGCTTAGCTGGGCTCTTCGGTGCCGGCCTCTTGGGTTTCGGCCTCTTGGGTTTCGGCCGGCGTTTCGGTGCTCCGGGGGCCGGGGGTCTCGGCGGTGCGGTCGAGCGGGGTCCAGCCGTGGCGTTCGATCATCCGCTCGAGCGTGAACGGGTCGTCGCCGGTGTCGGTCTCGGCGATCTCGAAGGCGGTGACGACCTGCCGGGCCTGGCCGTAGAGCACGCGGAAGTCTTCGACGGTGAGGGGGACGTAGCGGTCGGCGGTGCCGACGACGGCGCTGAGCACGCGGGGCGAGAGCAGGGCGTAGGTGCGTTCGGCGGCGGGGATCGACTCGGGTTCGCGGGTCGGGTCGATGGTCTCGGCGAAGGCGAAGAGCTCTTCCAGCACCTCTTCGTCGGCGAACACGCGGGGCACGCTCTGCGGGTTCGTGGAGATCGTCGCGTCGTTCTGCACGGTGACGCGTGATGCGTCGCCCTCCTCGAGGCCCGCGTTGAGCGACTCGGCCACGGCTTCGAGTCCGCCCGCCTTGGCGACCTCGAGGTAGCCCGGCAGCTCGGCTTTCAGCCGTTCGTAGGCCCGCAGCGTCTTGATGTTTGCGATGACTTCTTCGCGCACCTCGTCGATCGAGTCGGGTGCGGACACGTCGCGCGCATCGAGCACGCGGAAGAAGGTGAGCGAGCCGTCGCTGGCGACGATCGGGTGCTCGGCCGCCAGAATGCCGACCTGAATCGGCAGGTTTGGATTGGGGTTGAGCTCGCGCACCTGGAGCACGGCGCCGGCGGCCGACGCGTTCTGCGAGCCGACGCGCACCGTGCCGAACGCGAAGCCCTCGAGCTGGCTCAGTTCACCAAAGTCCTGCCACGAATCGTCGCGTCGCTCGATCGTCGGCAGCGGGATCTCGATCTGCTCACGCTCCTTGAGCCGGTTGACGACGGCCTGGGCGATCGATTCCAGCGAGGGCCGGCGTGCGGCCCAGTCGGCGGGAACCTCGAAGTACGCGCCGTCGCGGGAGAGCTCGCGGCTCGACCGGCCCGCCTCGCCCTTGACGGCGCGGTCGGCGACCTGGAGCAGCGCCTCGACGCGCTCGGCCTCGAGCACGGCGCGGACGGCGTCCTGCTCCTCTTCGAACTCGCCCGGGTAGATGTCGCGCTCGAGCTGCCAGCGCTTGCTGACCTCAACGATCGGGATGGCGATCGCATCGAGCAGCGTCTGTCGATCGATGCGGATCCACTCGAGCTTCACCCGCTGGGGCTGGAGGTAGCCGATGCCGAACTCGTCCTCGGCCGGGTTTGTGTCGGCGCGGGCCTCGAAGTGCTGGGTGATCTCGGCCTCGGTCGGCTCGGCCTCATCGGCGACGAACCGCGAGGCGGGGATCGTCAGGTAGTCCGTCTGGAGCCCGCGGAAGATGTCGCTGCCCTCGGCCCGGAGCCTCCGGTCCGAGGGGCGGGCGACATTGAGGTAGGCCGACCGCATCCGCTGGATGCCGCGCATCTTGGCGACGGCGCGGTGGAGTTCATCGATGCTGGTGAAGCGGCCGGCGGCGGCGGCGCTGCCCTCGGTCTGCTGGAGGCGGTTCAGGAACTGCTCGCGGACCTCGGGCAGCTGCCGGGCGAGGATGAACTGATCGGCGAACTGCTGGCCGGCCTGCCTTGCGAACTGCTGGTACTCGCGTGAGGAGCGGATGATGAGCACGGCGATCTGCTCGGCCATGGGCAGGTAGTAGCCGCGGCCGTCCCCGTCGGATCCGACGAATCCGCCGGCCTCGGCCTCTTTGGTGAGCAGGTACCAGTGCAGATCGGCGTCGGCGCCTGTCCCCTGGCTGAGGTTCAGCAGCGCGTTGGCGGTTCCGCCTGTGCCTCCGAGTGCGTTGAGGGCGCGGAGCTCGTTGGAGGCGGCGAAGAGCTCGCGTTCCTTGACCTTTCGGCCGTCCATCTCGGCGACGGCGCGGTTCTGGAGCTGGCCGACCTGCTGGATGGCCTGGGGCGCGAGGAACGCGATCATCAGCAGCGAGCCGCCGAAGACGAGGATGATCTTGTTGTACTTGCGGAGGAACTTGAGCATGCGTTCGGCCCCGTGGGGAGGAGTCCATTCGTGATCGTCGGAAACGAAAGCCGGCCGACCGGCTGAACCGATCGGCCGGGCCGAGAGTTCGCGATTATGCGGCGTGCATCAGCGGTAGAACTCGATAACGAGGTTCGGGTTCACATCGAAGGGCACCTGGTCGGGCGCCGGCAGCGAGACGACCTTGGCGGAGAGCTCGCCGGGGTTCACATCGATCCAACCGGGGACCTCGTAGCCGGCCATGGTTTCCATCTGCTCGCGGACGAGCTTGTGCACGCCGTTCTTGAAGGTGATGGTGTCGCCGACCTTGACGGCGTAGCTGGGGCGGTCGACCTTCTGGCCGTTGACGCGGACGTGGCCGTGCGCGACGATCTGGCGAGCGGCCCAGATGGTCCGGGCGAATCCGCATCGGCGGACGAGGTTGTCGAGGCGGGTCTCGAGGAGCTGGAGCAGCAGTTCGCCGGTGTTGCCGGGCCGTCGGGCGGCCTCGTCGACATAGCGGCGGAACTGTTTTTCCATGATGTTGTAGTGGTAGCGGATCTTCTGCTTCTCGTTGAGGCGCAGGCCGTAGTCGCGCAGGCGACGCATCCGGTAGCCGTGCACGCCCGGCGGGTTGAGCTGCCGCTTGCTGGTGTGCTTGGGGATGTCGGCGATGGGCACGCCGACGCGGCGGGAGAGTCGAACCTTGGGACCGGTGTAGCGGGCCATGCGGGCTTTCCTTTTCTTCCGTCTCCGGCGAACCGCGCAGGCGTATTCAACCGGGTGCCAGCCTCTGGCTGGCGATCCGCCGGGGTGCCGCGGCTGCGGTCCGGCTTGGTGATCCGGGCACGGTGCCCGTCAGGAGGCAATCAAAGCCCGTCGGCGGCAGGGGGTCAAGAGCCGACCCGCGTGTGAAGAACCACGGCTTCATGCGGCGTGAAGCCAAGTTTCGGGCGTTGGTCGCATAGGATTGCACCTCGATTGCCCGGAGGCCGCCCCCGCATGGACCGCCGCGTCAGCCTGCCACAACTGCCCACGCCGGCCCATGTCGCGCGCCGGGGCGGCGTTCCGAAGAGCGGGCACCGGGACGGTCCGAAGGAAAAATGCGGCGTGATCGGCGTGTGGGGGCATCCGCACGCGGTCCACTTGACCTATCTGGGCCTGTACGCCCAGCAGCACCGGGGCCAGGAGTCCGCCGGCATCGCGGTCTCCGACGGGCGAGCCCTTCACGCGCACCTGGGCATGGGCCTCGTTGCCGATGTCTTCAGCCGTCGAGCCCTTCTGGGCCTGATGGACCAGGGCCCGGTGGGGGCGATCGGTCACAACCGCTACAGCACCGCCGGCGGAAGCCTCGACTGCAACACGCAGCCGCTCATCGAGACCACGATCGACGGCCAGGTCGGCCTTGCGCACAACGGCAACCTGATCAACGCCGACGCCCTGCGTCTGCTGTTCGCCGAGCGTGGCCACCTCTTTCACACCACCAGCGACACCGAGGTCGTGATCCACCTGCTCGCCAGCCCCGAGCAGCGCGACACGACCGATCCGCTGGCGGCGACGCTCCGCCGGCTGATGGGCGCGTTCAGCTTGGTGCTGCTGTTCCCCGACCGCATCGAGGCGTGCCGCGACCCTTGGGGATGGAGGCCGCTGGTCCTGGGCGAGATCGAGCACCAGGGCCGTCTGTACCCTGTGATCGCGAGCGAGACTGTGGCGCTGGATGTCATGGGGGCGCGGTTCGTTCGCGAGGTCGAGCCGGGCGAGATCGTGACGCTGCGAGACGAGGGCGTGACGAGCCGTCGGTACGCCGAGCCGGCGGAGCGGCTGGCCCAGTGCGTCTTTGAGCATGTTTACTTCGCGAGCCCGGCGAGCAACGTCTTCGGCCAGAATGTGCAGACCGCCCGCGAGCGAATGGGCGAGGTGCTCGCCGCCGAGGCCCCCATCGAGGCCGACTGGGTCATGCCGATGCCCGACTCGGGCCGGAGCGCCGCCAACGGCTACGCCCGCGCCAGCGGCATCCCGTACCGCGAGGCGATCGTTCCCAACCGCTACGTGGGCCGAACGTTCATCAAGCCGACGCAGGGCGAGCGCGACGCGGCCGTTCGGCTCAAGCTCAATGTCGTCCGCGAGATCGTCGACGGCAAGCGGCTGATCGTCGTGGACGATTCGATCGTTCGCGGCACCACGACGCGCGTGAAGATGCAGCAGCTGCGAGATGCCGGCGCCAAGGAGATCCACCTGCGGATCTCTTCGCCCCCGATCCAGCACCCGTGCTACTTCGGCGTCGACTTTGCAACGAAGGAGCAGCTGATCGCGGGCGACAGGACCGTCGAGCAGATCCGCGAGTTCCTCGGCATCGACAGCCTGCACTTCCTGAGCCTCGAGGGCCTGCTCAGCGTGATGGACCGCAAAGGCAGCGACTTTTGCACCGCCTGCTTCAGCGGCGAGTACCGGCTGGACATCGACCACCCGACGACGGAGCAGGTGCTGTTCAAGGAACAGACGAGCATGTTCTGATGCGGGATGATCGGGGACGAGCGGTTGTGTCCTCTCCCCGATGGGTCGGAGGACGATGGAAACCCAGCGCTCTGACCGTTGCTGTCATCGTGTGCGTCGTCTCGGTCCTGCTCGGAGCTGGCGGCTCTGCACTTTGGATCGCGGGTCTCTTGTACCCGTACCGGTGGGGCTTTCTTGCGATCGCGGTTCTGGTCGCGATCGTGACAGCTCGGTTGAGAGTGTGGCGTCCCATCGGCTCCTTCGCTTATCCAGACGACCGTGATTGTCGCGGATGTGGATACCCGTTGCCCAAGGGACAAGTCGAGCCCGACGGCTGCACCGTCTGCCCCGAGTGCGGCGCGGCATGGAAGCTACCCGCCCTAGACGAGCCCCTCGCGTAAGCGAGGGGCCACCCGTTTCAGATCACTGATGATTCAACACGTAGTCGATCGCTGCTCGAAGCGACCGCTCGTCATTGATCCAACGCGTGCTCCCCATCTTGGTCCAGAGTCGATCGCGATCGCGCGCAAGCTCCACCTCTCGCAGATCGCGCGTGCACCACGACTTGAGCTGCCCGATCACCTGCTCGGGACCATGCTTCGGCGCGTGAACAACGACGTGAACGTGATTCGATTGCACGCTGATAGCCCGAAGCACCCAGCGCCTGTGCTCGCAGACTCTCACGATCGTCTGATGAACCACGCCCCTCGCTTCCGGTTGAAGCACGAACGGGTCTTCCTTGAGCGAGCCTCGCCTGGCGCGGTGGCGGTCGGGTTGTGGGGGCAGCCAGGCGGTCTGGCCCTGATTGTGCTCGTCATCGACCGAGCCCCTCGGATCGCCATGAAGCCAAGTTCCGTAGGTGGTCCACGTGAGGAAGTACGCGGGCAGCGGGTGCATGGGTGAGAGTGTACTTGCGAAAGTGTGCGGGTTGGCCCCTCGCTCACGCGAGGGGCTCGTGTCGCGCTCGTATCATCGCCCGATGGCTGATCAAACCCTCACGCTCACCCTCGCCCACTCCCCGGACTCCGACGATCTTGTCATGTGGTGGCCCCTCTGCGGCATGACCGACGCCGACGGAAGGCCCGTCTCCGGCGAACGCGGCCAGCCCGCGATCGACACGGGCGGGCTGATGTTCACGCCCATTGCCGAGGACGTTGAGAAGCTCAACAGGCGTGCGCACGAAGCGGGCGATCTGGACATCACCGCGATCAGCGCGCACACCTACCCGCATGTGAAGGACACCTACCGCATCACTGCCTGCGGCGGGTCGTTCGGGGAGGGCTACGGGCCCAAGGTCGTCTGCCGGGCGGATGATCCGCGGTTTGCGGAGGGCGAGGCGTCGCTCGCGCGGCTGCTTGAGATCGGGCACTCGATCGCCGTGCCGGGGCGGATGACCACGGCGTATCTCACGCTCTCGATCCTCCTCCGTGGCATCGATGCCGACCGCAAGATGACGCCCGTGCCGATGCTCTTCAGCGACATCATCGGCGCGGTGCAGCGCGAAGAAGTCGCGGCGGGGCTGCTTATTCACGAGGCGCAGCTTACATTCGAAGAAGCCGGGCTGAAGAAGCTCGTTGATCTCGGCGAGTGGTGGGGGCGCGAGCGGGGCGGGCCGTTGCCGCTGGGGCTCAATGTGATCCGCCGCGACCTCGATGATCGCGTCGAGGGCGGGTGCGAGCGCGTGTCGCGGCTGCTCTCGGCGAGCGTCGAGCACGCGGTGGCAAACATCGACAGGTCGAAAGAGTTCCTCCGCATGCGCGGCGGCGATCGGCCCGAGTGGTCGGACGATGCGCTGGTCGAGAAGTACCTGTCGATGTATGTGAGCGGCCTGACGCGTGACATGGGCGATTCGGGCCGGGAGGCGCTCGTGCGTCTGCTGACCGAGGGGGCCGAGGCGGGCCTGTGCCCGGAGCCGGGAGCCATCGATGTTGTATGAGTTGATCCGGACGGATGGGGGCGTGGCGATCGATCGCGGCTCATCGCAGCTTCAGGTCGGCCACATCATCGGCATCGGCCGGAACTACGCGGATCATGCGGCCGAGATGGGCGGCGATGTCCCCGAGCGGCCCATGTACTTCACCAAGAATCCGGCCTCGGCGTGCCTGCACGGCGACACGATCCGCATTCCTGCGCTCTGCCGTAATGAAGCGACGGGCGGCCCGGAGCAGGTGGACTTCGAGGCGGAGCTCGCGGTGATCATCGGCGAGCGCTGCAGCGATGTGCCCGAGGATCGCGCGCTCGAGGTCGTGCTGGGCGTGACCTGCGCGAACGACGTCTCGGCCCGGTGGTGGCAGAAGACCGGCGCGGGCGGGCAGTTCTGCCGGGGCAAGAGCTTCGATACCTTCTGCCCGATGGGCCCGGCGGTGCGCAGGATCGACGCCATCGGCGACATTCAGAGTCTCGCGATCGCCTGCCGGGTCTCGGGCGAGACGATGCAGTCGGCGAGCACCTCGCAGATGATCTTCAGCGTGGCGAGGCTCGTTGCCGAGCTCTCGGCGTCGACGACGCTGCTGCCGGGCACGGCGATTCTCACCGGAACGCCCAGCGGCGTGGGGCACGGGCGCGACCCGAAGCGCTACCTGCGGCCGGGCGACACGGTCGAGGTCGAGATCGAGAACGTCGGCGTGCTGAGCAACCCGGTCGAGAACGCCTAGATGCTGACCTTCGGGACCACGCGCTCGGCGGCGGAGTCGAGCTCGAAGAAGCTGGCCTCCTGGAAGCCGAAGACGCTCGCCACGATGCTCGTGGGGAACTGCAGCCGGAGCTGGTTCATCTCGCGCACGTTGCCGTTGTAGAACCGTCGGCTGGCGGCGATGCGGTCCTCGGTCAGCGCCAGTTCCTTCTGCAGCGCCAGAAAGTGTTCGTCGGCCTTGAGATCCGGGTAGGCCTCGGCGACGGCGAGGAGCCGCTGCAGACCGATCATCAGCGCCGATTCATCGACGGCCTGCGACGCCTGCGGGCCGTGATTCGCCCGGGCCTTGTTGCGCAGCTCGACGACCCTGGCGAGCGTCTCCTGCTCGTGCTTGGCGTAGCCCTTGACGGTCTCGACGAGGTTGGGGATGAGCTCGTAGCGGCGTTTGAGCTCGATGTCGATGTCCGACCAGCTCTCCTTGATGTGCTGGCGAAGCCCGACGAATCGGTTGTAGGTCGCGATCAGCCAGATCAGGGGAACGAGCGCAACGGTGAGGAAGATCGCGACGGTGCCGGGGCTCATCCGCCGGCCCTCGTGTGCAGGTCGCGCACGACATGCTCGGGCCACAGGCTCATGAATGTCTCACCGAAGGCGGCGGTGGCTCTGAACTGGTCGGGTGTCCAGCGGGATCGGCCGTCGGAGAGGCAGAGCATGCCGTGCTCGAGGTCGATGGCGGGCGCGTCGCGGTGCTGCATGAGAAACTCCATCATTCTCGGGGTGACCACGTCGTACGCGAATCGCTTGTCGGGGCTCTTGACGAGGAACTTGCGGCTGAACTCGGCGGACTCGAAATCGATGTCGTCGAAGCCGAGGGCCGAGCCGAGCTTGTCCAGGATGTGCTCGGGGCGGATGAGCAGGTCGGGCACGCCCGGCGTGGGCAGGTGCAGGATGAGATAGCTGAAGCGATAGGTGGTTGTCGACGAGGACTTGCCGTTGGAGCTGGTGACCTTGTAGACAAAGTCGCCCATGACGACGGGGTGGTCGACGCGGTTGATCGGGAGCGCGCCGGTCATGGTGTTGAAGGCGGCCCGGCTGTGACCCCGGCGGAAGATCTCGAAGTTGGCGTAGCGGTCGTCGTGGCTCGTGTCCTTCGTCGGGTCGAACGAAAGCCCGAGTTCGGAGGCGAACGCAAGCAGGTCGGCCTTTCGCTGCTGTTCCTTCTTCCATGCGTAGTAGGCCGCGATGGCCGCCACGACCATGAACACCGGGGCGAGGAAAAAGATGAGGGCGGGGCTGTCCATGCCGGCGCAGTCTACAGCACTGTCGGAGGGCGTATCGTTCGATCGATGGCCCGCAAGAACTCGAAAAAAATCGACGAGCCGACGGTCGAGAACCGCAAGGCCCGGCACAACTACCACATCGATCAGACGATCGAGGTCGGCATTAAGCTGCACGGTTCCGAGGTCAAGAGCGTCCGTGAGGGGAACGTCTCGATCGGCGAGGGGTTCGTGCGGGCGTACGACAGCCCGCTGCAGCTCAAGATCCACAACATTACGATCGGCCACTATGCCCCGGCGGCCGCCCTGAACCACGACCCGCTGCGGACGCGTGTGCTTCTGGCGAGGAAGCCGGAGATCCGCCGCCTTGTGAAAGCCGCCGAGGCCAAGGGCACGACGATCGTGCCGCTCAAGCTGTATTTCAAGAATGGGTACGCCAAGCTGCTGATCGGCATCGCGCGGGGCAAGGGCGCGAGCGACAAGCGCAATACGCTGCGCGAACGGGAGCAGGTGATGGAGATTCGGCGGGCGATGTCGACCAAAGTCGGCTGGGGGCGGTGAGTGCGATGGCGTTGCGCCGCGGTCGGCGGTGGCGCCGAGCGATGCGGGCCCGCGGCGGCGCTCAGATGCCCTTTCCCCTGAACTTCCGGGCGAGCGCGAGCTTGGTGCGGGTGCGGTTGCGTTCGGCCGTGATCCGGTCCATCTCGTCGAGCGGGTGGTCGGCTCCGCTCGGTACGACGCGTGCTTCGGCTTCCTGAAGCTCGGCGGCGAGGTCGGACTCGTTGAGCTTCTCGACCGGGATGGCGTGGCTGGCCAGAAGCGTCAGCTCGTTGTTGGCGAAGCGCAGGAAGCCGCTTTCGATGAAGTAGGAGTGGCTGCCGCCCTTGGAGTTGTGTGAGTTGGGGAAGTCGAAGCGAAGCTCGCCCATGCCGAGCTTGGCGACGAGGGGGGCCCCGCCGTGCTGGATGCCCATCAGCCCGTCCCAGGCGGGGACGGACGCGTAGTTGACCTCGTCGTCGAGCAGGGCGGCCTCGGGGGTGATCAGCTTGCAGCGGACGGTGCCGGGCATTGGTCGTCTCCGTTGATCGGCCTTGTCTGACCGGTGGAGGTCATCGTAGCCGGGCGGGTGGCGGCGGGTTAGGCTCGGGCGTGCTCCGCCGGCCCGCCCTCATCCTGCCGCTGCTGCTCGTGCTGCTGCTCGCGGCGTGCGCCCTCCGTCTGCTGGTGGGTGGACAGGCGCTTGGTTGGGCGGCGGACCCCTTGATCGCCGAGATCCGCTGGCTGCGTGTGATCTGCGGCCTTGGTGTGGGGGGCTCGCTCGCGGTCGCGGGGGTGCTGCTGCAGTCGCTTTTGCGCAACCCGCTGGCCTCGCCCGACCTGCTGGGGCTCTCCGCGGGTGCGGGGCTCGCGGTCATGGTGGTGGCGTATGCGGGCTACGCGGCGACGGGCTCGATCGTGCCGGCGTCGGCCAGCCCGCTGGCGGCGACGCTGGGCTCGTTCGCGGCCCTCGCCCTCGTCTACGGGCTCAGCCAGCGCCGGGGGCTGATGGACCCGGTCACCCTCATTCTCGTGGGGGTGATCGTCGGCATCGTGTTCGGGTCGGCGTCGTCGGTGGTTCGCCAATTGCTGCCCGATGGAGGCTTTCAGGCCTCGCGGCTGCTGCTCGGCCGACTGAGCGACGACACGCCTTGGCCTCTCGCCTGGGCTGTGCTCGGCGTCTGCGGGCTGGGTGCCGCGGTTGGGGCGTGGCTTGGGCCGGCGATGGACGCCGCCAGCATGGGCGACGACGAGGCCTCGTCGGTTGGCGTTTCGATCCGCGGACTGCGGGTGTGGCTGTTCGTCGTGTCGGGCGCGCTCACGGCGATGAGCGTGGTGGTGGCTGGGCCGATCGGCTTTGTGGGCCTTGTCGTTCCCCACGCCGCTCGGCTCGTACTGGGACCCGATCACCGCGTGCTCGTGATCGCATCGGCCCTGCTCGGCGGGGCGTCCATCGTCGCCGTCGACGCCCTGGTGCGATCGATCGATCTGCCGACCGGCCGATTGCCCGTGGGCGTCGTCACGGCGCTGCTCGGCGGGCCCGTGTTCATCCTGATGCTTCGGTCGATGCTGACGCGCTGAGCGGCTCAGGCGAACACATCGAGGCGGCGCTGGGTGTCGGCTTCGGGGCTGCCGTCGATGGTGCGTCCCGCTTCGCCTTCGGCCCGCTCGGCGGCGAGTTCCGCCCGTGCCGTGGCTTCCATCCGCGATGCCTTGGCCGCCACGGCCTGATCCGTGCTTGAGGGCTCCTGCGGCGCGAGCGCCGCGCGGCGGATCTGCTGGGCCTTGGCGATCGTCTCTCGGGGTGTGGACGCCTCGCTCGTGTCGATCTGCACGCTGCCTGCGACGGCGTAGCGGCCGCCGTCGGGCCCGGTGCGGTATAAGTATGTGGGTCCGCCGCGGTAGAGCGCACCGGCCGCCGCCACATGCGCCTGCTCGTGGGTGCGGACTTCCCGGTCGCGGGCCTTGAGCTTCTCGACCTCACGCTGGTCGGTCTCGGTCAACGGCTCGCCGTCGCGGTCCGTGGGCGATGAGGGGTCCTTTCGCCGCCGGGCTTCGCGGTCGTTCGCGTCGCGTGCTTCGGGCGAGATCTCGACGGCGTCGTTGCCGCGCGACGGGCCCGCCCCGGCCGACGACACGACGCGCAGGCCCCCGCCCGCGCGGTCGCCGATCGGTGCGCCCGCCGGCCGGAGGATGGGGGTGAGTTCGCTCTGGAACGCGGCTATCTGCACCGATGGGATATCGGCCGGCAATCGTGGTCGGTGAACGTCCGAGAATCAGCGATGAGTCAGACGTTGAAGTATTTGGCCGCGGGGTGGTGCACCACGAAGGCGCTGGTCGACTGCTCGGGATCGATCTGCCAGTTCTCGGTGAGCACGCAGCCGATGCGTTCGGGCTGGAGGAGGCGCCAGATGATTTCCTGGTCGCTCATGTCGGGGCACGCGGGGTAGCCCGGCGAGTAGCGCGAGCCGCGGTACTTCTGGCTGAACAGGTCCTTGATGCGCGGGCTGTCTTCGGTGGCGATTCCGAGTTCCTGGCGGATGCGTTTGTGCCACATCTCGGCGAGGGCTTCGGCGGTCTCGACGCCCATGCCGTGCAGGTAGAGGTACTCGGTGTACTTGTCGGCATCGAAGAGCTTCTTCCCCTCTTCGCTGACGCGTCGGCCCATGGTCACGCAGCTCAGGCCGAGGACATCTTTCTCTCCCGATTCGACGCTTCTGAAGAAGTCCGCGATGCAGAGGCGTTTCTTGCCGGCCTGCCTTGGGAAGGTGAACCGTTCGATCTCCTTGTCGTGATCTTGGGGGTCGTAGACGATGAGGTCGTTGCCCGCGCTGTTGACCGGGAAGTAGCCGTAGACGACGCGGGGGTTGAGGACTTTCTCGTCTCGGCACCATGCCTTGAGCCGCTCGAAGACGGGCTCGATCTCGTCCTCGAGTTTCGCCTTGTAGTCGGCGTCGCTGAGCTTGCCCTTCTTGAACTGCCACTGCGTGCGGAAGAGCGCGATGGGGTTGATGAACGGGTAGACATCGTCGAGGTCGATGCCCTCGACGGCACGGGTACCGAAGAACGGCGGGGTGGGAACCTCGATGTCGTTCGCGACCTCGCTTCGTTCGGTGACGGCGACGCCGGCCTGCTTTGTTTCGGCGAACTCGTCCTGTGCCGCGGCCTGCTTGGCGCGTGACGCCGCGACGACGGTTTCCGCCTCGGAGCGCTTGGAGAGTCTGGCGGCGATCTCTTCGTCGATGGTCGCGAGGGACCCGCTGGCGAGCTTGTCCATGATGCGGAGGCCTTCGAAGGCGTCCTTGCCGTAGTAGACATGATCGCCGTAGGTCGATCGCAGGTAGCCCTCGGCGTAGTGGCGAGTGAGGGCGGCGCCGCCGAGGAGGATCTTGGGGGTGAGGCCCTGGCTGGCGAGTTCCTTGAGGTTCTCCTCCATGACGTTGACGCTCTTGACGAGCAGGCCGCTGAGCCCGATCGCATCGGCCTTGGTTTCTTTCCAGGCGGCGATGATGTCGCTGATCGGCTGCTTGATGCCGAGGTTGTGGACGGTGTAGCCGTTGTTGCTGAGGATGATGTCGACCAGGTTCTTGCCGATGTCGTGGACATCGCCCTTGACGGTGGCGAGCACGATCGTGCCGCGTGTCTCGCCCTCGACGCGTTCCATGTGCGGCTCGAGGTGCGCGACGGCCATCTTCATCACCTCGGCCGATTGCAGCACGAACGGCAGCTGCATCTGTCCCGAGCCGAACAGCTCGCCGACGGTCTTCATCCCGTCGAGCAGGTGGTCGTTGACGATCTCGAGCGGGGGATACTTCTGCATGGCCTCGTCGAGGCATGCGGCGAGGTCCTGCTTCTCGCCGTCGATGATGTGCGCCCGCAGGCGCTCCTCGAGCGTCATGTCCGCCCTGCTGACCTTGGCCTCGGCGACCGAGTCGACATCGACGAACAGGTCGATGAAGGCCTGGAGCGGGTCGACCCCTTCGGCGCGGCGGTCGTAGATCAGATCGAGGGCGGCCTGCTTGTGGGCGTCTTCGATCTTGTTCAGCGGGAGGATCTTGCTGGCGTGCACGATCGCGCTGGTCATGCCGTGCTCGACGAGCTCGTGCAGGAAGACGGAGTTGAGCACGACTCTCGCCGCGGGCTTGAGCCCGAAGGACACATTGGAGAGGCCGCAGGTGATCTGGACCTCTGGATACTTCTCGGCGATGCGCTTGGTGCCGTTGATCAGCTCGAGCGCCGAGCGTCGGTCCGAGTCCATGCCCGTTGAGATGGGCAGCACGAGTGGGTCGATGAAGATGTCCCCGATCGGGATGCCGTGGAGCTTTGCGGCGCGCTCGACGGCTCGGTCGGTGATGGCGAGCTTGCGGTCGGCAGTTCGGGCCATCGCCTGTTCGGGGTCTTCGTCGATGGTGCCGATGACGAGCGCTGCGTTGTAGGTCCGCGCGAGCCGGCAGATCTCGTCGAAGCGTTCCTCGCCGTCCTCGAAGTTCGCGGAGTTGATCAGGCACTTGCCGCCCGCGTGGCGGAGGCCTGCTTCGAGCGTCGCGGCCTGGGTGGAGTCGAGCATCAGGGGCGCGTCGACCTGGCGGACGAGCCGCTTGACGACCTCGGCCATGTCCTTGGCGTTGTCGCGGCCAGCGTAGTCGACGTTGACGTCGAGCACGTGCGAGCCGTCGCGGACCTGCTGCTTGGCGAGGGCGACGATGCCGTCCCAGTCCTCGACCTCGAGCAGCCGCTTGAAGGCGCGCGATCCGGACGCGTTGCACCGCTCACCGACGATGAGGAAGCTGTTGTCCTGGCGGTGCTCTGTGGGGCCGTAGAGCGAGGTCGAGCAGGGCGCGATGGTGGTGCGAGCTTTCGAGGGGCTGGGCCGCCGGGCCGTTTCTTTGACGAGCAACGCGATGTGCTCGGGCGTGGTGCCGCAGCAGCCGCCGACGATGCCGACGCCGTGCTCGTCGATGAAGCGGAGCAGTGCCTCGGTCAGCGGCTTCGGTCCGAGCGGGTATTCGGTTCGTCCCTCGACGAGCACGGGCAGGCCGGCGTTGGGCACGACCGAGATGATTCGGCCGTCGGCACCCCAGTGCTTGCCGAGGTGCGCGACGTGCTCGGCCATCTCCGTCGGGCCGGTCGCGCAGTTCAGGCCCAGGCTTGCGATGGGGTAGTCCTTGAGGGCCGCCAGCGCGCCCTCGATCGATGTGCCCATGAGCATCGTGCCGGTCTGCTCGATCGTGACCGACACCATGATGGGGATGTCGTCGGGCGTCTTGCTCGCATCGCTGAGCGCCCGCAGGCAGGCGTTGATGACGGTTTTGACCTGAAGCAGGTCCTGGCAGGTTTCGAGAAGGAAGGTGTCGACGCCGCCGGCGAGCAGCCCCCGGGCCTGCTCGGTGTAGCTCTCGATCATCTCGGGCCAGCGGATCTGGTCGAGCGTCATGAGCTTGGTGCCGGGTCCCATGGATCCCAGGACGAAGCGGGGCTTGTCGTCGGTCGAGTGCCGATCGGCGGCGGCTCGGGCGACCTCGGCGGCTCGTTTGTTGAGCTCGAAGGTCCGCTCGTGCAGGCCGTTCTCGGCGAGGACATGCCGGGCGCCGCCGAACGAGTTGGTCTTGAGCCCGTCAGCGCCGACCGCCAGGAAGCTCTCGTGGATGGCCTCGATCAGGTCGGTTCGGTGGTCGAGCAGGGCCTCGGGGCAGTTCTCGCAGCCGCAGAAGTCGGCTTCGATGTCGAGGTCGATCGCGTGCGTGGCGGTGCCCATGGCGCCGTCCAGCACCAGGACGCGCCGACGGGCTTCTTCAAGGAATCGGCTGGGCATGGGGTGACTCTATGCATTGATCCGGCTGAATGGATGAATAATCGGAGTGAATCTGAAAGAAGCCGCTCGTTTCAGAGCGGCTGGTGGTGCTGCAACCGGTTTATCGGAGGCTACTTGCGGTTCTTCTTGCTGGCGCCGCCCTTTTCCTTGCTGAAGTAGTTGCCGGCGAACCGCTTCTGGAAGCGCTCCACCCGTCCGGTCGCGTCGACGAAGGTCTGCTTGCCGGTAAAGAACGGGTGGGAGCCCGACCAGACATCGACATGGAGTTCGGGCACGGTCGCGCCGACCTCCATGACGACCTCGCCGTTGTAGTACACCTTGCAGTTGTGCATCGGGGGGTGGGTTGCTTTCTTCATTGCTGGCTCCAGATCGGCCTGCATGTTAGGCGCTGGAGGCCGGGGCGTCACGCGGGACTTACGGCATGATGCTCGCCGAGGCCGGCCCTTGGTTCGCTTCCTGCCAGGGCAGCCGCCCCGCCAGGCGTTCGAGGTGGGGGGGGAGGAGCCGCTGTCCGAGGGCTCGCTCGATCTCGGCCAGGCGTTGTCGGGCGTCGTCGGTGCGCACGGCGGTCTCGGCCGAGGCGAGTGCCGCGGCTCCGGATCGAAGGACCGCTCGGGTGGCGAGCACCGCGTCCCCGGGGGTTTCGTTGGGCTCGAACGCGGTCGCCACCGCTCGGCCGATGGCCGGGGCATCGGCGGCGTCGCCGGCCGCGGTCAGCGCCAGGGCGGCCAGCAGGCGGCGCTGGGGGTCGTCCGCCGTCAGCTCCTGCCGGAGCGCCGGGGCGCAGATGGAAGCATGGTGCGTCAGGTACCGGACCGCTCGGCGGGCCTCGATCGAGAGCGGCAAGCGGTCGAGCGCCGGGCCGGTCTCCGGGCCGCCGGGTCGGTGCGCGAGGGACTCGATCGCGGCCTCGACGAGCCCCTGGCTCGGGGTGTTTCCGAGCTCGTCGAGCAGGAGCACGACGGCGGCGTCCCGCGTTTGGGTGTCCTCGAGGGCGGCCTCGAGCCGCGGCCGGATCGTGGTCCCGAGCTCGCGCGCCACCGCGAGCGCCACGCGCTGCCGGCCGGTGTTGGAGCCGTCGCCGCTGTCGACGAGGATCTGCTCGACGAATCGGTCGATCTGGCTTTCGGAGAGCGCGTTGGCCGCGATCGCGAGCTGGACGACGGTGGCGTGGGCGTAGCTGCGGGAGGCGTGCGGCGTGGCCCAGGCCGAGAGGCCCCAGTCGACGAGCGCTCGCTGCCCGAACGAGCCGAGTTCGCCGACGCGCCACCGACGCTGGAGCTCTCGGGCGAGCTCGGCGTTGTTGGAGGTGGGTCCGAGCCGCAGCTCGGCCGCCATGAGCCACGAGGGTCGAGCGGCGACGGGCTGCACCACGGTCGAGACATACCAGGCGACGACCGAGGCGGGCACGAGCATGATCACGCCGGCAACGATGAGCCCCTTGCGTCGGACGCGGGACCCGGTGACGGTGCCTCGCTTGGAGGCGATCGAGCCGCCGCACTCGGGGCAGGTCGGCTGATCCTCGAGGATGGTCTCGACGTCGTAGCCGCAGCCCCGGCAGCGTGTGGCCTCGCCGACGCGTCGGCCCGCGACGCCGAGAATGGCCAGCAGCAGACCGCCGAGTGCGACGGCGAACGACACGGTTTGGATCGCGACCCACGGCACGAGCAAGTCTACGGCCCGTGCGACCGCACGCCCGCGGCGTACCCTCCGCTCCGATCCGTCGCCCCGCCTGGAGGACCCCCATGGAAGCCGGAATCGTCGGCCTGCCCAATGTCGGCAAGAGCACGCTCTTCAACGCCCTGACCGCCGCCGGCGCGCTCGCGGCGAACTACCCGTTTGCCACCATCGAGCCCAACATCGGCGTGGTGCCCATCCCCGACCCTCGGCTGGCGGATATCAACTCGAAGATCGCTACCGAGAAGCTCGTGCCGGCGGCGCTGCGGCTGGTGGACATCGCCGGCATCGTCAAGGGCGCGAGCGAGGGCGAGGGCCTGGGCAACAAGTTTCTCAGCCACATCCGCGAGGTGGACGCCATCGTGCAGGTCGTCCGCTGCTTCGAGAAGGCCCCGGGCGGCGAGGACATCACCCATGTGGAGGGCACCGTCGAGCCGATTCGCGACATCGAGACCATCGCGACCGAGCTCGTGCTCGCCGATCTCCAGACCGTCGAGAACGCCCTGCCCAAGGCCGAGCGGGCGGCGAAGGGGCGGGACCCGGAGGATGTTGCGCGGCTGAGCGTGCTCAAGAAGCTCATGCCCGTGCTCGACGAGGGCAGGCCCGCGCGCAGCCTCGAGCTCGAGGACCCGGCGGAGCAGCGGGCGCTCCGGCTTCTGACGCTGATCAGCAGCAAGAAGGTGCTGTACATCGCGAATGTGGACGACACCGATCCGAACGGCGAGGGGCCCCTGGCGTCGGCTGTGCGTGATTACGCGGAGCGGGAGGGCATGGAGATGGTGCCCATTTGTGCGCGCATCGAGAGCGAGCTGGCCGAGCTTGATGACGCGGACAAGCGGGAGATGCTGGCGGACATGGGCATGGACGAGCCGGCGCTCGACAAGCTCGCCAGATCGGCGTACCACCTGCTGGGGTTGCAGAGCTATTACACGGCCGGCCCGAAGGAGATCCGGGCGTGGACGATCCGCCACGGGACCAAGGCTCCTCAGGCCGCGGGCGTGATCCACACCGATTTCGAGAAGGGCTTCATCCGCGTGGAGGCCTACTCCGTGGATGACCTGCTGGAGCTCGGGTCCGAGAAGGCGATCAAGGAGGCGGGCCGGCTGCGGGTCGAGGGCAAGGACTACGTCATGCGTGACGGAGATGTGTGCCACTTCCTGTTCAACCGGTGACGCCCGGCGGGCTTGCGTGGCCGAGCATCGGGCTCGCGGGGGTCGGCGGGCGGGCGGGCCCGGCGATTCGGCGTGTCGGCCCGGGTGGCGACTCGCGGCAAAGCGGACGACTTCCGCCCGCCGGGCAACTCGGGCGTCGGATCGGCCGAATAATCGGTCATGAGAATTCTCGCGATTGCGTCCTGTCTGCTCGCCGGTTCGACCTTTGCCAACCCCGGCGACATCCGGCTCCGCCTGATCGGTGAGCGGCACCTTGAGCCCCGGGCCGAGTTTCTGGGGACCCGGATCGGCGGGATCTCGGGCATGGATTTCGAGCCATCGTGGCGGGACTCGGGCACGCTGGTGATCCTGAGCGACGATCCGGGCCGATACGCGCCGGCCCGGGCGTATCTGGGCCAGATCGAGCTCGCGGAGGACCGGATTGTGGGCCTTGATTGGTCGTACCTGCTCCGGCTGACCTGGGCGTCTGGCGATCCGATTGCCGGGGCCGGGCTCGACCCGGAGGGCATCCGCATCATGATGCACGAGGGCACGTTCGGCGAGCCGTCGCTGATGTGGGTCAGCGAGGGCACGGCGGTGATGGACGGCAAGGGAGACCCCGGTGCGCCGCGCATCTACGAGATGTGCTCCGCCGCGACCCGCATGGACGAGTGGCCCGCCCCGGAGACGCATGTTGCCTCCCGGCCCGGCGTGGGCGTGCGGCAGAACCGCTCGTGGGAGTCGATCGCCATGATCGCTCACGAGCTCGCGGTGGTCGCGACCGAGGAGCCCCTGCAGCAGGACGGCGGCACATCTGAGGACGGCGCCCGGTGGGTGCGGCTGTCGACCTATTCGTTCGCCAAGGCCAACACCGGCCCGGTCTCGCAGGTCGTCTATCCCCTGGGGCCGACCCCCGACGAGGTGGCCATGGGCAGCACGGGCCTGACCGAGCTGCTGGGCCTGGCCGACGGCCGGCTGCTCGCGGTCGAACGGACCCTGACGCCCGTGGGCACGTTCCGCATCGATCTGTTCGTCGTCGATCCGACCGACGCGACCGATGTGCTGAGCCTGGACGCGCTGAAGGGCGCCGAGTTCACGCCGGCGACCAAGACGCACATCGCGACACTCAACGACCTTGCCCCGACCGTGCTGAATGTCGAGGGCGTGTGCTTCGGCCCGACGCTCGCCGACGGGACGCGGACGCTGCTGTTCGTGAGCGACTCAGGCTTCCTTCCCGGCATCCCGACGGTCTTTACGGCGCTCGCGATCGAAGCGGACGGGGGCGTGCTCGTGCCAGCCGACACGAGGCCGTCGTCGGGCGACGAGACCGCCGCCGCCGAGTGAGGGGCGAGCGGGCTTTGCGTCAGCTGTGGTGATCGCTCATGTAGTTGGGCGATTCCTTGGTGATGCGGATGTCGTGGGGATGGTTCTCGATGACGGTGGCGCCCGAGACGCGGACGAATCGTGCGTGCTCGTGCAGCTCGGGGATGGTGGCGCAGCCGAGGTAGCCCATGGCCGAGCGGACGCCGCCGACGAGCTGGTAGGCGAACTCGGCGAGCGTGCCGCGGTAGGGCACGAGGCCCTCAACGCCCTCGGGCACGAACTTGGCTTTGGGCCTTCCGGCGTCGTCGACTTTGTCGGCCTGCGCGTAGCGGTCGGCGGAGCCGGCGTTCATGGCGCCTTCGGAGCCCATGCCCCGGTAGCTCTTGTAGCGGCGGCCCTGCATGATGACGAGCTCACCGGGGGATTCGTCGAGCCCGGCGAAGAGCGAGCCGAGCATGACGGCGTCGGCGCCGGCGGCGAGGGCCTTGGCGATATCGCCCGAGGCGCGGATGCCGCCGTCGGCGATGACGGGCACATCCTGCCCGGTGCTGGCGACGCCGGCGACGGCGTTCATGACGGCGGTGATCTGCGGCACGCCGACGCCTGTCACGACGCGGGTGGTGCAGATCGAGCCCGGGCCGATGCCGACCTTCACCGCGTCCGCCCCGGCCTTGACCAGGTCGCGGGCGCCTTCGAAGGTGGCGACGTTGCCGGCGATGACGTCGACATCGAAGCGTCGCTTGATCTCGCGGACGGTTTCGAGCACGTTCTGGCTGTGTCCGTGGGCGGTGTCGACGGTGACGACATCGACATCGGCGGCGATGAGGGCCTCGACGCGGTCGAACTGGTTGACGCCCACGGCCGCCCCGCAGCGGAGCCGGCCCCGGTCGTCGGTGTTGGCCCTTGGGAACTGGCTGAGCCGGTCGATGTCGCGCATCGTGATCAGGCCGGCGAGGGAGTGGTCGGCGTTGACGAGCAGCAGCTTCTCGACCTTGTTCTCGTTGAGGATGCCCTCGGCCTGCTCCAGCGTGGTGCCGGGCGGGGCGGTGACGAGGTTGGTCGCGGTCATGACCTCGCGGACCGGGGTCGATTCGTCGGCGACGAACTTGAGGTCGCGTTTGGTGAGGATTCCCACGACCCGGCCCTTGCCGGAGTGCCGCAGGTCGGCCGATCCGTCTTCGGTGACGGGGAATCCGGAGACGAGGTGCTTGCGCATGAGCTCTCGGGCCCGTCCGACGGTGTCGCTGGGCCCGAGGGTGATGGGGTCGACGATGATGCCGTGCGCCGACCGCTTGACCTTGTTGACCTCCCTGGCCTGGGTCTCGGGGGAGAGGTTTTTGTGGATCACCCCGATCCCGCCCTCCTGGGCGAGGGCGATCGCCAGGGCCGACTCGGTGACGGTGTCCATCGGGGCCGAGATCAGCGGGATGTGGAGCGAGACGCGGCGGGTGAGTCTGGTCGTCAGATCGGTCTCGGCTGGAACGACGCTGCTGGCCCGGGGCGTCAGCAGGACATCATCGAAGGTGATGCCCTCCGACGCGACCTTGGCGAACGGGTTGGCGCGCCAGTGGCCCGGAGCGTTTCCGGGTTCGCCTCCAGCGTTCTTTGGCATGGAATTTCGGATGGAATCGGTGGTGAGGCTTCCCATGAGATAGTGTCGCTGGGGTTGCGCGGCATGTCAAGCATGCGGGGGCCCCGGAGATCCGTTCAAATGCACGAGCCGCGGGGTTGCTTCGCAGGGCTGGGGCGCATGGAGAGCTGCCGTGTTCAGTGAGCTTGCCGAGATCGATTGCCTGTCGCTTGTTCAGCAGCCGAGGGCCGATCTTCGGATCCGGCCCGATGCCGATCGCGATCGGCTCGCGGCGCAGGAGTGGCTGCTGACCGACGGGCTGGGCGGTTTCGCGATGGGCACGATCGCGGGTGTTCCCACGCGTCGGTACCACGGGCTGCTCGTCGCCAGCCTCTCGCCGCCGGTCGACCGGGTGCTGGCGTTGCACTCGCTGAACGAGATTGTGTGGGTGCATCCCGACGAGCCGCGGTGTTTCCCGTTGGACCTGACCGAGTCCGCGTTCCACGACGGAACGGTTCTCGGCGGCGCGCGGGCTCGTTTGGAGCGGTTCGAGCTCGGCCCCGACGGCCGCAACGCCGCCCGGTGGACATTCGTCGCGGACGAGCATGTACGGATCGTGCGTGAGATCGAGCTGTGCGAGGGGCGGTCGGCGGTGGTGGTGCGGTACGAGTGCCGGGGTGGTCGGGCGTGGGTGGAAGCGAGGCCGCTCGTCGGGCTTCGGGACTTTCACGCGTTGCACCACCTGCCGAATGCGCACATGCGGGTGTCGCACGCCGCGGACGACCGCGGCATCTGGATTTCGGGCGGCACGGCGGACCTGTCGATCGAGCTGACGGGCGGCACGTCCGGCAGCTTCAAGGTGAAGCCGCACTGGTGGCAGGGACTCCGCTACGAGCATGAGGCCGATCGCGGTTTTGACTCGACCGAGTGCCTGTTCTGCCCCGGCTCGTTGCATCTGGGTTTGCACGAGCCGGCCGAGCTCGTGTGCTCGATCGGTGGGCCCGGAGAGAGCCGGGATCTGTTCGATCCGGGCCGGCGATCGCCTGCCCGTGAGATCCGGCTTTCGACGGCGGTTGGCTCGGCGTTGCGGGATGCGGGGAGCGAGGCGGAGGACAAGCAGCTCGCCGCGCTGGTGGTCGCGGCGGATCAGTTCGTGGTTCGCCGGGCTCCGACGCGTTCGCTCGCGGGCGACGACCACGCGCTGGTGTCGGTGGTGGCGGGCTACCCGTGGTTCAGCGACTGGGGCCGGGACAGCATGATCGCGCTGCCGGGTCTGCTGCTCGCGACGGGCCGGCTGACCGAGGCTGGCCGCGTGCTCGAAACCTTCGCCGGGGCGCAGCGGGACGGGCTGATCCCGAACCGCTTCGACGACCGCGGCGGCGAGCCCGAGTACAACACCGCCGACGCCAGTCTGTGGTTCCTGCATACCTGCGGCGAGTTCCTGGCGGCGGGCGGCAATCAGGAGCTCTTCCGCGACCTGCTGCTGCCTTCATGCATGGATGTGGTGGAGGCTTATTCCGCCGGCACCCGGTTCGGCATCGGCGTCGATCACGAGGACGGGCTGGTCTTTGCAGGCGACGAGCGGACGCAGCTGACATGGATGGACGCGGCTCGCGACGGGGTGGTGTTCACGCCTCGCCACGGCAAGCCGATCGAGCTTCAGGCGCTCTGGTACAGCGGTCTCGAGACGCTCGCGGCGATGCTTCGGCCCTGGGACCCCGCCGCCGCCGGGGGGTTGCGATCGCGTGCCGAGCGATGCGGGCAGAGCGTGCCGGCGAAGTTCTGGTCGTCTCGGCTCGGCTGCCTGAGCGACTGCCTGCGTCCGACGACGCGTGGGTGGGTGCCGGTGGAAGAGATCCGTCCCAATCAGCTGTTCGCGTGCAGTCTGCCGTTCTCGCCGCTGGCGGACGCGCAGCGGGAAGCGGTGACACGCATCTGCCGGGAGCGGCTCTGGACGGCCGGTGGGATGCGCACGCTCGACCCGGCCGACCCGGGGTACCACGGTCGCTACGCCGGCCCGATGTTCGAGCGTGACGCGGCGTACCACACGGGCACCGCGTGGCCCTGGCTGCTGGGCCCGATGGCCGAGGCGGTGCTGCGGGTTGGCGGGTTCAGCGCGGTGGCGTGCCGGGAGGCGAGGGCGATCCTGGCGCCGATGCTTGGCGAGATGCTCGGGCCCAACGCGCCGTGCCCCGGGCAGATGTTCGAGGTGTACGACGGCGACGCGGAGGACCAGCGGCCCGGCGGGTGCCCGGCCCAGGCGTGGTCGGTCGCGGAGGTGCTGCGCGTGCTGACGCTGATCCGCCGGAGCGAGTCGGCGCGGGCCGACTGAGGCCGATCAGGTTGCCTTGGCCTCGCGCTTGTCCAGGGCGGCGAGGATCTGGTCGGCCTTTTTGGGGCTGATCCAGCCATCGGCGGCCCGCTTGAGCACGAGCTCGCGCATGTCGTGGCCCTGGTCGGACGAGAGGATCTTGTGGGCGTCCTCGGGCGACATGGATCCCTCGGCGACGTAGGCCGCCAGTTCGCGTTTAGTGCGTTCGCGCTGAGCCGTGACGGACATCTTTCGGATGGTGCCCGAGATCCAGATGATCGCAACGACCAGCACGACCATCCCGACCGCAACAATGTTCTCGATCTCGGATGCCACGGCACTCTCTAGGTCTGCCAGCATCAGCATGCGTGTCCCTCGGTTCTGCCCGTCGTGTGCGGGCGTTCGCGTTCGTACCGGTTCGTCGATTCTTCGGCAGCCCGCGAGCACGCTGCGCGTGGCGGCGAGGGCCGCGAGCGCGGCGATCGTTGCTGCGGAACGATCACCGCCCGCACCCCTGCGTCCGCCCGGCGTTCAGGATGCGTTCGCCCTCCTGGGGCGTCATGGATCCCTCGGCGATGTAGGCGGCGACCTCGCGGCGGGACTTCGCTCGGGCCACGTTCAGCGCCATGCCGCGGATCGAGCCAAAGAGAACGGCGACGACGGCGATGCCGCCGCCGATCGACATCGCGATGATGGGCACCATGTCGTCGTGGTGGATCTGCGCGAGTGCGGGCAGCATCATGATTTGCATTTCTTTGTGAGGTTGGCGCCGGCGTTCAGGAGCCGTTCGCCTTCTTCGGGGGTCATGGATCCCTCGGCGATGTAGGCGGCGATTTCGCGTCGCGAGCGTTCGATCTGCTTCCGCTGCGAGACGGCTGCGAGCATGCCGCCGATGATGGCGACCGCACCCACGGCGCAGCCCGCGATGATGGCGACGATTGGGACGAAGTCGCTCGAATTGATGCCCGAGAATTGCCCGCCCATTACGCGCTCTCCTTGCCGGCCTTGAGCAGTTTCTCGCCTTGCTCGGGTGTCATGGATCCCTCGGCGATGTAGGCGGCGATCTCGCGGCGTGTCCGCTCGCGGGCGTTGGTCTTGATGGCTCCGGTGACCGTGCCGAACACGATCCCGACGAAGCCGAGAAACCCGCCCACGATCCACATGAGGTTGCCGTCGTCGAAGATCATGTGGATCAGTTCATCGGCGTCCATTGGCATGTTCCCCGTCCTGAGCCGCCGGGCACCCCGCCCGTCGCGTCAATCATTGGGCGAAGCACCGACCCGGTTTCACGGGTCGCCCCCGAAATTGTAACCGAAGCCCGGTGAACGACCTAGATTCCCTCGTGCGTCACGATCACGGCGACACGATCGAGGCGGTGCTGTCGGCCTATCGGTCCGGCTGCTTTCCCATGGCCGACACCCGCGACGCGGACCGTCTTGGCCTGCCGATCCGCTGGATCCGGCCTGCGCAGCGTGCGATTCTGCCGATCCGGCCCGAGGCGTTCGGGCTCGCGGATGGGGTGCACATCCCCCGGCGGCTGGCCCGGACCGTTCGTCGAAGGCCGTTCGTCATCACGAGCGATCGGGCGTTCCCCGCGGTTGTCGCCTCGTGTGCTGAGCCGCGGCGGGATTCGCCCAGCAGCACGGCTGACACCTGGATCGACGAGCGGATCGAGGGGCTGTTCACCCTGCTGCACGACGCGGGGCATGCGCACTCGATCGAGGCGTGGCTGGAGAAGCCCGGCGGCGAGCTGGTGCTGGTGGGCGGGGTGTACGGGCTGGCGGTGGGGCGGGTGTTCTGCGCCGAGAGCATGTTCAGCCGGCCGGGGCTGGGCGGGACGGACGCGAGCAAGGTGGCGCTGGTGCACCTGATCGAGCATTGCGTTGCGCGGGGGTTCACGGTGATCGACACGCAGTTCGTGAACCCGCACCTGGAGCAGTTTGGCGTTGTTGAGGTGGACGGGACGGCGTACCTGCGTCACGTCGAGGAGGTGGGGGAACACGCGGTGGCTTGGGAGCCCTTTGAGGCGAGCTGAGCGAGGTGCCGCGTCTGATCGCTGCCGGCCGGGTGGTCGCACTCGGGGCAGGCTGAGCCCTCGGCGCCGAGCAGGTCGTAGCCGCAGTTGTGGCAGTGGCGGGCGTGGTGGGCGGCGTGTCGGCGGGTCATCAGTCGGCATGCGGTTGCCGAGGCGAGGCCGGCCGAGCCGAGCGCGAGCCCGGCGTGGATCGCGAGCGACAGCCCCGCGACCGCGCGTCGATCGCCCGTCACGGCGAGGTCGGGAGACTGAACCGGCAGCCGGGCGGCGAACCAAGGCACGGCGATGCACAGACCGGCGCCCCCGACGCCCGCCGCGGTCGTGAAGAGCCGCGCCGCGCGGTCCGTGCGGGGCGTGAGGCGATCCGCCCGGCGGTGGCCAATCCACAGAGCCCCCAGCGCGGTCAGCAGGCCGAGCACAACGAGGCCGGGCGAGCGGTTCGCGTTGATGCCCAGGCCTGTCCCGACGCCGACGGTCAGGATGAACGATCCGGCGAACATCCAGAATGAGAGCAGCACGGCAACCGCGACGAACCCGGGCCCGAGCGCGTCGTGGTACCTGGCCCGGACGAGCAGCAGCGGCGCGACCACGACGACCAGCGCGTGGGGCGTAGCGAGCGCAAGCGAGGCCTTCAACGCGTCCTCGGAGAGCATGAGCCCGGGCTGTCGTGCTCGCTGCACGAGGAGCAGCCCGACGGCGATGACGGCGAGCGTCGCCAAGCCCAGCACGGGGAGGGTCGCGGCCAGCAGCCGTCGCCTCCACAACGGTACCATTGGTTCATGAACGCTCATCAACGCTGCCTCAATCCGGACTGCGGCTCAGAGTACCCCGTCGGCCGCGTGCTCACCAGGTGCGAGGCGTGCGGTGCGCTGCTCGATGTGGTGTATGGTCCGGGTGCGATCGCTGTGCGGGATTTCGCGAAGTTCGAGCGGCGCAGCGGCACGACCGGGCCCCGGGGGCCCGCGGGGGGGTCGGCGAGCAAGTCAGCCCTGAACTTCTCGGGGGTCTGGCGGTTCCGGGATCTGCTGCCCTTCTATCAGGACGAATCGCAGATCGTGACCATCGGCGAGGGGCGCACGAACCTGCAGCGGGCGGATGCGCTGGGCAAAGCGATCGGCTTTGACTGCAACGACGGCGACGAGTGCGGGCGGTTCTATCTGCAGTACGAGGGGTACAACCCGTCGGGTTCGTTTAAGGACAATGGCATGTGCGCGGCGTTCACGCACGCGCGGATGGTGGGCGCGACGCGCGTGGCGTGCGCGTCGACGGGGAATACGTCGGCAGCGCTCGCGCTCTATGCCAGCTTGACAGGGATGGACGCGTTTGTGTTCATCGGCGAGGGCAAGATCGCCTTCGGCAAGCTGAGCCAGGCGCTCGATTACGGCGCGGTGACGCTGCAGGTGGCCGGTGACTTCGACGCGTGCATGCAGCGCGTGAAGCAGATCGCCGAGGATCGGCCCGAGCTGGGTGTCTACCTCGTCAACAGCGTCAACCCGTTCCGGCTCGAGGGCCAGAAGACGATCATGTACCGCGTGCTGGAGGGGCTCGACTGGCGCGTGCCGGACTGGATCGTGGCGCCGGGCGGGAATCTCGGGAATTCAAGCGCGTTTGGGAAGGCGTTCATGGAGCTCAAGGAACTCGGCCTGATCGACCGGGTGCCGAGGCTGGCGGTGATCAACGCGCACGGGGCGCGCACGCTCGACCGGGTGTACAACCAGCTTGGCGTGCGATGGGACATGGGCAAGGGGCCCGGGCGGTTCGACCACGCGAAGGTGGATGCGGAATACGCCCGGATGGACGCGGCCGGCGAGCGAGCGGACACGATCGCGAGCGCGATCGAGATCAACCGGCCCGTGAACCTGAGCAAGTGCCTGCGGGCGCTGCACGCGATGGACGGCGTCGTGCGCAGCGTCGACGACCGCTGCATTCTCGAGCACAAGGCGCTGGTCGGCCGCTACGGCTTCGGCTGCGAGCCGGCGAGCGCGGCGAGTGTGGCCGGGGCACGGCGGCTGCGCGAGGCGGGCGTCATCCGTGCTGACGAGACAGTCGTCTGCGTGCTGACCGGACACCAGCTCAAGGACCCGGACGCGACCGTGGGCTACCACACGGGGCTCGACACCAAGAAGCTCGCGAAGCAGGGCGATGTGGCGATTCCTACGGGCATGCTCGCGAACCGGCCGGTGCGGGTAGCGAACGATCTGGAGGCGATCATCGCGGCGATGGGGATTCAGACGGCGGCGGTGTGAGCATCGCGACGCCGCGTAGCGGGGGCCGCCGCGCTCAATGCAATCACCAGATCTCGAAGGACGCTTCGGCTCATGCCGGCGCAGTGTACCGCGCTGGACTCGTGTCCCATTCCGCCCGTGCGAACGCCGCGGCGATCACCGGGTCGTTCAAGTAGAGTTCGACGGCCTCGGCGGGCACATCGCGTCGGTGCTCGCTCAGGACTCGGTGCGGGTTGCGGCCCGGTTGCTGCTCGGCCGACGATTCGTGGTAGTGCTGCGCGCGGTACCGCACGGCGGCCTCGACATTGTCCTCGGTGAAGTCGATGTCCCACGCGCGCCACAGGCGGCGGAAGAAGCGGCGGGGGGCTTCGTGGAGATGCTCGAACCGAACGCGGCACGATCGGGGGGCGCGCATCACGCGGTGGGCGAACAGGCGGACGCGTTCGAGGTCGTGGGGGGGCTGGATGGTCTCCTGCCAGCCGCGGGTGTAGAGGCTGTTGAGCCTTGCGAGCGGGTTGCGGATCAGGTAGGCGGACCGATCGAAAGGCCGGAATCGGGCGATCTCGCGGGGCTCGATCATGTCGTGCGGCAGCTTGACGATGACGCCCGGGGCGTTCGCGGCTTTCGCGATCGAGTCGATCAGTTGTTCGAAGAGCGCGAGGGTGTCGGTGTTGAGCGTCTCGCCCGCTGCGAGGTGCCGGCGGTGGAGCTCGACCTGCTGGGGCGGGTAGTTGTAGGGCGGGCCGGTACGGTCCCAGGGGCCGAAGGGCTCGTCGGCGACGGCCCAGCCGAGTGCGTGGGCGGATGCGTACACGGCCGCGCTCGACCCGGAGCGCGTCATCGAGAAGAGCCATGTGACACGCGGCGTCATGAGCGGGTGATCGCCCGGAATCGGCGCAGTCGCTCGGCGATGCGTTGCGCGGTTGTGGGCAGGTAGGAACGCGGATTCGTGCTCCAGCCGCAGCGTGCGAACAGGTCGCGCATGAAGGGGTCGGCAAGATACAGCTCGACCGCCTCGGCGGGAGCGAGGCGGGTCACATCCGAGAGGCTGCGCTTCGTGCTCCGCCCGGTCTCGCGCTCGCCCGACTTTCCGTGGTACTGCGAGCGCTGGTATGCCACGGCCCGGTCGGCGGTGTCGGCGTCGTTCGGCCAGCCCCACGCGCCGAGCACCCGGGCGAAGTACGATCGCGGATCGCGCTTCAGGTCCTCGAACACGACGCGCTGATTGTCGTTCATCGCGAGCCAGCGTTCGGCGTACTCGCGGAAGTAGTCCAGATCGTGGTTGGGGCGGATGATCGATGTCCAGCCGCGGGCGTGGATGCTCGCCAGCCGGCGCAGCGGGTTGCGGATCACCCACACGCCACGGTGCTCGGAGAAGGCCTCGGCGAACTCTTCGGGCGTGAAGCGGAGATGCGGGTGCTTGCTCACGAGGCAAGCGGTGTTCTCTCGCTCGGCGATCGTGCGCATCAGGGTGAGGGTGTCGGTCACGATGTCGGGCGTCAGCAGGGCGTGCGACGCCTTGAACCGTTCCGCGAGTTCGGCCTGCTCCGACGGGTAGCTGTACGGAGGGCCGGTGCGGTCCCACGGGCCGAGGATCTCGTCCGCCACGGCGGCGTGTGCGGCGTGGGCAGCCGCGTACGCCGTGATCGATGTCCCGCTCCGCGCGAGGCCGAAGACCCAGCCGACACGCAGCGGCGCTCGATCAACGCCCGAGGATGGTTCTTCGCGGCTCACCGTGCCAGCAGCGTACGCACGAGCGATCGAATCGGGGAGCCGATGTACGCGGACCGGCGGGTCGGCCAGCCCTGCTCTTGCATGAAGGACGCGATTTCTTCGTCGTTCAGGTACACATCGGCGAGTTCGTGCGGCGCGGCCCAGCCCGACTCGCTGACCGGGGTGCTGGGCCGGTCGGGGCTCGTCTCGGCGGAGGAGGCGTGGTAGGTTCCGGACAGATATTCCGCGGACGCACGAGCGTCCTGCTCCGTGCCGCCGAAGCCCAGGGCCTTGTGCAGCGCGAGGAAGGAACCGATCGGGTCGTCGGTGATCTGGTCGAACCGGAATCGGTGGGGCATGCGCTTCCATTGGCGCAGAAATGTTCGGTAGACCTCGAGCTCGTATGGATCGTTGAGCAGCCTCTCCCATCCGCGGGCGTAGGCGCTGTTCACGCGATGCAGGGGGTTGCGGATCAGCCCGATGTGGCCGTGCGTCACATCGCCCGATTGACCCCCGAACCAGATCTCGAACTCGGACGGATCGAAGAGCAGGTGCGGGCATTTGCAGACGACGCGGCTCTCTTCGCCGCGTTCGGCGAGCGTGCGGAACAGCTCGTTGGCCATTCCAACGACCTCGGCCGAGAGCGTGTGGCCCATCGCGGCGAACGCTCGGACGAGGTCGCGCTGAATCGGCGGCAGGTTGTAGGGCGGTCCCGTGCGGTCCCACGGGCCGAAGGGCTCGTCGGCGACCGCGAGCTTCCAGGGCGCGGCACAGGCGTACGACGTCACCGACGAACCAGAGCGAACCAGGCTGAACACCCAACCAACGCGGACCATGCCCAAGCCTAGCTTCGCTGCGTCGGGGGCACAGAGCGGCCGGCTCAGGCGACGAAGTGTTCCGACCACCGGAGGCCGAGCGAAAGGATGCGGGTCAGCAGGGTCGGGTACTCGAGGCCGCCGGCCTTCGCCGCGGCGGGGAACTCGGAGTTCCACGCGAGCTCCGGGTTCGGGTTTGACTCGATGATCACGGGCTGCCCGTTCGGCCGGAGTCGGATGTCGAAGCGGGCGTAGCCGTTCTGCTCGAGCGCGCGGAAGGCGCGCTTGCAGAGCCTGGCGATGCGCTGGCGGGTCGCGTGGTCGAGCCCGCTCGCCGGCCCGGTGCGGAGGCCGACGCGTTCCTGCTCGTCGACGTCCCACTTCAGGCGGCTTGTGGCGATGTTGGGGGCTCGGTCCCGCAGGTTGTCGAAGCCCAGCTCCCAGATCGGCAGGGCCGTGAGCCGCGTGTTGCCGAGCACGCCGGCGTAGAGCTCCCTGCCTTCGATGAACTCCTCGACCATGGCGTCGGTGCCCACATGCTCGTGCACGAACGCGATCCGGTCGGCGAGACGCTCGTCGCTGGTGACCACCGAGGCCTGGCTGATGCCGACGGACCCGTGCTCGGAGACGGACTTGACGATCAGCGGGAAGACCAGCCGCGAGGGGCGTTGGAACGCCCGCTGCATTCGCGCGACCGCGAACTCCGGCGTGGCGATGCGGTGGTGCCTGAGAATCTTGCGCTGGAGCGACTTCCGGACGCTGAAGCTCATGCCGACCGGGTTGCAGCCTGTGTACGCCTGGCCCCGCAGCTCGAAGTAGCCGAGCACATGCGAGAGCAGCTCGGATCGCTGCGCGAACATCTCGAGCAGGTTGAATACGATGTCGGGGCGTGCGTCGTCGAGCTCGGCCCGGAGATCGTCGAGGGATGTGTCGGCGCCGGACACGATGACCTCGTGCCCGAGCTCCAGCAGGCCGCTGCGCACATCGTAATCGGTCCGCCACGGTGCGCGGTTGATCTGCTCATCGTCCACAACGGTCTCGGGCGGCACAAGGTCCGCCTGGGTCAGCATGAGGATGCGCAGCCGCCTCACAGCGTCACCCACCGACCGCCGTGATGCACGTGGGTCATCGTCTGCACCGCCAGCAGGACCGCCACCTCGCGCTGGAGCTCCTCCTCGCCCCGGTTGTGCGGCACGCGGAGCCGCATCTCGCCGGCTCGGGCGATCATGACATTGAAGATGTCGTTGACCGTGTACGGGTACTGCTCCGTCCATTGGCCGACGACGCCGATCAGGACGCGGCGGTTCGCCCGAAGCCACGCGGCCGCCCGTTTGCGTGTGTCGCCCTGCGCCGGCGGCTCGAACAGCTTTCGGAGGTCGCGATCGTACACGTCCGCGTTGTCGAGCCCGTACCGCAGCCGCCTCGCGTCGTAGTGCTCGCGCAGCGTCTGCCTGAGCGAGGAGAGCGGCTGATCCGGCCGGCGTGACCGGACGGCTGGCGCATCGTCGCCGATCTCCTTCATGAGCCTGTCGACATATTCGAGCTTCCGCAGCGCGGGCCAGCCGGCGTAGCGTGCCCGCCACCGCGAGCCCGGGCGGAGCCACACCGCGAACGTTTCGGCGAAGTCCTCGTCGGGGTGCGCCTGCGCGTAGTAGTTGTCGAGGTGCAGTACGAAGTCGCGCGAGTACGCCCGGGGCCTGTACGCTTCCGGATAGGGCGTCGACGATCTCCCGAACAGCTGCTGCCATTCTCGCCGACGGTGGAGCCGATACGCGAACTGCACGGCGTGCCCGGCCTCGTGCCGCATGAGCCTCATGCACGACGACCGTGTCCCGCCCTCGACCTCGAACATCAGCCGGCGCTCGAGCTTCCGCAGGCGCGGGTGGGCCAGATAAAAGGGCACCGCGATTCCCGGCCTTTCGGGTGGGGTGTACCACTCCTCGCCGAGCCACACCGGCGGCGCGTACCGCAAGCCCGCGAGGCGGAGCTCCCCGAGCAGCGTCTCCACGGCGGCCTCGACGGGTGTGCCCGGGATTGACAGCCCGAGATCACAGATCCGCACGCCCATGAGCCGGTCGGTCGGCCAGGTCGCCCAGTGCGTTTGAGAAGCGTTGCGTCGTCCACCCGTTCCCATCGCAGCAGCCTACACGAGCCGCACGCGCCGTGGCAGACGATCCCACCACCATGCGAGCAGCGCCTCGGCATCGCCAGCCGGCACGCCGAACGCCCGGATGGAGTCGGCGGCGCCCGCGCGCAGCCATTCGCGCCGTTCCGCGAGATCGGTTGCTGCGTTCGCACGGCGGAAGGCGTCCGCGGCGCGGTCCCACATCGCGTCGTCCCGCGGGGCCGGCAGCGCCAGCACCTGCCGGGCCGCGAGCTTGATCGTGTCGCCCGATCGGGCCGAGCCGGCGACCTCGCGCAGCGCGACCGCCGACGCCACGGGCGAGAGCAGCACCGCGCCGACGCGCCAGAGATTGGTTTGGTCGTGCGGCACGACCGTGAGCACCGGCGTGCTGGGAAGCAGCACCCCGGCCGCGTCGGCGACGGCCTCGATCACCCGCGTCTGCGTCGCCACAAGCAGCTTGGGCACCAGACGCGCCGACATCCAGGCGCCGAGCGTTCCCGAGGCGTCCATCGCCGCTCGGTCAACCCGCGGTGCGCTCCATGTTTGCTTGAGCACACGCGTGGGCGAGCGTCCCCATCGGCACTCGGCGGGATCGATCAAGCCTGAGGTGATCAGTGGCGGGAACCGCTCGTCGGCCGCGTCGGGGCGATCGACGAGTAGGCCCTTGAGCCCGTAGTACTGATCGCGGAAGTCGGCGGTCGCCGCGGCGAAGTCGGCCAGGGTTCGCGACGCCGCGAGCGTGACTCGGGGTACTCCGATCGCATCGGCGAGCAGGAACGACCAGGCGCTCCCGTGACGGAGCTCGTCGCGTGTCGCGGGAGCGGCCTGGAGTGGCTCAACCGGCACGCCGCGAGATCGTCCGACGACACCGACGCTCGCAGCCCCGGCCAGGAGCACTGGCGCACAGGTCAGAACATCGGCGCCCGCGAAGACGGGTGTGGTGCCGAGCCAGAGGTGCTCGAGGGCGGCGCGCATGGCGATCCAATCGCGAGCGCCCCGAGCGTCCTGCGATGCGAGCAGCGAGAGGGGCTGAACGAGCGCGACCCGTCCGCCCGGCTTGGCGAGCTGCACGGCACGAACCACGAACGCCGCCGAAGAATCCGCGTAGCGCCTCACCGCGCCGCCCGACCAGGCGTCGACGATCCTGGCGGCCTGCGGCGTTCGGCTCGTCCGCGACGAGAGCTGGGCGAGGAAGGGCGGGTTGCCGAGGACAACATCGAACCCGCTGCGCGTCGGGCTTGTCCGCTGAAACACGGCCGGGAACTCGTCCTGCCAGTGAAAGAGCCCGCGAACCGGGCCGCCCGCCGCCCGCTCGCACCACAACGCGGCGGCTTCACCGGTCAATGTGGGGTCGACGGCGGCGCCGAGCAGCGCATCGCCGACGCGGCATCGCTGCTTCAAGACATCGGCGACGCTGTCATCGCCCGACGCGAGTCGCCACAATCGGAACCTGGTCAGCTCGACAGCGGTCGGATCGATGTCGACGCCGAAGACGCACGACGAGACGGCGAAGCGGGTCGCCCGCTCGGCTCCGCCTGGTGCGTGCTCCGCGAGCCACGCCGCGACGCGCTTGGCCGCGGCGACCAGGAAGCGGCCGCTCCCGCAGGCAGGGTCACAGACCCGAGGCAACGCATCGCGCCAACCGGCGAGGTCGCCGGTCGGCAGGGCGGGATCGAGTGCGCACGCGATCAGGTGATCGATCAGGGCGACGGGCGTGTAGAACGCGCCCGCCGAGCGTCGCCGCGAGGCTCGGCGTTGTGTTGGGCGTTCGCGGGCCGCGTCGCCGTCGGGCCGGGCGCAGCCGAGCGCGGATTCGTAGAGCGTGCCCAGCGGATCGTCGATCGCTGCCCGCGACAGCTCGTCGACCGCAGCACGAAGCTCGGTCACGACGGGCGGCAGCCACTGGGGATCCACTGCGGGCAACGCGTGCAGCATCAGCCTCGGCTCGTCGTCGCGCAGCAGCCCGGCGTCGATAGCTCGCGAACGCTCGGCGATGTCGCCCCAGCGGGTCGCGGGGGAAAGCGGATCGAGCTCGTTGAGCTCGAGCAGGCGGACGGCCAATCGCAGCGCGCCGGGCGGCCCCTCGGGCAGCGTGGGGCCGATGCCGACCCTGATCCCCTCAACCGCTGCGACGAAGAATCGAGCGGCCCGCGTTGTCACGCGATTGAACTCGGCCCGATCAACCATCGCACGCGTCCCTCGCGGCCGCTGGGGGACGCTCCGCATCGATCTGTCGTTCTCGGCTGCACACCCACCCAGCGTATCTTCTCGGCGTCGCGGCTGGCACAGCCCCGCGGCGGCGCTGTAGACTCTGGCACGGCGCCGACGGCGCCGCTCGCAGGGGAGGGCTTCAGTTATGCGCATGCGCGCCCATCAACGAATCGATCTCGTCCGTTTGCTCGCGGTGGTCGTGGCGGCCTTGGGCTTCGCCTTCACCGCCTCCGCCGATGTTGACAAGGTCAACGGGCTGCTCCGGCGGGCCGAGGTCAACCTGGAATCCGTGGCGGCGAGCCTCGGCGGCCGCACGACGCCGCCCCGCGGTGCGGCGGGCAAGGTGCTCGCCAATCGCCTCGAGCAGTCCCTGAACGACCTGAACTCGGCGAAGCAGCTGCTCGAGGCCGTCCCGGCGGGCACCGAGGGACGGGACGCCGCCGCCGACCGCTACACGGCCGCCGCGAACGAATACAACCGGCTCCGCGCGATCCTGACCGGATCCGACGCCCCGGCCGACCCTGAGCCAGAGGGCGTGGCGCTCAACTACCAGCAGGAAGAGCTGCTGAAGAGCGCCGGATTCCATCTGCGCGAGGTTGAGGCGAACGCTCAGCAGCTCACGGAAGCGACCGAGCGGCTGCGTGCGGTCGAGGACCAACTCGCGATCGATCACCGCGAGGTCAGCGGGCTGCGCGCGATCGTCGACAACGCCCGCCGCAAGTCCGGGTTCGCGGGCGACAGTCTCGCGCAGCTTCCCGACGACGGCAGGGGCGTGGCCGGGGTCCGCCAACGCCTTGTGAACGCCGACGCCCAGGTCGTCTCGGCGGCGGATTTCCTGAACCCGCTTCACGCGCGCCTGCAGGACCTCATCGACCCCGCGAACTACCCCGAGTTCGACGCCGACCGCGACCGGCTCCGCGAGCTCTCGGTGATGTACAACGATCCGATGCGCCTCCAGTCCGACCGTGCGTTCGCGGCCGAGGTGCTCCGCCAGAGCGAGGCCGCGAAGGCCGAGTGCGTCCGCATCGCCCAGAAGTACGCCCGTCTGATGCAGCAGCAGACCGATCAGGGCAAGACGATCGAGGGCATCGGAAACAGCTTTCTGCAGAATCACGGCCGATTCCTTGAGGCTGCTGATGCGGAGCGCGCCGCGCTGCCTGCGTCGATCGCCGCCGATCTTGCCGAGGCAAGGCGGCTCGCCCAGGAGGCGGTGGCGAGTCAGCGACCCCTGTGGTTCACCGGCGGCATCCCGCAGACGATGGGCTTCGCGGAGGACAAGCTGGCGCTGCTGGCCGTGCTCGACCCGGCGCGGGGCGAGCAGGTGCGGTCGGAGCTCGAGGCCACGCGAGCGCAGCTCAGGCAGCAGGCCGATTCGCTGCGCGAGCTGATCATCCGCGAGAACACGCTCCCCGACGACCGCTTCGCCGGCGACGACCGCGAGAAGGCGATCGAGGTCGCCAAGAGTGCGTGGACGATTCAGCAGAACGAGTTCGACCTGCTCGCGGTGCGTATCCCGTCCGAGGCGTGGTCGCGCGAGACCAAGTGGACCTACAGCAACGGCACGTGGTACTTCTCCGATCGTTCGCGGCTGCAGGTGCGCCTGATCGTCGCCGACCACGAGAACCCCGAGCTCGCGATCGATCGCCCGGTCAATGTGTGGAAGGACCACCAGCAGGGCGACACGATGATCGGCACGCCGTTCCGCAGCTTCGACGAGGAACTCCAGCCGAGCGAGTACTTCTTGCGATCACGGGTCAGCGGCTGAGGGCCTGAGCTCTCGCGGCCGCTAGCATCGTCGCATGGCCGATCGCACCGATCTGCTGTGCAACGACGGTTCCGGCCTCTGCTGTGCCGAGGGCGGGTTCCACATCGACCCGTGGGCTCCGGTTGACCGCGCCGTCATCACCCACGCCCATGCCGATCACGCCCGCGGCGGCAGCCGGTGCTACCTCGCGACGCCCGAGACCGCGGCCATCATGCGCGCCCGCATCGGCGCGGACCTGAACATCGAGACCCTTCCCTACGGGCGAACCGTCCGCCTCGGCGGTGTGCGGGTGTCGCTCCACCCCGCGGGCCATGTGCTCGGATCCGCGCAGGTGCTGCTTGTGCCCGACCGCGGGCCCACCTGGTGCGTGACCGGGGATTTCAAGCGGGAGCCCGACCGTACGTGCGAACCGTTCGAGCAGCAGCGGTGCGATGTGCTGGTCACCGAGAGCACCTTCGGGCTTCCCGTGTTCCGGTGGCGGCCCGACGCGGAGATCGTCCGCTCGATCAACGAATGGCGGGCCGAGAACGCCGCGGCCGGCCGGACCTCCGTGCTGCTCGGCTACGCGCTGGGCAAGGCGCAACGCCTGCTCGCGTCGCTCGACCCGACGATCGGACCCATCGGAGTGCACGGGGCCGTCCGCAACCTCTGCACGATCTACGAAAGCCACGGTGTGCCGCTGCCCGACACCGTCCACGCGAATGCCGAGTCGGCCGAGATGCTCCGCGGTGTCGGCACCATCGTTGCGCCGCCCTCCGTCCTTGGGGGGACATGGCTCCGGCGCTTTGCGTCGCCATCGGGAGGGATGCGCACCGCCATGGCCAGCGGCTGGATGACCATCCGCGGCCGGCGGCGGTGGCGGGGGACCGACCGGGGATTTGTGCTCTCCGATCATGCGGATTGGCCGGGCCTGCTCGAAACGGTCGAACACAGCGGCGCCTCCCGCGTGCTCGCGACGCACGGGTACGCCTCGGAGCTGGCCCGCTATCTCCGCGAGACGCGGGGGCTCGATGCCGGCGTGCTCCCCACGCGATTCGGCGACGAGGACGAGGCCAGCGAGGGCTCCGCGGCGGCGCAGCCGCAGACCGGGCGCGCCTGATGCGCCGCTTCACGGAGCTCTATCTCGCCCTCGATGCGACTTCGGCGACGAGCGCCAAGACGGCGGCGCTGGTCAAATACTTCCGCGACGCCACCGCCGCCGACGCGGCGTGGGCGGTTGCCCTGTTCCTGGGTCGCCGCCCGAAGGGCACGGCGAGCTCTCGCGTGGTCACTTCGATCGCGCTCGAGGTCAGCGGGATTCCGCGGTGGCTCTTTGACGGGTGCCGCGCCGCCGTCGGCGAGCTCGCCGAGACCGTCGGGCTCCTGCTGCCGAAGGAGGTCCCCGCCCACGCCGGCACCGAATCGCTCGCCGACGTGATCCGCGACCGCGTCGAGCCCCTCGGCTCAGCGAACGACGCCGAGCGATCGGCGATCATCCGGGCGGCCTTCGATGCCCTGCCGCCCGATCAGCGCTATGTGTATCTCAAGCTCATCCGCGGCGGGTTCCGCGTCGGCGTGCAGCGACGCATGCTCGCCCGCGCGCTCGCCACGCTGGCGGAGGTCGAACCCGCGGTCATGGAGCACCGCCTCGCGGGGGCGTTTGTGCCAACGGCCGACGCCTACCGAAACCTGCTGTCGACCGCGACCGCCGCCGACGACGCGGCCAAGCCCTACCCGTTCTTTCTCGCCTCGCAGCTTGAGGGCGAACCGGCCGCGCTCGGGTCACGCGACGAGTGGCTCGCCGAGTGGAAGTGGGACGGTATCCGCGCGCAGCTCATCCGCCGCGAAGGGGTGCTGCTCTGGTCGCGGGGCGACGAGCTGATCACCCACCAGTTCCCGGAGATCGCGTCGAGCGCCGCGGCGCTCGACGCGGGAACGGTGCTGGACGGCGAGATCCTGCTCTGGCGTGACGGCGCGCCCCTGCCCTTCGCCGCGCTTCAGCGCCGGCTCAACCGCAAGGCGGCTCCGACACCTCAGCTGTCGCTGTTCGCCTCGGACACGCCGGTGTTCATGGCGTTCGATCTGTTGGAGGAAGGGGCTCTGGACCTGCGCGGGTTGCCCGCCGCGGATCGTCGCGGACGCCTCGAAGCCATCGTCGCCGGTGCCGGCGCTGAGCCGATCCGTCTGTCGCCGCTTGTGGATGCATCGTCTTGGGAGGCGTTGGCCAGATGCCGGGAGTCGTCGCGGTCGCGGGGGGTTGAGGGGCTGATGCTCAAGCATGTCGCGAGCCCGTACGCGGCGGGGCGGGTCAAGCCAGCGGACTCGCACGGGTGGTGGAAATGGAAGGTCGATCCGTACACCGCCGACGCCGTGCTGGTGTACGCCTACCCCGGCACGGGCAGGCGGGCCACGCTCTTCACCGACTATGCGTTCGCGGTGTGGGGCGAGCGTGACGACGGCGAGCGTGCGTTGCTCCCGTTCACCCGCGCCTACTCGGGGCTCGACCAGGCGGAGATCGAGGCGTTGGACGCGTGGATCCGCCGGAACACGGTCCGATCGATGGGGCCTGCCCGGGAAGTCCGACCCGAGCGGGTGTTCGAGATCGGGTTCGAGGGCATCGCCGAGTCGCCCCGGCACAGGGCGGGCATCGCCGTGCGCTTCCCCCGCATCCTGCGTGAGCGCACCGACAAGTCGCCCGTGGACGCGGACACTGTCGCCTCGCTGCGCGCGCTGCTGCGGGCCGCGGAGTAGCGCGGTTGGAGCGAGGTTGGAGCGGCGGCCGGGCTCAGCCGCCCGGGAACGCCCC
>DAIOTV010000011.1:46877-54278 GCA_036751825.1 Phycisphaerales bacterium
CGCGGAGGTATTCCGCGGCGTCGGCGTCGTCGAGCGTGCCCAGCGGCAACGCGAGATCCAGCGACGCGTCGCCGGCATCGATCCGCCGCAGCGCTTCGACGACATCGAAGAAGTCGAGTTCGCCGTCGCCGGTCAGGTCGGGGTTGAGCAGGACGCTCGCGTACTGCTGCCCGGCGATGAGCTCAAAGTTCGGCGTGAAACCGGGCCACACATCGGTTCCTTCGGGGAGCGTCTGGTTGGTGATCTGTCCGCTCGTCTTGACCACCGCGGCGAAGATTTTGACCTGCCCGAGTTCCCCCGCCCCCGTTCCGAGCTGGCTGTCGGGGATGAAGATCTCAAAGCCCGATCTCGCGGCGTGGCCGGCGGAGCCGAGCGCCACCTCGATGCCGAGGCTGTTGCCGTCCGAGAGCGTCGAGCCGCCCGACCCGATGAACTGCCGGCCGAGGTAGGTTTTGCTGCCGTTGCCGCCCGCTTCGAGCGTCACCCAGTCGCAGAAGACCGAGCCGTCGAATCCGTTGGCAAACAGCAGCCGCTCTGGAGTGAAGCCGGTTTCCATCACCGTTCCGGTCAGCGCGTTCAGCCCGGCCGGCGGCGGGTTGAGGCCGCTCGTGTTGATGAAGCTCTGTCCGCCCGGGGCGGAATCGATGAACAGCGCGACAGCCGTGCCGTCGATCGCGAGCTCGCCCTCGATGCCGATCGAGAGCCCGCCGGCGACGGGCTTGGCGTGGAGCGCCCGCAGCTGGGAGATCTCGCTGTATCGGTCTCGGCTGTTGGTCGCCAGGGGCTCGCCTCCGAATGCGTCCCGCACGAGCCGCCCGTCGCGCACCGCGGGGTCGGGCTGCGCGTCCGGCGTCGGTGTCGGGGCGGCGAAGGAGACGGGGAGCTGTGAGGTCGTCGTCACGAAGGTCGTCTCGTTGCCGCCGCCCTGCAGCAGCCGAACGGTGAGCGGCCGATCGAGCAGCGGCAGAGTTCCCTGCTCGCCGGCGAGGTCCAGGGTGAGCTGTCCGCTGTCGAGCGTCGCGGCGAACTCGACGAGCGAGTAGCCCCCCGTCTGGAACTCCCACCCGTCGCCGGCGTCCTCGTAGAGCGTGCCGGAGGCCGAGCCGTTTTCATCGAGCCCGATGATCAGTTCGAGCGGCTCGGTGCGCCCTGGCGTCAGCTCGCGCGAGTGCTGAACGAGGTTGTTCGCCGTGACGATGTGCCCGCCCAGCACATAAAGGTCGGGCAGATCGCCGTCGCTCAGATCCGACGGCGCGCCCGGCGCGTCGGATTGCGGAAAGCCGAAGCGGTAGATGGGCGTCTGCATCGGCGGCACCTGCGGCACGGCGCCGGGCTTGGTGGCGCCGACGACGAGCAGGCCCGGGCCCACGAGGAACCCGTCGTCGTACTCGCGCAGGTCGGGGTTCGCCGGCTCGGCGAAGAAGAGCGGCCGGCTGACGGGCAGACCGGTCGCGTGGGCCTCGTAGAACTGCGTGTAGAAGTAGTTCAGCAGGCGGTATCGGCGGTTGAGCGCGAGCCGGCTGGTGTTCTCGGTTGCGGGGCCGTAGGACCACGGCTCGCGGTTGATCGCGCTGAAGCCGTAGTGCCCGCGGGCAAAGGGCATCATCGCGCCCATGCCCATCCAGCGGGCGTACATCTCGGCGCCCGAGTCGCCGTTGAAGCCCCCGATGTCGGGCCCGGCGTTGGGCTGCCCGCTGAGGCCGATGTTCAGGATGTTCTGGATCGACACATCGACGTGGTACCAGTTCGCGTTGTTGTCGCCGGTCCACATCGCGGCGTACCGCTGACCGCCGATGTAGCCGGCGCGTGTGAGCACGAAGGGCCTTCGGTCGGGGAAGGCCTGGAGCATGCCCTCGCGCGTCGCGCGGGACATCTGCATGCCGTAGATGTTGTGGTACTTGCGGTGCACGCCGGGCCCGCCCAGGTCCGCGTCGGCGCGGTGCCAGTTGTCGTCGGGCATGGTCTTGCTCTGGACGTTGAAGACCGCGGGCTCGTTCATGTCGTTCCAGATGCCGTCGACGCCGATCGAGGCGAAGCCCGCGATGCGCCCGGCCCACCAGTCGCGGGTCTGCTGCATCGTGAAGTCGGGCCAGACCGACAGCCCGGGCCAGACATCGGCGCGGTACTGGGAGCCGTCGCTGCGCTGCACGGCGAGCCCCTGCGCGTCGACCTGCTGGAAGGCGTCGTAGCCGCCGTCCACCTTGATGCCGCAGTTGGCCATCCACACCGCCTGGAAGCCGATGGCGTCCAGGTCGCTGTTCAGCTGCGCGGGGTTGGGGAACGCGCCCGGGTTGAAGGTGAAGTTGCGGAACCCGTCCATGTAGTCGATGTCCATCCAGATCACCTCGGCGGGGATCTGGCGGCTGCGGAACTCGTTCGCGATGTCCAGCACGTTCTGCTGCGGGAAGTACGAGTACTTGCTCTGGTGGTACCCGACCGACCACATCGGCGGCATGAAGGGATAGCCCGTCAGCTCCGCCAGCTTCTCGACCACGGCCTGCGGCGAATCCGCGTCGATCGTGAGCACCCGCGGCATCGGCCCCTCGGTTTGGAAAATGATGCCCAGCGCCTGCGGCCGCTCGAGATCGAGCGAACTCGCCCATGTCGAGTCGAACAGCACGCCGAACGCGGAGCCGTCGTCGCGTACGCCCAGCACCCAGGGGTGCGTCTGGTAGTTTCGGTTGGAGAAGTCGCCCCAGCCGAAGTTGTCGAGGTTGTAGTACTCGACGCGCCGGCCCGTGCGCTCCAGAGGCCCCGACTGAGAGCCGGTCGCGTAGAGGTTCGTTCCGGCATCCACCGGTACCGTCACGGTGGACTGGCCACCCTGAATGCTGAACACCGGCAGCGGCCCGAACCCGATCGGTATCGGACCTGCCGCCGGCGGGTCGACGACCAACGCGACCGATGCCTCGGCATTCAGCTGTGCTGAGGGTGACGCAAACGAACGCACAACGCCGTCGCCCAGGAACTCATGCACCGGCTGGGCAGTGATCGAGATGGCGTAGACAGCGGCGAAAGCGCCGAAGAGAACCGCTCGGTACACCATCAGGAACCTCCGCGTCGATCGGGCAGGGGCGTCTGGGCCCCCGGAAAGTCTATCGGTCGGCAATCCGTGGCAGGTCCGGCCGGTGGCAGTTCAACAAAGTCAAAAGCGAACCCAAAAGCGGCTAGTTCTATCCGGATTTGTTTGACTGGCTGGCTGGATCGCGGCGAGAGCCATCAGCCCGGCGACGGTCCGGATTCTGGATCAAGAAAGTGTTTGTTACATTAAATTGTAACGGTTGTGTTCAGTTGTCCACACGTGGATACTGCTGGAAGAGGCTGAGGTAGCCTCGAGAGACAAGAATCGGCCACGCAGGGCCAAAGAAAAGAGAGATAAGCATGAAGACTTTCGCAATGTGCGCGCTCGTCGCCGCCGCTGGCACCGTTTCGGCTCAGGAACTCGCCGTCAACGGCGGCTTCGAGACCGGCGACACCACCGGTTGGGTCTCGTTCCCCGGCCCGACCTCGACCTTCCTCACCACGGGCGACGCCGCCTCGGGCAGCTTCGCGGGCGAGATCTTTAACCCCGACGTCGCCGTGGGCGCCGTTGTGAAGCAGGCCAACGTGGGCATCGGCATCGTCAACCCGGGTGACGAGATCCAGATCTCGTTCAAGGCCAAGGGCGACTTCCTCATCGGCGGCGTGCTGTTCGCCGAGTTCTTCAGCGAGATCGATGGCGGCGGCACCTCGTCGTCGCAGATCCTCAGCGGCGGCCCGATCTTCGTGAACCCGGTCGCCGACTACCAGACCTTCAACTTCACCGTCTTCGCCGGTCCCGATGTTTCGGGCGGCGTGACGCTCCAGTTCGTCGCCGCCACCGGCGCGGCCCAGGGCAGCTTCGCCCTCGCCAAGATCGACGATGTCTCGATCTTCCGCATCCCGTCGCCGGGCACCGCCTCGCTGCTCGGCCTCGCCGGCCTCGCCGCGACGCGTCGCCGCCGCTAAGCAGCGCCGAAACGCCTCGATCCTCGGCCGCCGCAGCCAACGCTGCGGCGGCTTTGTTTTTGCCCCTTCGCCTCAGCCGCCGATCTCGAACCGCTCCGACTCGTCGCCGATGCGAACCGTGAACGCACCGGGCTCGAACACGCGCCGTCCGTCCCGATCGACGATCGAGAGCTCGGCCGCCGGGATGTCGAACGACACCGTTCGTGATTCGCCGGCATGCAACGAGACCTTGGTGAACGCCTTTAGCTCCTCGGCCCGCGGCGAGACGCTCGCGAAGTGATCCGTCAGGTACACCTGCACCGCGTCCATCCCCGAGCGGTCGCCCGTGTTGGTCACCTTCACGCTGACACGCAGCGGCCCGAGCGGGCCGTTCTCCCCGAGGGCGGGCGGCTCGACCACCAGGTCGTCGTACGCGAATGTCGTGTAGCTCAGGCCCGTCCCGAATCGGAACAGCGGCTTGTAGCCGCCGCCGGGCGGGTCGGCCTCGCCGGGCGTTTCGGAGATTTTGTGGTCGTACGTCAGCAGCGCGTTCGGAAACTTCGGGTACGAGAACGGCAGGCGACCGCTGGGGTTGATGTCACCCGCGAGGATCTCCGCGAGCGCCCGGGGACCCATCGGCCCCGGGTGCCCGGCCCACAGCACGCCCGGCATCTCGGCCTCGAAGGGCGTGATGAGCCGGGGCCGATTCGTGATCAGCACCAGCACCACGGGCTTGCCCGTTTCCGCCATCGCCCGGGCGAGCTCGATCTGTGACGATGAGATCGTCAGATCGTCGATGTCGCCCGGCTCCTCGGTCGAAGGCGCCTCGCCCAGGCAGAGCACCACCACATCCGCCGCCGCCGCGGCCTCACGCGCCCGATCAAGGTCGATCGTCGCGTCAAAAGAAGCCCCCGCCGCGTGCGTCACCAGGTCGGCGCCGAACCGCTCGGCGATCGCCTCGGCGACGGTGGGGGACTCGGGGTACAGATCCGGCTCGTTGCCCTGCCAGCTGTAGCTCCAGGCGCCGTGCAGGCTCATGAGCTCGTCCGAGGTCGGCCCGGTCACGAGGATTCGGGACCCCTCGGCGAGCGGCAGCACGCCGTTGCGGTTCCGAAGCAGCGTGATCCCTTCGCGCGCCGCATCCAGGCTGATCTGCCGCGACGCATCGGAGCCGATCACGGCCATCGCCGAGGCATCGGGCACTGGACGCTCGAACAGCCCGAGCTCCATCTTGAGCGCCAGGATGCGCCGGACGGACTGGTCGATCCGCTCCTCCGTCAGCCGGCCCTCTTCGACGAGCTCGACGACATAGCTCGCGAAGTCGGCGTCGTTCGGCGTCATCGCCATGTCGATGCCCGCGTTCACCGCGAGGAAGGTCGCTTCTTTCTCCGTTGCCGCGACGGCGTGCATGTCGATGAGCTTCTCGACGTCTCGCCAGTCGGTCACGACCACGCCCGCGAAGCCCATGCGGTCACGGAGCAGCTCCGTCAGCAGCCGTTGGTCGGCGTGAACCGGCACGCCGTTGATCTCGCCCGAGTTCACCATAATGGTGCGCACGCCCGCGTCGAACGCGGCCTCGAACGGCGGAATGTGGATCTCGTGCAGGTCGCTCGTGCTGATGATCGCCGGCGTGCGATCGCGTCCTGTCCGCGGATCGCCGTAGCCCAGAAAGTGCTTCGCCGTCGCCGCGATCGATGTGTCCGACGACAGATCGCCCCCCTGCATCCCCTCGATCGCGGCGCTCGCCATCTCGGCGGCCAGGTGGGGGTCTTCGCCGAAGGTCTCGAAGATGCGGGACCATCCCGGCGCCCGGCCGACGTCGGCGACGGGCGCGAAGTTCCAGTTCAGGCCCACCGCCCGGCTGTCCGCGGCCGCCACCGCGCCGGACTGCCGGGCCAGCTCGGGGTTGAATGTTGCGCCGAGCGTCAGGTTGTGCGGGAACAGGGTCGCGCCCGTGATGTAGTTCGCGCCGTGCACGGAGTCGATGCCGTACAGCAGCGGGATGCCGTGCGGCGATTCTTCCACAGCGATCCGCTGCACCTCGGCGACGATTTCGCGCCAGGGCCCGGGCTCCATCGCGACCCACGCGGTGTTGAGGATCGAGCCGATGCCCTTCTCGACGATCGCCTCACGGGCGAGCGCCGGATCGAGTTCGGCGGGCCCCTCGGGCCGCACGATCTCACTGGTCATCGCCCCGAGTGTCAGCTGCACCATCTGCCCGGCCTTCTGCTCGATGGTCATCGCGTCGATGAGCTCGTCGATCCGCTCCCACTGGGAAGGCGTCAGGCGGGGCTTGCCCCGCACCTCCGCGGCCGGCTTCGGTTCGATCGCGAACGCCGTCGCGCCGCGATCGCTCGCGGGCGGCGCCGTCGCGCACGACAGAAGCTGCGCCACAGCACCGAGGCCGATCAGTCCAAGCGTCGCCGTCAAACGTGCGTGCATCGCGGCCCTCCTCGAGCGTTGGCGTCAAGATCGGCCCAAGGCTATGCGAGGGGCGCGGGCCCGTCCGAGATCAGCCCGTGCTCTGGAGGGCGGCCGCGACGCCGTTGATGCTCAGGAACAGCAGGCGCTGCTCACGCTGGTTCTGATCGTTGCTGTCGTGCAGCCGCCGCAGCAGCTCCGCCTGCAGAAGATTTAAGACATCGGCATACGGGTTGCGCAGCTCGACGGTCTCCAGCACGGCGGGCCTTGACCCCAGAAGGTCGGTCCCGGTGATCGATGTCAGCGCCCGCGTCGTCCGCTCGAACTCTGCCTCGATGGCGCCGGCGATGTCGGGCCCGGCTTTGCGCAGCGAGGCGTAGCGACGCACGATCGCGGGCCGCGTGCGGACGAGCTCGAGCTCGGCGTTGTCGATGAGTGTCGTAAAGAACGGCCAATCGCGGTAGAGGGCCCTGAACCGGTGCGGCCCGTCGGGCGCCTCGAGTTCCGGCCCGATCGCGGAGCCGAGCCCGTACCAGCCCGGCACGTTCGCCCGGATCTGCGACCACGCGAACACCCACGGGATCGCCCGCAGGTTGTCCAGCCCGACCACCCCGCCCGCGCGAGAGACCGGGCGTGAGGCGATGGGCAGCCCGCTGATCTGATCGATCGGCGTCACGACGGCGAACCACTCCCAGAACCCGTCGGTGTCGACCAGCCCGCGGTACGCCGACATGGCGCGGGCGGAGATGCGGTCCATCAGCGCGACGGTGTCGTCGTCCGGATCGCGGGCCGCCTGCTCGGGAGTGTGCTGCGTGCCGCTGGGTGATCCGACGAGCACCGCGTGCACGATCTGCTCGAGGTGCCGACGCGCGATCGCCGGCAGCGCGTAGCGGAAGCTGATGACCTCGCCCTGCTCGGTCATGCGGAGCCTTGGCAAGCGAGCAACCTCCGGTGCGGCGAGGATTGCGCGGTTGGCCCGTCCGCCGCCCCGGCCGACGGTGCCGCCGCGGCCGT
>DAIOTV010000012.1:0-53357 GCA_036751825.1 Phycisphaerales bacterium
CGCGAACACCAACGCCCGCCGCGGCGACGCCCGCAGCCCTCCCCACCACCAGCCCGCGAAGAACGGCGCGTACAGCCCGACCAGCATCAGAATGAACGCCGGCGCGACCAGGCTCAGCTGCGACTGCACATTCGGGTGCTCCGACCCGGCCTGCCCGGCGAAGGTCGGCGGCACCAGCCCGCCCCAGATCCAGACGAAGATCGCCAGCGCCACCACCGCCGGCAGCGCCGCCAGCGCGCCCGCCGCCGCGCCCGCGAGCTTCCGCGACGCGTCCGCCGTGAAGCGGTCACGCCTCGGCAGCAGCGCGCCCGAAACGCCGAGCCAGCCCGCCGCCACGAGCACGCCCGCCGCCCACGCGTGGCTCTGCCGGAACAGCACCAGCGCGAGCAGCACCGCGCCCACCACGATCCAGCCAAGCCCCCTCGGCGGCCGAAGGCACAGCAGCAGCACCCCCAGCACGCACAGCCAGCCCGCGTTGTCGGGCAGGACCGAGGTCGCCGCGTGCACCACATACACCGACGCCGCCAGCGGCAGCGCCGCCAGCCAGCCGGGCCCCCACCGCGACACGCGCACCGACCACCAGCCGAGCACGCCCACCATCGCCGCCGCCACCAGCGCGCCGATCAGCTCGAGCCCCGTCGTTGATGCGCCCGCCCGAGCCGCCGCCGCCAGCAGCCAGTGGTACCCGGGCGTCGTGGCGGACAGGTAGTCGCTGACATCCGCGGCGGGCCAGGTGCGCGCAAAGCCCTCGATGACCACGAGGTGATACGCCCCCGCGTCGAACGCCGCCCGCGACGACTGCCACCCCGCGAGCACGATCAGCGCGTAGCCCGCCCACGCCGCGAGCGCCACGCCCACGCCGGCGATCGCCCCGCGCCGCACGCGAGCCGCCCGGCTCACGCGGACTCTCCATCAGCGCCCGGCCGCTCGGCGATGATCCACTCGTGCCCGTACCACCACCGGCTCGCCGCCCCCCGCGACCGGACGGTCAGGCCCTCGTCGGCGCACCAGTCCGCGACCTCGTCGATCGGGGCGTAGCGGATCCACTGCTTCGCGACGACGAGATCGTGCGCCCGGTTCGCCGCCGAGCGCCACAGCGGACGCCGGCACATGTCCTTGTAGAGCAGCACCCCGCCCGGCCGGAGCGCCGCCGCCGCGCGACCGATCGTTCCGCGCCACAGGCTCGGCGGCAGGTGGTGCATCACATCGACGATGCTCACGACATCGAACGGGCCCCGGGGCCAGTCGCCGCCCGCGTCGCACGGCACGAACGCGACCCCGTCGTGCCCCGCCGACGCAGCCGCCCGACGCGCCGCCCCGAGCGCCGCCGGCGACACATCGAAGCCCGTCGAGGCGCCCGGCGCGCCGCTCAGCCGGCCCTCGGCGCACAGCAGGTTCAGGAACAGCCCCGTCCCGCAGCCGACATCGAGCACCCGGCTGCCCACGGGCACCTGTGGGATCAGCAGCTCGAACGGGCAGATGCGGGGCCGATACCGGTTCATGAGCTGCCGGGCCGACCACCCCCCGCCGTACACGCGGACGACGGTCGCCGACAGCGACCGCGCCGAGAGCCGGCCTGCTCCACGCCCGTCGCCGTCGATGTTCTCCGCCGGCGTCACGCGTTTCGCCCTCCGCAGCAGCCTGTCCGTGGCCCGCATCCTATGTTCTCGTCTCCCGCCGTGGTCATTCGGAACGGAAACACCTCATGCCCAGCCCATCGTCGCCCGATCGATCCGACGACTTCACCCCGCCGCACCTCCGCGCGACGCAGCCCGAGCCCGATCGGCTCGATCTCGCGGGCACACGCGTCGTTGTCACGGGCGGCGCGGGCTTTCTGGGCACCGCGCTCGTCGGCAAGCTCCGCGCACGCGGCGTGACCGACATCGTCATCCCCCGACGCGCCGACTACGACCTGACCACCGAGGCCGCCTGCGCCAGGCTCTACGCCGACGCAAGGCCCGATATCCTCATCCACCTCGCCGCCGAGGTCGGAGGCATCGGGGCCAACCGCGACAACCCGGGCCGGTACTTCTTCGCCAACATGGCCATGGCCCTGCACCTCATCGAGCAGGCCCGCGTCAACACCCTCACCAAGTTCGTCATGGCCGGCACCATCTGCGCCTACCCCAACCACACGCCCGTGCCCTTCACCGAAGAGAACCTGTGGGAGGGCTACCCCGAGGTCACCAACGCGCCCTACGGCGTCGCCAAAAAGGCCGCCCTGGTCATGCTCGACGCGTACCGCATGCAGTACGGCATGAAGTCCGCCTACTGCCTGCCCGTCAACCTCTACGGGCCCAACGACAACTTCGACCTGCACACCAGCCACGTCATCCCCGCGCTCATCCGCAAGTGCATCGAGGCCCGCAACGCCGGCGCCGACTCCATCGAGGTCTGGGGCACCGGCAGCGCCAGCCGCGAGTTCCTCTATGTCGACGACGCCGCCGAGGGCATCCTCCGCGCCGCCGAGGTCATGCACGAGCCCATCCCGCTGAACCTGGGCACGGGCCGCGAGATCAGGATCCGCGACCTCGTCCACCTCATCGCCCGCCTGACCGGGTTCTGCTCAGACGACGCCGAGCTCGAACAGAAGATCCGCTGGGACACCACCAAGCCCGACGGCCAGCCCCGCCGATGCCTCGATACAACCCGCGCGAAAAACAACCTCGGCTGGCAGGCCGAGGTCGGGTTCGAAGAAGGGCTCGGGCGCACGATCGAGTGGTTCGAGGCCAGCCGGGGCTGACGCCCGGGCTCAGCGGCGACGCCGCGACGCCAGCAGCCCGCCGAGGCCCAGCAGCGCCGCCGAGGCCGGCGCCGGGATCGGGCGGATCACGAACTCCATCGTGAAGGTCGTCAGGTCGGGCCCGGTCTGCTGGTTCCAGAAGACATACTCGCCCTCGGGCAGGAAGCCGGTGAACCCGATCGCGCCGAACGCGCTGCCCATCGCCGGCAGCAGGTCGGTGCCCACCGACAGCGGCCCGTACAGCACATAGCCCAGCAGCGGCCCCGGATCCGGATTGTTCGGGTCGACGGTGAAGGTCGAGCCCTGCTGGATGCCCAGGAACGCCGCGAAGTCGGGCGACTGGTAATCGGTCAGGTTGATCGCCACCAGCTCCGAGCCCGCGGGAACGGTGAAGCGGAAGTAGTCGATGTCGCCGTCGACCACCGAGCCGCTGAGCGTGTTGACCCCGTCGGCGGCGGGCAGCTCCAGGGGCGCAAACCGGTCGCCGGTGATGTCCCCGTCGATCAGCTCGTCGTACGCAAACTGGGCCGAAACCGGGAACGCCAAAGCAGCGGCCGCGCCGCACACACACATCGATCGCATCGCAAACCTCTCTCTGCACGCCCACCGGCGCGGATCCCACAGCCGGCGCGCACCCACGAGCGCCCCGACCTCTTCCGCATAAGCCTACCGGCGATCGCGGGCCGGGGACACCCCGCCAAACCCGAAACTCCGCGGCTCTCCCCTCGCGATCCCGGGTTCTCGGGCCATCGGTCGGCCAAATCGGGAAGCCCGCGTCCGGTACTACACTCTCCGATTCGGGCCGGCCGATGACCTCCTGAGGGACGCGCCGGTGCTCCAGGGACGCACCCACGCGTTCGCACCCCCGGCAGGGGCAGGAGGCTCGGCATGCGAGTGTTGGTCACGGGCAGCAGCGGTCTGATCGGCTCCGAAGCCGTCACCTTCTTCGACCGCATGGGATTCCGGGTCTCGGGCATCGACAACAACATGCGCGCCGCCTTCTTCGGGCCAAAGGGCGACACCCTGGGCAACCTCGCCCGGCTCGAGAGCCAGTGCAAAGACTTCACCAGCTACAACCAGGACATCCGCGACCGCAAGGGCGTGGAAGAGCTCTTCGCCAAGCTCGAGCCCGAGCTGATCATCCACGCCGCCGCCCAGCCCAGCCACGACCTCGCCGCCAGCCGACCGTTCGACGACTTCGATGTCAACGCCGTCGGAACCCTCAACCTGCTCGAGGCCACACGCCGCCGGTGCCCAGAGGCCGTCTTCATCCATGTCTCCACCAACAAGGTCTACGGCGACGCGCCCAACCACCTCAACCTCGTCGAGAAAGAGACCCGCTGGGACTACGCCGACAAGGAATACGAGCACGGCATCGCCGAGACCATGTCCATCGACCAGTGCAAGCACTCGCTCTTCGGCGCAAGCAAAGCCGCCGGCGACATCCTCGCCCAGGAATACGGCAGGTACGACGGCATTGAGCTCAAGACCGGCATCTTCCGCGGCGGCTGCCTCACCGGACCCCAGCACGCCGGCGTCGAGCTCCACGGCTTCCTCAACTACCTCGTGAAAGTCGCCCTCGAAGAAGGCCCCTACACCATCTTCGGCTACAAGGGCAAGCAGGTCCGCGACCAGATCCACTGCCACGATGTCATCAACGCCTTCTGGCACTTCGCCCAGAACCCAAGGCCCGGCGAGGTCTACAACCTCGGCGGCGGCAAGGGCAACGCCGCCAGCCTGCTCGAGTGCGTCAGCATGATCGAAGAACGCACCGGCAAGAAGCCCAACCTCACCTACTCCGACACCAACCGCATCGGCGACCACATCTGCTACTACAGCGACCTCCGCAAGCTCAAGCAGCACTACCCCGACTGGGACCTGACCTACAGCCTCGACAGGATCGTCGACGAGATGATCGAGGTCGTGAGCAATCTGCAGATCGCCTGAAGCACGCCGATCGGCCGGCCGATCGATCGAGGGGGCGGGGGAGACGCATCGGCGTGCGGATCACGATCATCAACCAGTTCTATGTGCCCGATGTCGCGCCCACCGCGCAGCTCTGCGGCATGCTCGCCGAGCACTGGGCCGACCCCGCCGGGCCCGCCCACGAGGTCACCGTCGTCGCCAGCCGGGGCGGCTACTCCGAAGACGCACGCCGAGCCACCGGCGCCGAGGCCGCCGACAGCCCCGTCCGCGTCAGGCGCGTCTGGACACCAAGGCTCGGCAAGGCCAACCTCCTCAAGCGGCTGACCGACTACGCCTGCTTCTACCTCGGCACCTTCCTCACGCTGCTGCTCATGCCTCGGCAGGATGTCGTCATCAGCCTCACCACGCCCCCCTCGATCGCCTGGGCCGGCGCGCTGCACAAGATGATCCACCGCCGAACCCGGCTCATCCTCTGGAACATGGACTGCTATCCCGAAGCGCCCGAGCGCATCGGCATGATCAAGACCGACGGCCGGATGAGCCGGCTCGTGCAGTTCTTCAACCGCGCCCTGTTCCGCCGGCTCGACCACCTGGTCAGCCTCGACCAGGCGATGCAGGACCTGCTGCTGGCCCGCTACGAGCCCACAGGCCGCGAGCTGCCGGCGACGGTGATCCCAAACTTCGAGGCCGCGTCGTTCTACCCGCTCGAGGCCGAGCACGAGCCCTGGGAGGGCGTCGAGCGGCTGGGCCTTTCGGGCAAGTTCGTGGTGCTCTACATGGGCAACATGGGCGTCGGCCACGACTTCGACACCGCCCTCGACGCCGCCGAGCGGCTGCTCGACGACGATCGCGTGCACTTCATCTTCAACGGCGGGGGCGGCCGAAAGGACGAGATCGCCCGTGAGGCCCAGCGTCGAAAGCTGCGGAATGTCACCGTCCAGAGCTACATCCCCAAGGCCGAGCTGCCCGGGCTGATGTCCGCGGGCTCCGCGGCCCTGATCACCCTCCGCGATACCATGCTGGGAGTCATGAGTCCCAGCAAGCTCCACGGCAACCTGGCGATGCGCCTGCCCGTGCTCTATGTGGGCCCGGCGGGGAGCAATGTGGACCACGCCATCGAGCGCTTCGGCTGCGGGCGGACCATCGCCGTGGGCGACGCCGCGGGCCTCGCCGACGCTATCCGCGAGCTGGCGGGCGACCCGGCGACGCACGAGCACATGCGCCTCGCCGCCCGCCGCGCCTTCGACGAGGCCTACAACGACCGCGCGGTCATGCCCCAGTTCGACCGGGTGATCGCGAGCGTCGCGCCGTGAGCGGGCAGAACCCAAAGGCCGCCAGGCCCCGGGGCCATGTCCCGCCCGTCTCCGACATGACCGGCGACTTCGCCACCGTCACCCGCGAGCTCGCGCCCGACCTGCCCAGGCCTCCCGTCTCGGTCGTCATCCTCACCTTCAACGAAGCCGACAACATCGGCCCCTGCATCGACTCCTGCGCCTGGTGCGACGACATCCACGTGCTCGACTCGGGCTCGACCGACGGCACCCAGGAGATCGCCCTCGCACGCGGCGCCACCGTCCACGAGAACCCGTTCAAGTCCTTCGGCCAGCAGCGGAACTGGGCCATCGACAACATCAAAACCCGCCACGACTGGCAGCTGCAGCTCGACGCCGACGAGCGCTGCACCGCCGGCATGGTCGAAGAGATGCACCGGCGACTGCCCACCGACGAGGTCGACGCCTTCCGCTGCCCCTCCATGCTCGTCTTCATGAACCGCTGGCTCCGACACGCCAGCGAGTACCCCGTCTACCAGGTCCGGCTCTTCAACAAGCACAAGAGCCGCTTCGCCGACCACGGCCACGGCCAGACCGAAGACCTCCGCGGGCCCGTCGGCTCGCTCGCCATGCCCTATGTCCACCACAACTTCTCGAAGGGCCTCGAAGAGTGGTTCGAGAAGCACAACCGCTACTCCTCCCTCGAAGCCCTCGAGATCCGAGACATCATCCGAGGCAAGGACCTCTTCGCCAGCGACATCCCGCCCTCGCTCCAGCCCAGGCTCTTCGGCAACACCGTGCAGCGCCGCCGATGGGTCAAGAGCAAGATCTACCCCAGGCTCCCCGCCAAGTGGGTCGTGCGGTTCATCTGGATGTACCTCTTCCGACTCGGCGTGCTCGACGGCCTCGCGGGCCTGCGCTTCTGCCTGTGCACCTCGGCCTACGAGCTGCTGATTGACCTCAAGATCACCGAGCTCCGGCTCGCCGACAAGGGCATCGCCCAGAAGCCGCCTGCGCCCAGCCGTCAGCCAAGGCCCCAGCCCAGCATCTCCGAATCCCGAAGCCCCGTGCTGCCCAAGCCGGTCGGCGACCGACACCATCATCATCACGGCAACGGCGCCGACCGGCACCACGCCGACCTTGACAACCGGTCACGAGCCGGCAACCCCACGAGCAGCCCCGTCCCGAGACCAGGACCCACCACCCAGGAGGACGATGTGGGCGTGATCAAAACCACAAGCCCCTGGACGACCAAGCAGAACATCGGCCGGGTGCTCTGGGCCACGGTCGAGAAGACCCTCTTCCGCTGGTCGTTCCACAACTGGTACGGCTGGCGCAACGCCCTGCTCCGGCTCTTCGGCGCCAGCGTCCACCCCACCGCCAGGCTCCGCCGATCCGTCCACATCGAGATCCCCTGGAACCTCACCCTCCACGAGTACGCCGGCGTCGGCGACGAGGCCATCCTCTACTGCCTCGGGCCCGTCACCGTCGGCACCCACGCCACCATCAGCCAGTACGCCCACATCTGCGCCGGCACCCACGACTTCAACCAGCCGACCTTCCCGCTCATCCGCCCGCCCATCGTCATCGGGCCACAGGCCTGGATCGCCGCCGACGCCTTCGTCGGGCCGGGCGTCACCGTCGGCGAGGGCGCCATCCTCGGCGCCCGCGGCTGCGCGTTCCGAGACCTCGAGCCCTGGACCATCCACGGCGGCAACCCCGCCAAGCCGCTCCGGCCCCGCGTGCGCTTCGACACCCAGGGCAACCCTTACCCCGCACCCGCCACCACTCCCGACACCACGACCGCCGAAACCACCACCGCCAAAACCACCACCGCCAAAACCAGGGCGCCGGAGCCGCCGGCATGACCGCGTCCAACGCCGACGACCACTTCGCCCAGCACCCGCCGATCATCCTCATCGGCACCCAGCGCTCGGGCACCACCTACCTCGGCGACGCCTTGGGCCGCCAGCCCGACGCCGCCTACTGGATCGAGCCGCGCCATGTCTGGGTCCGGGGCAACGCCTACACCCCCGACGACCGCCTCACCGCCGACCACGCCCGCCCGGCCGTCCGCCGGCAGATCCGAAAGACCTTCTTCGACTACACCCGCCGGCAGGGCAGGCCCCGCCTGACCGAGAAAACCCCCAGCAACTGCCTCCGCCTGCCCTTCATCGACGCCGTCTTCCCCGAGGCCCGCCTCCTGCTGATCGTCCGCGACGGGCGAAGCGTGCTGCGCTCCACCGGCGAGATCATCAGCCGGGGCATGCCCACGCACCGCATCGTGCAGCGCGCCCTCGAGACCCACCCCGCCGACTGGCCCGCCGAGTTCGGCAGGCTCGCCAGCGCCGTCACGCGCAAGCTCACCAAGCGACCCCTCCGCTACTGGGGCCCGCGCCCACCCGGCTGGCGCGGCTGGATCGGCCTGCACCCCGACGCCATGCTCGCCCACCAGTGGGTCGGCGGCCTCTCGACCGCGCTCGACGACGCCGACGCGCTCAACCAGCGCGCGGGCGACGAACGCGTCATGGTCTTCCAGTACGAGCGGCTCATGCGCGAGCCACGCGACACCGCGCAGCGGATTGCCGACTTCTGCCGGCTCACCGACCCCAACGCCTTCGTCGACCATGTCGTCGACACCGCCGACGACACACGCATGGACAAGTGGCGCACCCAGCTCGACGAGCAGACCCTCGAACGGCTCGAACCCATCATGCGGCCGCTGCTCGAGAAGCTCGGCTACACCTGGTGAACCGCACGATCGGCATGACCCCGCTCGACCACCTCATCTCGCGCGTCCGGCAGGGCCCGAGGCCCATCGTCATCCTCTCGCACCGCCGATCGGGCACCCACCTCTCGATCGACCTCATCCGCAAGCAATTCCCGGGCACCAGCCCGCGCCTGCGGCCCTTCGCCCAGCACACCACGCTCTACCTCTCGCTCGACAAGCTCCGCCCGGGCCACCACGCCCCCATCACGCCCGACCAGGCCGTCGCCATGCTCGACAGGGCGCCCCACCTGGTCATCAAGACCCACGCCCGGCCCGACGCGGCGGGCCGCCTGCCCGAGTTCGGCGTCAACGAACCCCTCGCCCGGGCGATGATCGACCACGCGTTCAAGATCAACATCGTCCGCGACGGGCGCGACGTGCTCTGCTCCCAGCAGCTCTACGAGAAGAGCTACAACCCCGACGCCCGACTGCCCGCCGGCCAGTTCCTCCGCACCACCTTCGAAGGCGAGCCCCGCCCTGCCTATTGGGCGCGGCACGCGGTGGCGTGGAAGGACACGCCGGGCGTGCTCACCGTCACGTTCGAAGCCATCATCCGATCGACCGACGCGACGCTCGACCGCTTCGCCGAGCACCTGAGCATCGCGCCCCGTCGCGTCGCACCGCTGCTGCCCGTGCAGCAGTCCACCAGCCGGCTCGGCCGCGCGCTCAACCGAGCCCTCGGCCGGGGCGAGACCACAGCCATCGAGGCCCGGCCCCGCAAGGGCGTCGGGCCCGTCAAGTGGCGCGAGGCATGGACCGCCGACGACCGCGCCCACTTCGACCGCCACGCCGGCGACACCCTCATCGAGCTCGGCTACGAGCCCGATCACAGCTGGGCCACACAGCCATGAAGATCCTGCACGTGCTCTCGCGACTGCGGCTCGAAGACGGCGGGGTCGTCCGGGCCGTCATCGACCTCGCCGGCGCCTCCGCCGACGCCGGCCACCGCGTCGCCGTCGCCTCGTGGGACGCGCCCGACGCGCCCGACACATGGAGCCGCGGAGCCAACGCCGCCCCCGGCGCACCCCGGCTGGTCGCCTTCGACCCCCCCACCCGCACCGGCTCGCTCTCGGTCGACGCCGCCGAGCACCTCCGCAACGACATCGCCGAAGCCGAGGTGGTCCACCTCCACACCCCCTGGGATCCGATCAACCGAACCCTCGGCCGGCTCTGCGAGTCGCTCCGCACGCCCTACATCGTCTCGATCCACGGCATGCTCGACGACTGGTCCATGGCCCAGCGCGGCCTCAAGAAACGCCTCTACCTCGCCTACGCCGGAAGGCGACTGCTCGAACGCGCCGCCTTCGTCCACTGCACCGCCGGCGCCGAGCTCGAGCAGAGCAAAGTCTGGTACCCGCGCGGCACGGGCCGGGTCGTGCCGCTCGTCTTCGACATCGAGCCCTACCGCGACCTGCCGGGCCCGGAACTCGCCCGCGAGACCTTCGGCCTCGACGCGGACACGCCCACCGTCCTCTTCCTCAGCCGCATGCATGTCAAAAAGGGCGTGCATGTGCTCGTCAAGGCCGCCGCCCACCTGCGCGACGCGGGCGTCGAGTGCCAGACGCTCATCGCCGGCACAGGCGACGCGACCTACGAGGCCGCCATCCGCAGCCAGATCGACGCGATGAAGCTCAGCGACCGCGTGCGCCTGCTCGGCATGGTCAAGGGCCCCGAGAAGGTCAGCCTCTACCAGGCCGCCGATGTCTTTGCCCTGCCCACCAGCCAGGAGAACTTCGGCTTCGTGCTGCCCGAGGCGCTCGCCTGCGAGACGCCGGCGATCACGACCAAGGGCGTCGACATCTGGCCCGAGCTGGAATCCTCGGGCTCGACGCTGATCGTCGAGCAGACGCACGAGGCCTTCGCCGAGGCGATCGCGGGGCTGCTCGTCGACGAGGGCCGTCGCCGCGAGATGGGCGCCAAGGGCCGGGCGTGGGTGATGGACTACCTCGAGCCGGGTGCCGTGCAGCGGATGTACGACCAGTTGTACGCCGACGCGATCGCAACGCACTAGCTCGCTGCCCGAGCCGCGGGCGTCAGCACGCGGGCCTGGCTCCCTCTCCCCTTGGGGGAGAGGGTGGCCGAGGCGAAGCCGAGGTCGGGTGAGGGGCAGACGCGCGTCGGCATCGTTGCGCTGCCTCCGCTCTCCCTGATCGCGGCGCGATGGTCTCACTCCCCGGCGGGGAGCGTGTGGTCGGCGCGCGACAACGCCGCGGCATCGGAACACCGCGGCGTTGCCGTGGAGAGAGAGAGATCCTGGAATCAGGCGGCGCGACGGTTGCGGCGAGCGGTCGTCGAGCGACGGCCGATGGTGCCGGCGACGGCGCGGGTCACGGTGCGCGTGGTCTTGCGGGCCGCGGGGCGGGCCGTCGTCTTGCGAGCGGCGGGCTTGCGGGCCGGGCTTGTGCGAGCGGTCACGCGCTTGGCCGCGGCCTTGGCCGGGGTGCGCTTCGCAGCGGCCTTGGCCGGGGTGCGCTTGGCGACGGGCTTGGTCGCAGCCCGCTTGGCCGGGGTGCGCTTGGTCGCGGTCTTGGTCGCGGTCGAACGCTTGGCGGTCGAGCGGGCGGTCGACTTGCGAGCGGCCGGGCGGGTGGCCTTCTTCGCGGCGGGCTTGGTCGTCGCGGTGCGCGTGGCGACGGGCTTGCGGGCGCCGGGCTTGCGGGCGGTGGTCCGCTTGGCGGCGGGCTTGGCGGTCCGCTTGGCGGGGGTCCGGGTCGCCGACTTCTTCGCCGGGGTCCGCTTGGCAGCGGGCTTGGCGGCGGGCTTGGCGGTCTTGTTGGCGGCGGGCGTGGCCGGCTTGGCGGCCGGGGTGCGCTTGGCGGCGGGCTTGCGGCCGCTGGCGCGGGCCGTCGTCCGCGTGGTCGCGGTGCCGCGGGTGGTCCGTTTCGTGGTCGTGCGTCGGTTGGTCGAGGCCATGACATACTCCTGGTGCGCGGCGTCCATGCGTTTCGATGAAGCCGGCCGAAGGGCGCCCGAGAGTCTCATGCTCGTCCCGGGCGGGTTGATGCCGCGGCCGCTCGCACTGCGCAAGTCGTCCCGCGATGTCGCGGTTGATCGTCACGACCGGCCCCCGGCTTGGCTTTTTTCGGACATGCGCACGAAATTGACCCCCGATACGCCGACAATCGCGCGGCCCTTGCGCACCGCACGACCCCCCACGCCCCAACAATCACGCCGACGCGATCCCCGCTCAGCACCGAAAGATCAGCCCCGTGACCCCAGCCGAACACCACGCCACCCTCCCCGAAGACTGGTCGCCCACGAGCTGGAAGACCCGACTCGACCCCCAGCAGATCCTCTACACCGACCGCGACGCCGTCGAACGCGCCACCGCCAAGCTCGCCAGCCTCCCGCCCCTCGTCACCAGCTGGGAGATCGACACCCTCCGCACCAAGATCGCCGCCGCCCAACGAGGCGAGGCCTTCCTCCTCCAGGGAGGCGACTGCGCCGAACGACTCGACGACTGCCGACCAGAACCCATCACCAGCCGGCTCAAGATCCTCCTCCAGATGTCACTCGTCCTCGTCCACGGCATGGGCAAACCCGTCGTCCGCGTCGGACGCTTCGCGGGCCAGTACGCCAAGCCCAGATCCAGCAAGACCGAAACACGCGACATCGACGGCAGCCCCGTCGAGCTGCCCAGCTACTTCGGCGACCTCGTCAACCGAGACGAGTTCACCCCCGAAGCACGCAACCCAGACCCCCACCTCATGGTCCGCGGCTACCAGCACGCCGCCATGACCATCAACTTCATCCGAGCCCTTATCGACGGCGGCTTCGCCGACCTGCACCACCCCGAGTACTGGGACCTGAGCTTCATGGGCAGCGCCAAGCTCGAGCCGCCGCTCCGCGAGCAGTACCTCGCCATGTCACGCGAGCTCGCCGGCGCCCTGAAGTTCATGGAGAACCTGGGCGAAAAAACCGTCGACGACCTCACCCGCGTCGACTTCTACACCAGCCACGAAGGCCTCAACCTTCTCTACGAGTCCGCCCAGACACGCACCGTGCCCCGAAAGGCCGGCTTCTACAACCTCACCACCCACCTGCCCTGGATCGGCGAACGCACCCGCGACCTCGACGGCGCCCATGTCGAGTACTTCCGCGGCATCCGCAACCCCGTGGGCGTCAAGCTCGGGCCGAGCGCCGACGCCGACACCGTCCGAGCCCTGCTCGACCGCCTCAACCCCGCCGACGAGCCGGGCCGCATGGTCCTCATCGTCCGCATGGGCGCCCAGAAGGCCCAGACCCACCTCGCCCCGCTCATCGAGGCCGTGGGCGCGCGGAATGTCCTCTGGGTCTCCGACCCCATGCACGGCAACACCCGCGGCACCTCCTCCGGACGCAAGACCCGATCCGTCGACGACATCCGCACCGAGCTCGAGGTCTCCATCGACACCCACAACCGCCTGGGCACCCACCTCGGCGGCGTGCACTTCGAGCTCACGGGCGAGGATGTCACCGAGTGCATCGGCGGGGCCGCCGACATCACCGAGGACCAGCTCGACACCAACTACGCCACCGCCCTCGACCCGCGCCTCAACTACCAGCAGGCGCTCGAGCTCGCCTTCGTGCTCGCCAGGAAGCTCGCGTGATCGCCCGCCTGCTGATCGCGAGCCTCCTGATCCCTCTCCCCCTGGGGGAGAGGGTGGCCGAGGCGCAGCCGAGGCCGGGTGAGGGGAGACAGCAAGCGTCTCACCAAGACCTTCTCCCCAGCCCTCTCCCCCAAGGGGAGAGGGAGCCGATCACCCCGCTCGCCGGCGTCCTTGTCATCGGCGAGCCCGAAGATGACACGACGCCCGACCTGATCCTGATCCCGGGCATTGGCCTCTCGCTGGAGGCCTGGCGTCCGTGGATGGAGGCCAACGCGGGCCGGTACCGCATGCACGCGGTCACGCTGCCGGGCATGGCGGGCACCGCGCCGCCCCCCTTGCCCGACCCGCCCACCAGCGACACCCCGTTTCTCGACAACGCCGCCGACGCGATCGCCGGCTACATCGAGGACAACGATCTCGACCGCCCCGTGGTGATCGGTCACGGCACGGGGGGCATGGTCGCGATGCTCACGGGCGTTCGCCGCGCGGATCTCGTGGGCGGGGTGGTGTCGATCACGATGGCCCCGGCCGTGCCGGTCTCGCGCGAGCCGATGACCGAGCTGCAGCGCGCCGAGCAGGCCTTCGCGATCATTCGGCCCCGCAGCGCCCCGCTGACCCAGCCCCAGGCCGCCAGCTCGCTGCAATCGACCTACGCCAACGCGCTGCCGCCGGGCGCCCTGCGCGACCGCGTGCTCGAAGACGCCGGGCGTGGCGACACCCATGTGCTCAGCCAGTACTGGCCCGAGGTCGTGTTCATCGACCTGATCGACGAGATCGCCGCCGACGAATCGCTGCCCGTGCTGCTCTGCCTGCCGATGCGCGGGCCCTTCCGCTTCGCGGATCAGTGGCACGCCCTCGCCGACGCGGCGGACTCGGTGATGCTCGTCGAGTTCCGCGCGTCGACCTCGTTCTGCCACTACGACGAGCCCGAGCGGTTCGAGGCCGCCCTCGAAGCGCTGATCGAGCGGGCCGTCACCGACTGAACCAAAGCGCCCCACCGACGAGGCCGAAGCGCGAGCGAGGCACGCTTCGAACGCGACATGCCTCGCTGGCGCTTCGGCCTCGTCAAGAGGCCGGCTCAGCCGACGACCACCGCCCGATACCGCTCGTACATCGCCTCGAGCGAGCTCGGGATCACCCGCACCTCGCCCACGGTCGTCATGAAGTTCACATCGCCCCCCCACCGCGGGACCAGGTGCACATGCACATGCTGGGGCACGCCCGCCCCCGCCGCCCGGCCCTGGTTGATGCCGATGTTGATCCCGTGCGGCTCGAGCGTGCGCTCCATCAGGTCCGTCGCGCGATCAACAAGCCCCCACAGCGCCGCCCGCTCGGGCTCGCTGTAGTCCAGCAGCCTCGTCCGGCTCTCGCCGAGCGCGACAAGCAGGTGCCCGTTCGCGTACGGGAACCGGTTCAGGAAGATCATGCCCTGGGCCGTACGCTCGATCACCTGGTTCGCCGCGTCGTCCTCGGGCGTGAGCCAGTAGTCGCGGATGAAGCAGCCGGTGTCGGGCCTGGCCTTCTTCGCGGCGTCGGCCTTCTCGACGCGGTCGAGCTCTTCGAGGTACCTCAGCCGCCACGGCGCGTGCAGGCGGTCCGAGCCCGGCCCGTCGTTCGGGCGCGTGGGGTTGGTGGGTCTGGAAGGATCGTGCGGGTTGTCGGGGCTGGAACTCACATCGCGATCGTACACCGCCCCTGCCCGGCCGCGCCGCGCGGGCCGATATCCGAGGGGAGACTCCCAGGAGCACGCGATGAGCCATGTGACGATCAACCCCGACACCACCATCGAGGGCATGCTGACCCGGGTCGTCGTGACGGTGGCGATGGACGACTCGCTCGACACGGTCCGCAAGCTGTTCAAGCAGCACCGCTTCCACCACCTGATCGTGGTCGAGAAGGGCAAGGCCGTCGGCGTGCTGAGCGAGCGCGACCTGCTCAAGAATGTCAGCCCGTTCATCGATCAGATGAGCGAGCGCAAGCAGGACACCTGGACGCTCCAGAAGCGCGTGCACCAGATCATGCAGCGCGACCTCGTCTGGGCCACGCCCGACACCTCGGTCCACGACGCGAGCCTGATGATGGCCGCCAACCAGATCTCCTGCCTGCCCGTGCTCGACGAGCAGAGCCGGCCGATCGGCATCGTGACGGCGCGCGACATCCTCCGCTGGCTCGCCGACCAGCTCGACCCCGACGCCGGCAGGGGCTATGTCGACGCGGCGTGAGACCGGTGCGAAGCGCCCCCACCGGCTAGCATCGCCGAACACCTTCGCACTCCGGGAGAGCTTCATGTTCCAGTCCATCACCGCCGGCGGCCGCGGCGCGCCGACCGTTCTCGTCCTGGGCCAGGCCAAGGGCAAGGCCCTGCACACCGCCGACGCGAACCGCGACACCGACGGCGCCCTCGCCGCCGCCCTCAAGCGCCCAGAGGCCACCGGAGACACCGGCTCCATCACCCAGGCCTTCCCCGACAAGCCCGCCGGCCGCGGCAAGACGGCGTCGAAGGCCAAGGCCCTCGACCGTCTCCTCGCCCTCGGCCTCGGCGACACGACCACCCTCGACACCGCCCGCCTGCGCACGCTCGGCGGCACCCTCGGTCGCCACCTCGCCGCCATCAAGGCCGAACGCGTCGAGATCGACCTCCGCGCCCACCTCAAGGACGCCAAGCTCGACGAGACCACCGCCCTCTCCGCGCTCGCCGAGGGCCTCGGCCTCGTCGGCTGGACCTACAACTCGCTCCGCGGCTCGGCCACCACCAAGACCGATATGACCAAGCTCCAGGTCTTCTCCCCCACCAAGGCCAGCGCCAACGGCATCGAGCGCGGCCTCGGCCTCGCCGCCAGCGCCAACCGATGCCGAGACCTCAGCCAGACACCGCCCAACATCGCCAACACCGACTACATCGCCAACGAGGCCAGAAAGCTCGGCCGCGAGACCGGGCTCAAGGTCACCGTCTTCAAGGGCAAGCAGCTCGACGAGATGGGCCTGACCGGCATCAAGACCGTGGGCCAGGCCTCCGAGCACGAGGGCTGCCTGATCCGCATCGAGTACAGCCCGCCCAGCGCCGGCAAGCGCGCCAAGCCCGCCGTGCTCGTCGGCAAAACCATGACCTACGACTCGGGCGGGCTCTCGATCAAAGTCGGCGGGGGGATGCGCGGCATGAAGCGCGACAAGGACGGCGGCTGCGCCGTCTTCGGCGCCATGCACGCCATCGCCACCGTCATCAAGCCCAAACGCCGCGTCGTCGCCTTCCTCGCCACCGCCGAGAACTCCATCTCCGACGAGGCCTACCGACCCGACGATGTCATCACCTTCATGAACGGCGTCACCGTCGAGGTCACCAACACCGACGCCGAGGGACGACTCGTCCTCGCCGACGCCCTCTGCTACGCCTGCAAGCACGAGGACCCCGCCTACATCATCGATGTCGCCACCCTCACCGGCGGCGTGGTCGTCGCGCTCGGCTCGACCTACGCCGGCATGTGGTGCGACGACGACAAGCTCCGCGCACGGCTCGAGGCCGCCGCCAACGCCTCGGGCGAACGCGTCTGGCGACTGCCCCACCACGACGAGTACCGCGACATGATGCGGTCGCCCATCGCCGACATCCACAACAGCGCCCCCGTCCGCGAGGCGCACCCGATCCAGGGCGCCGCGTTCCTCAGCTACTTCGTCGACGAGGGCATCCCCTGGGCCCACATCGACATCGCGGGCACGCACGCCACCGAGAAGAACGCCGGCCCGTTCATCGCCGGGCCCACCGGCTTCGGCACGCGCCTGCTCGCCGAGCTGCTCGACGGCGAGTGATGCACACGAGCGCCGGCCTGCTCGCGCTGCTCGACCGCGCCTCATCACCAGCACCGCCGCGCCTCGCGCTGCCCGCGGGCGTGCCGACCTCGCTCGACGCGCTCGTCCGCGCGCCGAGCGCGTTCGATCTCCACGCGGAAGGGCTGGCCGACATCATCACCACGCCCCTACGCACGCTCGCGGCGATGCGCGACCCGGTCGCCGATGCGCACGCCGGCTGGCTGCTCGCCGTCCTCGCGATCGCTTCAGGCGCGGCCGTGCGCACCGACGACGCCTTGCCCGCGCCAGCCGTCACCCGGCTCACGCCCGAAGGCCGGGCCTGGCTCGTGCAGCAGGTCCGCGTGTGTGCACAGCCGGCTGCCCTCGCGACCATCGACGCCGCGCTGGGAATCTCGCCGTGACCGGCGCATGGTGCCTGGTCAGCCGGGAGTACCCGCCCCACACCGGCGGCGGGATCGGCACCTACGCCAGGACCTTCGTGCGCCGGCTCGCCGATCGCGGCATCCCCGTCGTCGTTGTCACCGCGCACGCCGCCGAGCGCACAGACGAGCTGATCGACGGCATCCGCGTCATCCGCCTGCCCCTGAACGCCGACGACCGCTGGACACAGCCCCACCCCTCGATCGCAACGCCGACGATGACCGCGCTCTGGCGCACGCTCGGGCCGCATTCGGTGTTCAGCCGTCAGATCGTCGACCTCGTGCCCGAACTGCTCGAGCGCTTCGGCGTTTCCGTCATCGAGGGCTGCGACACCGGCGCGCCCCTCTGGCACCTGCTCGACGACCGATCGCAGAACAAGTCGAACGCCGAAGTGCGCATCCTCACCCACGCCCACTCCCCCAGCCTCTGGATCGAACGGCTCAACCGACGGCTCGAGCAATCAACCACCATGCACGAGCTGCAGCGCATGGAGCGCGAGCAGGCCCGCGCGTCGGACGCGGTCGTCACGCCCTCGCTCGGCATGCAGAACTGGCTGGCCGACCACTGGGGCGTGCACGCGGATGTGATCCGCTATCCATACGAGCCGCAACCGCCCGAGAGCGGCTCGCCCGGCACGGGCGCGCTCTTCGTCGGCCGGCTTGAGTACCGCAAGGGCATCGACACCCTGCTGCGCGCCTGGCGGCATGTGGACACCGATCGCACGCTCCGCATCGTCGGCGCGGACGTCATCGACTACCGCACGGGCGCGCCCATCGGCGCATCGCTGCTCGCGGGCCTCGACCGCGTTGAGATGCTGGGCCCCCAGCCGCCCGAGCGCGTCGCGCAGCTGCAGCGCGACGCGCGCGTGGTCGTGGTGCCCTCGCCCGACGACAACTTCCCGTTCACCTGCATCGAGGCGATGGCCGCCGGTCGCGTCGTTGTCGCCGCCACCGCGGGCGGCGCCGCCGAGATGATCGACGACGGCTTCAGCGGCCTGCTCTTCGAGCCCTACGACGAGCAGGGCCTGGCCGAAGCCCTCACGCGGGCGCTCTCGATGACCGACGCCGAGCGCTCGGCGATGGGCGAAGCGGCCCGCGCACGCATCGCCGAGCTGTGCGATGCGGATCGCGTGATGGACGAGCGCCTCGAGCACGCGGCGCTCCCATCGGCGCCCGCGGCGCGGCAAGCGCCGATGGACGCCGGCGTGCCGATCGAGCTCCGCCGGATGCACGCTGCGCCCGACGAGCGCGCTCCGCTCTGGCGAAGAGCGCTTGCTCGGCTCCGTGGCCTCTAGGTCGCGCCAGCAACGAGACCGAGGCGCGAGCGAGGGACGGTCATCGGCTTTCCCTCGCTTGCGCTTCGGGCTCGTCAGAGATGCTCGGGTCGTGGGTCAGACATCCTGCCGGCGCCTTGCGCGCTTGGTCTCGATCGTGCGCTCGGCGATGCCCTTGATCGTGCCGTGCAAGGGCGACCGCTTGAGCGCGCCGTTGAGCCGGTCGACCAGCTTGTAGCGCAGGCCCGCGCGGGCGAGGTTCGCCGCTTCCATGCGCTCGCTCAGCAGGATCCGCTGCACGCGCGAGTGGTTGACCGCGAGCCCCGGGTGCCGGGCGAGCACGGTCGCGTACAGGTGCTGCTTGCGCAGCTCGCCCTCGCTGCGCATCATCGAGTTGGGCCGGATGCGGTAGTGCAGCAGGAACTCGGGCAGGATGACACCCCGCCAGCCGCGCTCGGCGAGCGCGCAGTACACATCCCAGTCCTCGTACGAGGTCAGCTCGGTCGTGTACCCGCCCGCGGCGACCAGGGCGTCGCGGCGGAACACCGCCATGCAGCACCCGCCGCAGTTGTGGATCGGCAGGAGATCGCGGTAGAGCCCCAGCGGCACCCACCCGCCGAAGTGCCGGCGCGGCTCCTCGCGGAAATACCCCACCAGCGCCGTCGCGTACGCCGCGTTCGGCTCGGCGAGCAGCGCCCGCACCGCCTTCTCGACGAAGGTCGGGCTCACGATGTCGTCCGCGTCGACGGGCAAGACGAACGCGCCGCGCGCCGCCGCGAGGCCCGCGTTCCGCGCCGCGCTCAGCCCCGCGTTCGCCTGCCGGACCACCCTTACGCCCCCTGCCTCGATCGCGTCGAGCCCCGCCGGCACACCCGGGTCCGTCGATCCGTCGTCCACCACGATGATCTCGAGATTCGCGTAGGTCTGCGCCCGCACCGACGCCAGGGTCTCGGGCAGGAACTCGAGCAGGTTGTAGTGCGGCACCACGACCGACACCAGCGGCGCAGCGTCGCCCGACACCGCCGGCAGCGCCCGCCGATGCTCGCGCGCCCCGCCGACCAGCCGCTCGAACTCGGCGACGATCGGCGCCGGCGCGCACATCGACAGCACGCGCTCGCGCGCCGCGCCGGCCAGCCGGGCGCGAAGCCCGCCGTCGCCCAGCAGCCGCTCGAGCGCGCCGGCCAGCGACGCCGGGTCGCCCGCGTCGCACACCAGCCCGCTCGTTCCGTCCTCGACGATCTCGTCCGGCCCGCCCGCGCCCGTCGCCACCACCGCCTTGCCGCACGCCATCGCCTCGAGCAGCGCGTTCGGGAAGTTGTCCCAGCGCGACGGGAACACGCACACGCTCGCCCGCGCGATCAGGCCGCCCAGCTCCGCCCTCGGCACCGGCCCCGCGAACGAGACGCGATCGCCAAGGCGGTGCCGGGCGATCAGCGACGACAGGTGCTTGCGCATCGACCGCCCGAACGGCCCCGTGCCCGTGTCCGCCCCCGCCAGCACCAGCTTCGCCTCGACGCCCCGGTCGCGCAGCAGCGCCATCGCCTCGACCAGCACATCCTGGCCCTTCCGCGGCTCGAGCCGTCCGACGCACAGCACAGTCCCCGGCACCTCCGCCGCCGAACGGTCGCCGAGCTCGTCAACGCTGGAGCCGTCGAACGCGTACCGCAGCAGGCCCGACCGGTGCACCGCGCCCACCCGCTCGCGCTCCATCCGCTCGGCCGTCAGCCGGAGCAGATCCGCCGAGGGGCTGAGCACGAGGTCCGCGTCGGCGATCGACTCGTGCTCCATGATGTCCAGGTACGCCGCGTAGTGCGGGTAGGTCCGGTCGCCGTCGAGCTCCCGGCACAGGGCGCTCGACATGTGCAGCCGGCAGACCGTGACCGCATCGCCGAACGCCCCGAGCGACCGCGCCGCCCGACCCACCGCGTGCCCCTCGGCCCAGTAGTCCGGGTACTCGATCACATCGAACGGCCGACGCTCGTGCAACCGCCGAACCGTCTCGAGCACCGCCAGCGCGTGCCGGGCGTAGTTGTAGTTGTGATCCAGCCGCGGCGGCCCGTCGGCGGGGTCCACTACATGAAAGGTCACCCCCGGGAACATCGCCGGCCCGCGCTCCCGCAGCCCCGGATGATCCCGGCTGACCACATGCACCTCGTGCCCGCCCGCGACGAGAGCGCGGCACCACGCGGACGCGTACGTCCCGATGCCGGCGCCGAAGAACGGCGCAAACTCGCGTGATATCAGGCAGATACGCACCAGAGAAACCCTCGCAGGATCGTATCCGCTCCGCCGACCGCAACGAACCCCACGCCGGCGAACCCCCTAGAGTTGACGCGACCGTCCGGAGAACCACCGATGCCGTACACACTCCGCCCCGACCAGGGCTTCAAGCTCGACGACGAGACCACACCCTACCTCAAGGAGTATGTCGACACGGGCGACCGCTGGACCCTCAACTTCGGCCCCCAGCACCCCGCCACGCACACCACCCTCCGCCTCGTCCTCGAGCTCGACGGCGAGCGCGTCGCCCGCTGCACGCCCCACATCGGCTACCTGCACTCGGGCTTCGAGAAGCTCGGCGAGGCGCTCGACTACAACCAGTATGTCACCATCACCAGCCGGATGAACTACCTCAGCCCGGTCGCCAACAACATCTGCTTCCACCACGCCGTCGAGAAGCTCTTCAACATCGATGTCACACCGAGGTGCAAGGTCCTCCGCACCATCATGGCCGAGCTCAGCCGGATCCAAGACCACCTGCTCTGCGTCGGCGCCGCCGGGCTCGACCTCGGCGCCTTCACCGGCTTCCTCTTCATGTTCAACCTCCGCGAGAAGATCTACGACATCTGCGACTTCATCGCCGGCCAGCGCTACCACCCCGACTGGACCCGCGTCGGCGGCCTCATGCAGGACCTGCCCGACGAGCAGATCTTCAAGAACATGATCAAGCGCTTCATCAACGAGGACCTGCCCTCGGCCATCGACGACCTCGAGTCCCTCGTCAAGCGCAACCGCATCTTCATCGAACGCGCCAAGGGCATCGGCATCCTCACGCACGACGAGTGCATCAACTGGGGCGTCTCGGGCCCCATCGCCCGAGCCTCGGGCGTCAAGCGAGACCTCCGCAAGGACGAGCCCTACCTCTGCTACGCCGACAACTGGGACGGCCAGGGCGCCAAGGCCGTCGAGTTCAAGATCCCCCTCGCCGAGGACGGCGACGCCTACAGCCGCATGCTCGTCCGCGTCGAAGAGATGAAGCAGAGCCGCGAGATCATCCGCCAGCTCATCGACAACATCCCCCAGGGCCCCGTCGATGTCTTCGCCGACGGCAAGATGACCAAGCCCAACAAGAAGGACGTCTACGGCTCCATCGAGGGCCTCATCCAGCACTTCGAGATCATCATGAGCAACCGCGGCTGGAAGCCCCCGGTCGCCGAGGTCTACGGCTGCAACGAGACCGCCAACGGCGAGCTCGGCTTCTACATCTTCAGCGACGGCGGCCCCCGCCCCTGGCGCGTCCGCACCCGCCCGCCGACCTTCATCAACTACCAGACCGCCCCCAAGATGGCCGAGGGCCACATGCTGGCGGACATCGTCGCGGTGATCGGGTCGATCAACGTGGTGGCGGCGGAGCTGGATCGGTAGTTTGATTGCTAGTTGAGCTTGCCGCCCGGCTGGAAGTCGCGGCCGGCGATACCGAATTCGGGGGCATCGAACCGCCCGCCGCTCCACTGGGCGTAGTCGCGCCGCACCATGAACGCCGAGGGCTCATCGGAGCCGATCAGCCGACCCGAGCCGTCCATCTGTGCAGTCGCCCCCCGGCCGTTGGTGCCGTAGATGCCCAGCGTGTGACCATCGCCCCCCGTGTGCGGCGGCTTCCACCCGTGGTAGATGTCCGCCTCGTACACCATGACTTTCTCCGAGGCGAATGTTACATCGTGCATCGCGCGGAGCTTGCCCGGGAACCGGCCCTCCCAGGCCGAGTCCGGCACGGCCCGATCGAAGTACCCAGGGGCCGTGTATGCCGAGGACACGATGCCGAAGTTCGGCCCGCGCGCGTTGTTGTTCTCATCTGTCTGGTCGTGCGGGTTCGCCACACAGTGATACAGATCGTTCAGCTTCGGTACGTCCGACCACTCGAGCCACTCGGGCTTCCAGAACATGTATCGGCTCTGCACAACGAACGAATACCACCGATCCGTGTCGGCCGCGATCGCGCGGGGGTCACCCGCGACGTTCGGGAACAGGCTATCAAAATCGTTCGTGCAGGCCGTCACCAGCCCGGCGAGCTGACCCGTCTTCGAGAGGCACACTATCTCCTGGGCCTTCTCCCGGCTCGTCACGAGCGAAGGGAGCATCAGGCTGATCAAGATGACGATCACACTGATGCACACCAGAATTTCGAGAAGCGTGAAGCCGTTTCTTCGATATTGTCTTTGCGGGTTATCGGTCATCAGTATAGTCTACTAGATATCGTCATGCCAGATATACCCGATCTTCACACAATCTCGGAGGAAACGCAGATGATTTCTGGCACAATCAGCACCGGAAAGGCAGTCGCACTGATGGCCGCGATCCCCACGACGATCGCGGCTTCCGTCGCGTTCGGGCCGCCGGGAAGCTCAACTCCCTGCAATAAAGTCATTGAGACTGGTGGCACCGCACGAGAAGAGATCGACGGGTGTGAGATCTACACGATCTGCCCCAAAGACGATCAATGCGTGACGGTACCACTCAAGGCAGATGGATATGCCGATTGTGGACTTCCAGACGTTACAGAAGTCTTTTGCAATTACGTGACGGGTGGTCGACGACCCGTCGGCGACCCTGATGGCCCCTGCGAGGGCGGTACCGTACAGTACTCCTATCCGAAGCTTAAGTGGCTATACCCGAACCCCGAGACGTGCGGCTGAGCCATGGCTGGTCGGCACCGCTTCGCCCTTTCGCCCTGGATCATTTCGGCATGCTTCGTGTTGACAGTGCATGCACATGCGGCTGTCGCACAGTCTTCTGATCAGGTCGAAGTCGTCAAGTCTTGGGCACGCGCTTGGGCGGACTTGTCGCGAGGCTCCTGGCAATGGCGACACATCGAGTCCCAGCCGGCATCGATGGCCGAAGTCACCGAAACTGTAAAGCTCTATGAGGGCGAAGCACTCGTTCGCGAGATGCTTATGGTGCCGCACGATCTGGAAGTTGTTGGCACCCACCAGATCGGCGGCTTTACAGCACGCGGCGATTGGTTCATTGTCGACAAGATTACAAATACTTACGACAGAATCTATATCGGATCCGATATAAACTCGAGAATTGAAATGTACGAGATGTTCGTGGGGCTTGCCCCGTCTGCCATGGCCTATTTCGTCAGTGCCGAAGCCGTGGCCGTTCGAGACGAGGATGTCTCGAACGATGAGACAGCTGGACTGATGACATGGTCGCCACGCGAGATGCCACGAATCACCTTTCAATTTATGCGCCGGCTTGGCCAATTCCCTATTCTTCACTCAATTACCGACAATCCCGGAGGCAACAGCAAGGGGCAGACCGTTCGCCATGAATACCAGTATCACAACAGCGAGTCACGGCTTCCGACTTCAATGCATCGTTTGATTGTCCGCGATGAAGCAGCTGCGCGCATGCTTGCGTCCGTCACTGGTACGGAGCCATCGCTGACAAGTGAACAAACGCTCCGCCTGGTTGGCTTTGCTCCGATCGATTCGCCCACCGATATCTATGTCGACACATCGACTGTCCGGAAATTTGATAGCGAAGAAGGAAAGGTCTTCGACGGCGAAGGCGGCGTTCTCTTCGAGTATCAGCCACCCAAAGACCCAGTGACCGCCCGCCAGTGGTCCACCATCGGCGTGCTCGTCGGATTGTCCGGCATCGTCATTGCCGTGGGCATCGTCATCTACCGCCGGGTCCGGGCATGATCACGCTGCTCCGCATCTACTTGTTCGGCATGGGCTGCCTGTTCCAGTTCACGGCCGTCACCCACGCGCTGAACGCCTCCGACTTCTTCGGCAACCTCCGCGAGCACGCCGTGATCCCGCCGGTGACAATCATCCCGGTTGCGATGCTCGTGATCATCGCCGAATGGGCGGTCGGGCTGGCCTGCTTCGTCGGCGTCGCGCGCCGATCCCTGACGGTCTGGTCGACGCTGGTCGCATCGATCTTCATGCTCGTGCTCACGGCCTATCAGGCCGCCCTCGCACTCTTCGGCGGCGACGCCTCGGACTGCGGCTGCGCCGTCGGCCCAACGCACGACGCGACCGGCGCGATCGTCCGCAACGGCTTTCTCTTGGCCGTTCCCGCGTTCGGGGCAGTCTGGTGGGTCGCAATGCAGGCGTGGACCCACGCCTCAACGCACGGCGCCGCGCCTCAACACATCGCATAGATCGCACCCCGAACCTCCCACAATCTTCTTGGACCCTGCGAAGGGGTCTGGTAGCCTGACACATGCACCCCCGCCCGCGAAGCGGCGGTGCGTGGAGTTAGTGGGAGATCCCGCCGTTCGGAGTGGGAGCGGTTCCCGTGGGCCGGCGCGGGGTCACACGACAAGACAGGAGGTTCATCATGAACCGCATCGGTATCGCGTGCGCGATCGTGGGGTCGGCGTGCGCCGGCGTCGCATCGGGCCAGGTCGTGCTCAGCGGGTCGTCGAACATCACGGCGACCGGGCAGGTCTTCAACTACTCGTTCACCGATCTCGATCTGAGCGTCGGCGACGCCTCGATCCGCGTCTTCGGGCTCGGCGACTACAGCGTCGTCCCGCCGAGCAGCGAGACGATGACCTGGGACATCGACGGCCTCGCCTCCGAGGTCGGCTTCAACGCCAGCGCCTTCACCGGCGCGATCGACCTGTTCCAGAACGCCGTCGACCAGACCTGGACCATCTCGGCCGCCGACATGGCCGCCATCACCGCCGACGGCACGCTGAACCTGACGCTCGTCAACTCCGGCGCCGTCAACTTCTTCAGCGACCAGCCGGAAGACTTCTTGGCGTTCGAGATCACCTACACCCCGATCCCCGCGCCGGCCTCGGCGGCGCTCCTTGGCCTCGGCGGGCTCGCCGTCGCGCGCCGCCGGCGCTGATCGATCCCCGACGGTTGTCTCTCTCGGCACCGGCCCGTTCTCGCGGGCCGGTGCTTTTCTGTGGCTCACAGCTATGCTCGTGCCATGCGCCACACCGCCCCGCTGCTCGCTGTCGTCTGCCTGTTCGCCGGCCTTCTGTCGGGCTGCACCCGCTCGGCGGTGCTCACCAACACGACCGAGCTGCCCGTGCGCGCGTCGCTCGAGCGCGAGCTCATGGGCTCGGGCGACCGGACCCTCGACGCCGCCACGATCGCCCCCGAGGGCACGGTCCGGCTCGGGCCGGTGTCGGTGTACAGCGAGCGGGTGACGCTGGTCGTGCAGCCCGCCGGCGCGATGAGCGGGGCCGTGCCCATCCGCCAGCGGCTGGGCTTCGGCACCAGCGAGTTCACCATCGTGGCCGACGAGTTCGCGCCCGCGACGATCCGCCTGGCGCCGGGCCGCCTCGATCCCGCGGCCACACCCGCCGCGCCCCGCGCCGACTGACCCCGCACGCCCCCGAACCCCGCGGATACCCTTGCCGCGGAGGTGGTCCCATGTTCGTCCCGATGCTCGTTCCCGCGCTCGTCCCTCTTCTCGCCCTCGCCGGTCAGCCGGCGACCGACTGGTACAAGCCCGTCGTTGACGAGCCCCACCCGCTGATCACCGAGGTGCTCTTCCGCGTGCCGCCCGGCGACGAGGGCGACGCCTTCCCCGACGGCAACCGCGACGCCACGGGCGACGAGTTCGTCGAGCTCTACAACCCCCACAAGCGCGCCATCGACCTCCAGGGCTACACCATCAGCGACCGCAACCGCGGCGGGCAGGGCGAGGTCACCTTCACCTTCCCCCGCTTCCGCCTCGAGCCCGGCGAGACCGTCCTGGTCTTCAACGGCCACGCCCAGAACGCCGCCGGCGCCGGCCGGGCCGACCGAGCCCCGGTCACCAAGCACGACAAGCTGAACTGCTATGTCTTCGTCATCGGCAACGAGAGCAAGTACGCCGCCTTCAGCAACTCGGGCGACTGGGTGCTGCTCTCCGACCCCGAGGACAACCCGATCCACGTCATCCATTGGGGCAAGTTCAAGGAGCCGCTGCCAAACGCGAAGCTCGTCGAGACCATCGTCAGCGACGGCGACGGCAGCGCCTGCCGGTGGTACCCCGGAGGCCCGCTCGCGCCGCACAGCCAGGTCGACGGGCGGATCATGTCGCCGGGCGAGTTCCCCGTCGGACCAACCCCCGAAGAAGCCGCCGCGGCGGCGAACGCCGACGACACCGGCGGGTGAACCGCCCGCGATGCCGCGGCCGACCGGAGCGAATCCACCCGGTGCCGGTCCGCCAACCCCTCCCTACACTGACCCACCGCCCGCCAGACGACACGCACGGAGCCCGTTCATGGCCTGGATCACCAAGAAAAGCTCGACCGCCACCCCCAGCCGCGACGCCACGCACCAGGGCGACTACCTCACCGCCGACATGAAGCAGGACCTGACCGACCGCTTCCTGCCGCGCTTCGAAACCAAGCACGCCGCCCTGCTGCCCGCGCTGCACATGATCCAGCACCACTACGGCTGGGTGCCCGAGCAGGCCATGCTCGAGGTCGCCCGCTTCCTCGACCTCCCCCCCTCCGAAGTCATCGACACCGCGACCTTCTACGAGGAATACTGGACCAAGCCCAAGGGCAAGCATGTCGTCGCCGTGTGTCGTTCCATCGCCTGCGAGTTCTGCGGCCAGCCCGACATCACCGAAGCCTGCAAGGCCAAGCTCGGCATCGATGTCGGCGAGACCACCGACGACGAGTCCTTCACCCTCATCGAGCTCGAATGCCTCGGCTCCTGCGGCACCGCCCCCGTCGCCCTCATCGACGAGACCCTGCACGAGAACCTGAGGCCCGAAGACATGGCCCGCCTGATCGACGAGGCGGCCAAGAACACCGCCGGGCACTAAATCCGGGCACGGATTCGGGCACGGGGCGCGCACGCCGATCGAACGCCCTCGCTCGCTGACGAGCCCCATACCATTCTGGCGTGACCAAGAACGCCCAGTCCAAGCCGGGCCTCATGCGAAGCCTCGGCCGATTCGTCGGCGAGATCGCCAAAGGCGTGCGGGCCGACACACGCACCGTCGAGGTCAACCGAACCATCGAGACCGAGACCCGCGAGACCGACCGCGGCACCGTCACCCTCCGCCGAACCACCATCGAAGAGATCGAGCTGCCCGCCACCACCGAGGACGCCAACCCGCCCCGGCGGTCCTGATTCGCTCGCGGCCGCCAACCACCCGCCCCTAGAATCGGCTTCACGACCGCTGGCGAAACGCCACACGAACCAACTGGAGCCGTGTCCATGCCCTGGCAGCCCTCGATCGATCGCCACCACCTCCTCAAGCGGATCCCCACGCCCCCCTACGGCAAGATCAGCGATCGCCATGTCTTCGGCTACGACGAGTATGTCAACACAGGCGGCTACGAGGCACTGCGCAAGGCCCTGGGCATGAAGCCCGAGGCCGTCACCGAAGAGGTCAAGACCTCGATGCTCCGCGGCCGGGGCGGCGCGGGCTTCCCCACGGGCCTGAAGTGGACCTTCCTCCCCCCCGTGCCCGAGGGCAAGACCCCCGGCGAGCCCGGGGCCGAGCGGTACCTGGCCGTCAACGCCGACGAATCCGAGCCCGGCACCTTCAAAGACCGCCTGCTCATGGACTTCGACCCCCACGGCCTGCTCGAGGGCATCGCCATCGCCTGCCACGCCTGCCGGCTCACCAAGGCCTACATCTTCATCCGAGGCGAGTACCACCACCAGGCCCATGTGCTCGAGAACGCCCTCAATGAGGCCTACGAGAACAACATCTTCGGCGAGAACTGCCTCCAGCTCTCGAGCGCCAACACCGCCGGCGAGAAGTTCCGCGTCGACTGCTATGTCCACCGCGGCGCCGGCGCGTACATCTGCGGCGAGGAGACCGGCCTGCTCGAAGCCCTCGAGGGCAAGCGCGGCTGGCCACGCATCAAGCCCCCCTTCCCCGCCATCAAGGGCCTCTTCGGCAAGCCCACCATCATCAACAACGTCGAGACCCTCCAGCACCTGCCCTTCATCCTCGAGCACGGCGGCAAGTGGTTCACCACCCAGGGATGCGAGTCCACCGTCGGAGGCCCCCCCTCCTACGGCACCAAGCTCATGGGCGTCTCGGGCCATGTCAACCAGCCCGGCGTCTTCGAGTTCGACCTCGGCATCCCGCTGCGCACGATCGTCGAGGACTACTGCGGCGGCATGCGGCACGGCAAGAAGTTCAAGGGCGCCATCGCCGGCGGCATCTCCATGGGCATCCTCGGAACCGATCAGTACGAGGCCGAGATGGACTTCGACATCGGCCGAAAGTACAACGTGCTGGGCCTGGGCACCGCCTGCCCGACCGTCTTCGACGAGGATACGGACATGGTCGCCGTCGCCCGCAACATCGCCCGCTTCTTCAAGCACGAATCCTGCGGCCAGTGCACCCCCTGCCGAGAAGGCTCCGGCTGGCTCTACCAGCTCATGTGCCGGATCGAGACCGGCGACGCCACCACCAAGGACCTCGACCTCGCCCTCGAGATCGGCACCAGCATGGGCTCCATGCCCGGCACCACGATCTGCGGCCTCGCCGACGGCAACAACTGGGCCCTCCGCACCATCATGAACAAATTCCGCGACGAGTTCGAGACCCGCGTCAAACCCGCCCATGTGCCCGTAACCGTCTCGATCGGGGCGATGGCGAAGGGGTGATCGCCTCAGATGTGTGCCGCGACGAGTGCGTAAATGCTAACATCCCCCGCCCGCCGCGATCGACCCCCAATCAGACTCCGACATGCGCCTGCAGTCGGGCGCGCCCTGCGCCGATAGCCCCCGGTAACACACCGCCCGGGGAACCTTCGTGCAATCTGACCCCTCATGCCATGTCACCGGGCAGGCCGCCAGCACCGGCTCCGCCACCGGCTGGCCCTTCCTCGACTACTTCACGGGCGACGGCGGCTACATGCCCCGCACCCACTGCATGCACACCGCCGAGGGCGGCATCGACTGGCCCTGGGTCGTCGGGCTCATCACGCTCAATGTGATCGTCATCGCGGGCTATCTGCGCATCTTCGTGTTCTGGCGCCGGGCCTACCTCGCCGAGACGCCGACCGACCGCAACCACAAGCTCATGGACCTCGCCTGGATCTTCCTCTGGTGCGCGGTCTGCGGGTACATCTCCTCGATCATGGTCTTCTTCTGGCCGGCGTACCGCCTGCTGGCGATCTGCCTGATCCCCCTGGGCTATTTCACCTGGCGCTTCGCGCGGGACCTCGGCGGTTTCCGCCTGGCGCTGCAGGCCAAGCGGCTCGAGCGCGAGCTGCGCGAGAGCCTCGAGGCCCGCAACGAAGAGCTCGAACGCCTGGACGCCGAGCGCACCGCCGAGGCCGACGCCGCCCGAGCCGAGGCCGAGCGGGCCAACCGGGCCAAGAGCACCTTCCTGGCCAACATGAGCCACGAGATCCGCACCCCCATGAACGCCATCCTCGGCTTCGCCGACCTCATGGCCGACCCGAGGTGCACCGAAGCCGAGCGCACCGAGTGCGCCGCCACCGTCGAGCGCAACGGCGAGCACCTGCTCTCGCTGATCGACGATGTGCTCGACCTCTCCAAGGTCGAGGCCGGCGAGATCACCATCGAGCGCCTCGCCTGCGATCCCAGACGCCTCGCCGACGACGCCGTCCGCCTCCTCGCCGCCCCCGCCGCCGAGGGCGGCAACACCATCGGCGTCCGGGTCGAAGACGCCGTCCCCGAACGCATCGAGGCCGACGCCACGCGCCTCCGACAGATCCTGGTCAACCTCATCGGCAACGCCGTCAAGTTCACCGAGAACGGCGCCATCGCCGTCACCATCGGGCGCGACGGCGACCGCGTCTTCTTCCGCGTCGCCGACACCGGCATCGGCATGACCGAGGAGCAGCTCGCCCGCATCTTCAGGCCCTTCTCGCAGGCCGACGACTCCATCACCCGAAAGCACGGCGGCACCGGGCTCGGGCTCAGCATCTCGCGACGCCTCGCCGAGGCCATGGGCGGAACCGTCACCGCCTCCGCCGCGCCCGGCGAGGGCAGCGTCTTCACCGCCTCGGTCCGCATCGGCGATCCCGAGGGCCTGCCCGAGGGCCACCGCGACGAGCCCCCGCCCCTCGCCGGCCCGGGCGATCTCCCCTGCCGGGTGCTCCTCGCCGAGGACTCGCCGGACAACCAGCGGCTCTTCCTCCACCACCTCCGCCGGGCCGGCGCCGAGGTCACCCTCGCCGCCAACGGCCGCGAGGCCCTCGAAGCCGTCGAAGCCGCACAAGCCGCCGGTGCCCCCTTCGAGCTCATCCTCATGGACATGCAGATGCCCGAGCTCTCGGGCGAGGACGCCACGCGCGAGCTGAGACGACGCGGCGACCCAACCCCCATCGTCGCCCTGACCGCCTACGCCATGCCCGCCGACCGAGAGCGATGTCTCGAAGCGGGCTGCTCGGCGTACCTCAGCAAGCCCATCACCGCCCAGCGGCTCATCCCCGCCTGCCGGAGCCTGATCGACCGCGCCGGCCGGCTCGCCGCCTAGGCTCCCGCACGCCGGCGCCGCAGCCCGCGCCGCCAATGCAACGGAGACGCCCATGATCCGACGCACCTCCGCCGCCTCGATCGCCGCCGCCGCCCTTTCGGCCCTCGCCGGGGCCGCCGCCAGCGCCCAGCCCTTCGCGCACACCTACCCCGCGCAGCTGAACGACCGAGACCAGATCACCCAGCAGCTCCGCGACCGCGTCGAGGTCGCCCGACCCTGGATGCGCACCGCCTCCGCCCGAGCCATGGCCGACGCCGTCGACACTCTGCCACAGCGCAGCCGCCGATGGCTCTGGAGCACCCGCGGCTTCGGCGAACGCACCTACACCATGGAGCAGTACGACGCCGTCGACGCCGAGCAGAAGCGGGTGCTCGACTTCTTCGGCATCTCCGAGCTGATCTACTACGCCGGCTGGACCTCCGACGCTCCCTTCGTCGAGTTCCGCGCGTACGACCTCGCGTTCCAGGGCACCCCCCTCGCCGAGCCCGAAGGCCTCGCCGGCGCGCGGATCCTCATCGTCGACCCGGCCGTCGTCACACCCGCCTGGGCCCTCGCCCGCCTCGGCGCTGAGGTCACCGTCGTCTTCAGCACCCAACGCTTCCGCGCCCTCTACCCGGCGCCGAGCGATCAGGGGCCCGTCCGCGGCGTCCTGGGCGCCCCCGACGGCCGAGTCACCCTCGTCGACACCAACTGGCCCACCGACCCCGCCGACGCCCACCCGAGCCTCGGCGAGCCGTTCGACCTCATCGTCGCCGTCAGCAGCCTGAACATGGGCCGCAACGACCCGAACCCCCGGCAGATCCGCAGCAACCCGCCGCCCGTCGCCACCAGGCCGCTCGGGCTCACCCGCGACGACGCCGCCCGCCGCCTCGCCGACGCCCTTGCGCCCGGAGGCCGGGCCATGATCTACAGCTGGGGCACACCCGCACGACCCAACAGCGACCAAACACCAGAGGGCGATGTCCGCCCGATCATCCGCCCGGACCACGCCCGGGCCGCGGGCCTCGAGCCCGTCGCCTTTGCCTCGGACGCGAGCGTGTTCACGACGATGCTCGGGGCCGCCACCAACGCCCCGAGCCTCCGCCGACCGCTCGAACTCAACGGCGTCACCGCCCCCCAACTCGAGGCGTTCTACGCCGTCTACGCCAGGCCACGGGCCGAGAACTGACACGACGATCGCCGGTTCCCGCCAAGCCGCTGGGCCTCGGGGCCGAAACCGGATATTGTGCCTGCGTCGAAGTGGCCCCCTGGCACCCGCCCGGAACAACGGCCGGATGGCACGCCGACGGGCTCGGAGCCCAGCGGCACGATCTTCAGCGATGGACGAGCCCTCCCAACCCGATCGACCTCCCTCGGCCGAGCCCGAGGGACACCTGCACATCGATGTGCAGTGGACCACGGAATCGGCACACGCCGCTTCGCTCGAACCGCTCCTCGACCGGCTCGCGGCCGCGCTCGACCCGCGAACCGGCGAGCTCCGCGTTCGCGTCGTCGACGACGCCCGCATGGCCGACGCCCACCAACGCTACAAGGGCGTCCCGGGCACCACCGATGTGCTGACCTTCGACCTCGCGGGCGACCCCGACGCTCCCCTGGACGCCCCACTGGATGCCCCCCTCGATGCCGACGTGCTCGTCTGCCTCGACGAGGCCGAGCGCCAGGCCGCGGCCCGGGGCATCCCCGTGCCCCACGAGCTGCTGCTCTACATCGCCCACGCCGTGCTGCACTGCTCGGGCTTCAACGACGACACGCCGGAGGGCGCCGAGGCGATGCACGCCCGCGAGGACGAGCTGCTCACCGCCGTCGGCATCGGGCCGGTCTTCGCCGTCGCCGGGGAGCGCCGCGAATGAGCGCGTGGGCCCCGACCATCGGCGTCGCCGCGGTGCTGCTGGGCGCGGTGTGCTCGGCGATCCACCAGTCGCTCCGCTCGCTGAGCCGATCGCGCCTCGAGATCCTCGCCGAGACCCGGCGGAACGCCGTCGAGCGCCAGCGGCTCAGCAAGATCGTCGACGACCGCACCGGGCACGCCGCCAGCGTCGCGCTCCCCCGCGTCGCGCTCAACATCGCCGCCGCCGTCGCGTTCCTCTTCTGGATCGCCGGCCTGCGCACGCCCGAGGGCGTCCCCCAGCTCGCCTTCACCGTGACCGACGCCCTGATCGCCGGCGCCGTCACCACCGCCGCCCTCTGGGTCTTCGGCCTCGTGCTCCCGCTCTCGATCGCCACGCACGCCGGCGAGCGCATCGTGCTCGCCCTCGCCGGGCCCATCCGGATCATGCACGCCATCACCGCGCCCGTCCGGTCGCTCGTCAACGTGCTCGACGAGGCCGTCCGACGCCTCGCCGGCGCCGAGAACAAGAACGCGCACGACGCCCATTCCGAGATCCTCTCGGTCGTCGAAGAGTCCGAGGCCGAGGGCCAGCTCGACGAGGCCGAACGCGAGATGATCGAGGGCGTCGTCGGCTTCCGAACCACCACCGTCGAATCCATCATGACCCCGCGCACCGAGATCGACGCCATCGAGGCCGGCGGCGACCTCCGCACCATCGAGCAGCGCGTCAAGCAGATCGGCCACAGCCGAATCCCCGTCTACCGCGAGAACCTCGACGACATCGTCGGCATCCTCTACGCCAAGGACCTGCTCCACTGGCTCACCGAGCCCGGCCGAAAGCCCGACGACGAGTTCACCCTCGAGACCATCGTCCGACCCGCCCTGTTCGTCCCCGAGCAGAAAACCGTCCGAGAGCTCCTCGCCGAGCTCGTCGCCCAGAAGGTCCACCTCGCCATGGTCGCCGACGAATACGGCGGCACCTCGGGCCTGGTCACCATCGAGGACATCATCGAAGAAGTCTTCGGCGACATCCGCGACGAGTACGAATCCGAAGAGGACGACGAGCCCACCGCCGAGTTCGACGCCGCCAACCGCTGGGTCGAGTCCGACGCAGCCGTGCATGTCGACGACCTCAACGACGAGCTCGAGGGCCTCGAGATCGAGATCCCCGAGTCCGACGACTACGACACCGTCGGCGGCTTCGTCGTCACCACCCTGGGACGCATCCCCGAGGCCGGCGAATCCATCGAGCTCGCCGACGCCCGGCTCACCATCCTCGAGGCCGCCCCCACCCGCGTGCTCCGCGTCCGCGTCGAACGCACCGCCGACGCGCCGCCCCTGGCCGCAAGCGACACCGAACAGCGCGACTCGGCCAAGTAGCAAGGGTCGCGGCTCTACCATCACCGCATGACCAGCCTCACGCTCTACAACACCCTCACCAAACGCAAAGAACCCCTCCGCGCCCTCGACCCCGCCAACATCACCTTCTACACCTGCGGCCCGACCGTCTACGACGACGCGCACATCGGCAACTTCCGATCCTTCCTCGCCGCCGACCTCCTGCGCCGATGGCTCGAATCACCGCTCTGCAAGGTCATCAACGACAAGACCGGCGAGATCCACGATCCCATGACGGACGGCCCGCGCACCGTCCGCCATGTCATGAACATCACCGACGTCGGCCACATGACCGACGACGAGGCCGCCGACGGCGGCGGCGACGACAAGATGCAGGTCGCCGCCAAACGCCTGCTCGAAGCCAAAAAAGCCGGCACCGCGCACGCCAACGACAGCGCAGCCATCGCCGACCCCAACGACCCACGCCAGATCGCCGACTTCTACACCCGACGCTTCCTCGAAGACGCCCGAAAGCTCGGCCTCAAAGTCGCCCTCGAAGCCGACTCTGACCCCTCCGTCATGCCACGCGCCACCGACAACATCGACGGCATGAAACGCATGATCGAAAGCCTCGCCGACAAAGGCTTCGCCTACCGAGTCGACAACGCCGTCTACTTCGATGTGCAGAAATACCAGCAGTACGGCCAGCTCTCGGGCAACACGCTCGACAAGCTCAAAGGCGGCGCCGGCGGCCGCGTGCAGGACCAGCACCAGGCCGGCAAACGACACCCCGCCGACTTCCTGCTCTGGAAGTCAGACCCCACCCACCTCATGAAATGGCCCGGCCCGACCATCAACAACGAGCCCATGCCCGACGGCTACCCCGGCTGGCACATCGAGTGCTCCGTCATGTCAAAGGTCCTGGGCACCACCCTCGACCTGCACTCCGGCGGCGAAGACAACATCTTCCCCCACCACGAGTGCGAACGCGCCCAGTCCTGCTGCGCCCACGACACCCCCGAGTTCGCCCGCCACTGGTTCCACCCCCGCTTCCTGCTTGTCGAAGGCGAGAAGATGTCCAAGAGCAAGGGCAACTTCTTCACCGCGCGAGACCTGTTCGCACAAGGCCACGACCCCGCGGCCGTACGGCTGGAATTATTGAGGAGCCACTACCGCTCAAATGCAAACTTTACCATTCAGGGCTTGGAAGTGTCTCAGCGCTACATAGACATCGCGAGAAATCGCGTACGAGAACTTGAGTGTGCGATCGAGACGGGGCACGCAGGCGCACCTGAACCAGAGTCAATGGCTCCAAACATTGACGACGACATGCGCGATTTCACTGATGCCTTGAATCAAGACCTGAACATGTCAGTCGTGCTTCGGGTGCTCATCGGAGTCAGTATGGGTCTACACGACCCGTCGGCCCGCGACATGCCCGAAACAGGGACTCCGCGATTTGACGAGATAACAGAGTTCCGAGAGCTCGCGAAACGGCAGACTCTTGCAGATCGACCGATGCGGGCTGTCGCAGCGAAGGAGATGTTTGAGACCGAGTCCGGCTTCAAGAAAATTCTTGCCGCATATCACCTCATCGACAACATCCTCGGCGTCATCTTCACCCCCCAACCCAAGCAGACCGAAACCGACATCGGCCTCTTCACCGGCGGCCTCGAGCCCGACCCCGCCGTCATCGACAGGCTCATCGCCCGCCGCGACGCCAAGCAAGCCAAAGACTTCGCCACCTCCGACCGCATCCGAGACGAACTCGCCGCCATGGGCTACGCCATCAAGGACATCCCCGGCGGCAAGGTCGAAGTCAGCCGGGCCTGACCCGGGTGCCACGGCTTGGCCCGAAGGGCAAGCCGTGCGGCTCACTCACCTTCCCAGGCCGTCACCACCTTGTTGAATGTGTCCCGCGGCGCGATCACCTCGCCCCCCGGCCCGAGCACGCTCGCGATCACCGTGATCCGCATCACCTCGTCCGCGCGCTCCGGCTCCAGCACCCACCCCGGCACGCCCGACAACGGCAGCCGGTACAGCCCCGTCGCGTCGAACCAGCCCGAGTTCTGATCCGGATCACGCAGATCGATCTGCCAGGTCCACCCGTCGTCGCGCTCGGCCAGCCCGCTCGTCCCACGCACGCGGAACAGCTGCACATTGAACTGCGCCGGCGCCTTCGTCCCGTCCCCCCACGCATCGACCAGCCGCAGATACACCGCCAGCACCGGCTCGCCCGGCCCGAACAGCTCTACACGCGTCAGCGGGCTGATCTCCACACCAATCGGCGCAAACGGGTTCGGCGCGCCCGCCTCCAGCACACCCGCCTCGCCCCGCGGCGGCGCGTGCAACCGCGAACACCCGCACACCACGCACACCGCGACCAGTCCGAGCACCCGGATCATCGGCCCATCCTAACGCTCTGACGACCCCGAAGACTCGCACGACCCCCCGCTCGCCCCCCGACCCGCCGGCCCACGCCGCGGCTCGTGAACCCCGTGAACCCCCAGACGGTGCGGCTCCTCCGACCACCGGTGCTCCAGCGCCGCGATCAGCCGCCCCTGCCCCGCCTCAAGCGACGCCAGCGCACGCGTGTTCGATTCCAGCACGCTCACCAGAACGCTCAGCTCCGTCCGGTCGCGCTTCAGCCGCTCGTGCTGCTCGGTCAGCTGCCGGTCGCGCTCCGTCGCCGCCCGACGCTCGCTCAGCCACATCAGACCGATCAGCCCCGCCGCACCCAGCTGCGCCATCGCACCAGCCACCTCAAGCTCCACCTTCACCTCCCACGCCCCCCGGCCTCGCCGACCCCCACCCAACAGCCCAGCCCATCAAGCCGAACGAACGCTCACACCGTAAAGCGATGGAACCGCGCCTCGTACGGCACGCTCACCACCCGCCCCCGGTCGATCTCCTCGCCAACCTCCAGCCGAACGAAGGTCATGTCCTCCCAGGTCCGCCCAGACCCATCCACCAGGTCCGCACGCAACGCCGACACCGCGTACGCGTCCAGCGCCGTCTGCAACGCATCGCGGATCGCCCACAGCCCGCTCTCGCTCGACGACACCAGCCGCCCGCGAACGAACACCTGAAGCTCAAAGACCCCGTACGCGATGTTGTTCGTCGTCGGCGTGAACGCGCTCTCGTCCGGCAGCACCAGGTACCCCCGCCGACCCTCCTGGAACCGGTGCGGCCCGCTGCCAAACAGATCCTGCCCGTTGAATGAACTCGGCACCCGCCGCCCCCTTCCCTACAGCGTCACCACCGACACCGCATCCCCCGCACCGCCGTCGGGCGACACCCCCGTCAGCGTCACCACCTGCTTCACCCCGCCCGGCGTCGACTCGTACGACACCCGCGTCACCACCCCCGTCACCGTCGCCCGCACCCGCCCGCGGTCCGTGCCGCCCAGCGCCGCGACGAACGCCAGCGACCGCGCCTCGCCAAGCTGAAGCTCGTCCGCCAACCCCTCGCCCCCAGACCGCGTCACACGCACGATCGCCTTCCGCCGCGGCACATCCACAAACGCCGCGTGCGGCCCCTCGTCGCCAAACTCGATCACTTCCCGCGACGCCGATCGCTCCACCACGATCGACTCCACACCGCTCCACGCCGCGCCATCAAGCTCAACCAGCTCAGGCCGAAGCACAAGCATCATCGTCTCCTTTCTTGCTCCGTTTCCCATCTGGGGAGAGGGCTGGGGTGAGGGGAATCCTCTTCACTCACCCCCGCACCAGATGACCCACACCGGGCCGACGCACCGACTCCGCCTCGCCATCACCATCCAGGTCGATCATCGCCGTCACCCGCCCGCGCTCGGCCGCGAACCGCTCCCGGTACATCAGCGACCGCTCGGCATAGCCGAGCCCCGTGCTCCCCGCCGAGCTCACCGCAGCCGCCGCCGAATAGATCAGGTGCAGCGTCCCCAGACACTCCAGCCGCGTCAGCGCCCCCGGGTTCACCACCGCGTCCGCCGTCAACGCCCCCTCGCTTGTGTCGTCCGGCTCGATCCCCAGCATCCGCAGGATCTGGCCGTGCACCACCCGCATCTGAGGCCGGTAGGTGAAGCACTCCAGCTCCCCGCTCACCAGCGTCGGCGGCGTGATCACCGCGTCCGCCGCCGACACCCGCAGCCGAGACAGCCGGATCTGCCCCAGCGTCACCAGCTGCGTCACCTCGTACGACGCCCCGCCGTAACTCACCACGCTGCCCACCACAACGCCCGCGGCCGCGAAGTCGAACCCCGCCACCACCCCCACGCCCAGCGTGACGATCCCCGCCTCGCGGAACACCAGTTGCCCGAGCCACCCCGTCTCCAGGAACAGCCGCGGCTCATACACCAACAGATCACGATCGCTCGCAAACACGACCACCCCCTTTGCGCCACAGTCACCGATCCACCAGCAACACCCGGCCCGGGCCCGTCAGCCCGAGCCGGGCGCGCCCGCCGGGCGGCCCGTCGCCCGGCGGCGCTGCCCCCCTCCCCGCAGGGGGGCCAACCTGCACCTACACCGCCAGGCCGCGAAGCTTCGCGTGCGCCTGCTCGTTGCGCAGCTCCAGCGTGTACTCGCCGATCACCTGACCACGAACCGAGTCGCCGCTCGCCGCCAGAGGCTTGTAGTGGAAGCTCCGACCCTGAAGCGGCAGCACCTCGATCCGCGACGAGTCCAGCAGCAGCACCGTGTCCGTCGGCGCCCACCGGCTCATCACCACACGGCACACCCCGAAGTCGCTCTCGTACACGCTGATCATGTCGCGGAAGCTCGTGTCCTCCGGCAGGTACTGCCGGCTCGCCGACGCGAACGCGTTGATCCGACGCTTCTGCGCGCCGTTCACCACGATCGTGTCCACCGCCCCCGAGCTCTGCTCCCACACCTTCCGGAGCGCCGCGTTCAGCAGCGCCTCGGTCAGCTCGTTGCTGCCCGCGCCCCCGCCGTCGGGAAGACCGCCCGCACCCGGCGTGAAGCTGTTCGTCGACAGCAGCGGCACGATCCCGTTCATCGACCGACGCGTCGTCCCCGAACCCACCTGGTTCGACACCGGCGCCACGCCGTTGATCACGCAGTTCTCAAGGTCACGCAGCAGCTCACGCATCCGCTCCTGCTTCTGATAGTCCACCTCGTCATCGATCCCGTACTGACGGCTCGCCTGCATCGAACCCGACACCTCCACCGTCGCCGTCAGGATCTGCGTGTAGTTCCGCTGACGCGAACGGCTGGTGAACCGAGCGTCCGGCGCCGAGTCGCCCTCGAGCGCCGCGTTGCCCAAAATGTTCAGCGCCATGTTGTCCGCCAACGCCACCGCCGTCGTCCCACCGTACCCACGAACCACATTCAGCTGGCTCCCCGCGATCGCCACCACGAACATCACCTCCGTCCGGCCCGCCGGCTGAACCAGGTCGCCCACCCGGAACCGAGACGCGTTGTCAACCGTCAGCGTCGTCGCCGCCGTCGCGCTCGGCGAAAAACTCGTCTGATTGATCGCGTCCGCGTTCGCCAGAAGCTCGTCCTCGATCCACTCGTGCACCGTGCTCTGCGCCGAACGCTTCGCATCACCGAGGTGATCCAGGAGCGGCGTCTCATACGGCGACACGATCCCGATGATGTCGCTCACATCCTCAACCAGCTCCGGCAGGTCCGCGCCCGCCCCGTATGTCGCCTTGCCCGTAAACGCCATGTCCAATCCCCTTTCTCAGCGCGCACCCGCAGCGCAACTCGTTCCGAACACCAACACCACACCATCCCACAGCGGGGGCGGCGTCTCGCCGCCCGTCCGCTCAGCCCCCGCGCCGCTTCCGCAGATACCGCGTCAACGCCCGCCGGTCCCCCGTCTGCCGCGCCTCGTCCGCAAGACCCGACAGCGAAGCCCCCGCCCGCGCCGAAGCCCCGCCCAACGCCGACCCCCGCACCGCCGACCGCGCCGAGCGGAACAGAAACGGCTTCGACGAGGCAAGCTCGCTCGCGATCACCGCCGGCGCACCCCCCGCCGCCAGCCGCGCATCCGCCACGGCCAGCGCCGTCTCAAGATCGATCACCCCCGCGTCCACCAGCGCCCGCTCGAGCTCGAACCGACGCTCAACACCCGCCAGCGCCGACTCCAACTCCGACACCCGCGCACGAAGCGCCTCGTTCTCCGCGGCCAGCGCCTCGGCAACCTCCCCGCAATCCCCATCCGGATCATCCGACAACGCCTGCGCCACAGCCGCCAGCCCGCCCTCGAACTGCTGCGCCGCGCCGTTGCCATCAACGCCCACGCCGCCGGCAGCGCCGCCGCCACCACCACCGCCGCCGTCCGAACCGCCCGGCACCAGACCACCACTCCGCCCGCCATCTTCAAGCTCCGGCATCAGACACCTCCCGCGTTCTGCTCGTCCTGCTCGCTCATCCCGTCCGCCGCCTCGCCCGGCACGAAGCCCAGCGACTCCGCCACGCGCTCCCTCGGCACGCCGAGCTCACGACGCACTCGCACCGCCGTCGCAAGCTCCTGCTCGTCGATCGGCAAGGGGTCCGGCCACTCCAGACGCACCTCGCGGTCCTTCGTCGACAGCTCCACCAGCCCAACCCGCGACGCCGCCTCCAGCACCAGCCCGCACACCCCGCGGATCCCGCGCCCGTAGGTCACGCGCTTGCGGTTCGTCTTCGCCAGCAGACCCACCATCGTCACCCGCAGCGCGTTCGCGCTCGTCAGGTTCCCGATCCGCGCCTCAACCACGCCCGACGCCACCGGCGGCACCCCGCTGATCTTGTCGAGCGCCGAACGGATCTGCTCGATGTGCCGATCCTCGCTCGGGCTCGACGCGTCCCCGCCGAACCGCTCGATCGACGCGTCCGGGTTGTCCGTGCTCCACACCGTCCCCGGCGCCACCGGCGCACGATCGAACCCCTCGATCCCCTTGGCCAGGTACATGTTGAACGACTGCATCGTCACCCGGTTGGCCCGGTCGCTCAGCCGCGTGTTCAACTCATCCTGCAGCGGGATCAACGGCTCAACCTCGCCCACACCCGCGTACACCAAGGGCTGGCTCTGGTTCTGCACATGCACCACCGGCACGATCCCGTCGAACACGCCCCCGTCCGTGCGCTCGACCAAGTCGCCCCCGACCCACACCTCGTGACCCTCGGGCCCGAACACCTCCGTGTACGACTCGCGCTTCAGCCGTCGGCCCCACGACTCGCCACCAAACACCCCGCGCCGCAGCCCCACGCGCTCCACGCCGTTCGACTCCCGCTCGTAATGGATCACATACCCCTCGAGCACCCGGTAGTCGTCCGCGTTCAGCACCGGCACGCTCCGCCGCGGATCCACTGCCTCGATGCGGAACGCCCGCCCCGCCTCGGCCGCGATCTCCAGCAGCGCCGCGTGCGACCCCGAGCCAGACCCAAGCCTGGCCCGCGACGCCCGACGCCCCGCCGCCCGCAGCGCCGCCTCATCGACACGCACCACAAAGTCCACATGCCCGAACACATGACCGAGCAGCGCCGCGTCCTGCAAGGTCTCCAGCCCGCCCGACGCGTCCCACGCCGCGTCGATCAGCGCCTCGACGACCTCCCGCGTCCGCTCGCTCCCCGCCGCGCTCACCAGCAGCGGCATCTTGCCGAACAGAAAGTCGATCATCGCCTGCACGCGCCACGCGATGTCGTTCTCGATCACGACCTCCCGCCGCCCGAACGAGCGATCATCGCCCAGCGACAGACCCGCCCCGCCCCGCCGCACCCCCGTCACCCGCGCCGGCAGCCCCGCCTCCTGCGCCAGCCGACGCGTCGTCTGGCTCGTCCCCGCCGCATCAACCGTCCCCACACGCCGCGCCGGGTTGCGGTAGTACGCGAACCACCGATCGAGCTCCTCGTTCTCCTCCGCCTGCCGACGAATGAGCAGATCAACCAACGCCGGGTCCAGCCCCGCACCGGCACCCGGCCCATCACCGGGCCTGGCCCCCGGCCCGCCGCGTGCACCCCGCCGAGAATCGGCCGCACCCGCGACGCCCTCCCCATCCAACCGTCCACCCGCGCTCCGCATCCGTGTGCCCTCCGAGATTGGCCCGAGCGCCCCTCCAAACGAGCGACGCCCTCACCAACCCCGCACCCGGACACCATCGTGCGCACAACCACCGCACACCCGCGCGCAGCAAAACGCCGCAACTTCTGCGGCGTTCAGGAGAAACAAAAATGTTCAGCTTCTCACCGCCGACCCGCCCCGCTCAGCACACCCGTGCGCACGAACGCGGATCAACGGCCCGCATCACGGGCAGCCGGCGTTGTAGTTCAGCACCCACGCGTTGAAGTCGGCGGGTGCGCAGAGGCCGTCGCCGTTCTGGTCGCACTCGGGAGCCTGCGCGTTGAAGGCGAGGATCCACGCGTTGAAGTCGCCGGGGGTGACGAGACCGTCGCCGTTGGTGTCGGCGGGGCAGGAAGGCGTGACGAAACTGCTGGCGACGCGGAAGCCTCCTGAGCTCCCGAAACTGATCTCCGGGGCCCAGAAGAACTGAAACGACGACTGCAGGACGACCTCGCTGACCTCGACGAACGCGCCGCCGCGGAAGCCGCGGAGAGCACCGATCAGCGTTTCGTTCCACTCGTACACGTTGCCGTTCATGTCGAACGCGCCGTAGAAGCTGGTGTTCCCCGCGGAACCTACCGTGGTCACATTGCCGTCCTGCCCGTTCCAGTCCGCGCCGTTGAAGTAGTTGACGACGCTAGATCCCGGATTGGCGATATCGCCCGTGCTCGTGGCGGTGCCGATCGTCGGCACGCTGTTGCTCTGTGTGGCGTACAGCCAGTAGTCATCGCCGTCACCGCCCTGCGATGCGGGCTGGTGGTAGGCGGCCTTGTACCACTCGTCCTCGGTTGGGAGGAACACATGGTTCGGGTTGGAGAGGTCGCGGGTGATGGCGACGATCGAGACCGGGCCGTCGAGGGTGTACACGCCGGACTCGGTCGTGCTGGCGTTCTGCGGCCCGGTCGGCTGGCCGTTGGTCATCCAGTTGCAGAAGCGCACGGCGTTGTACCAGCTGACAAAGTTCACGGGCTTGTTGCCCATGTTGGCGCGCACCGAGTAGGTGTAAAAGCCATTGGAGCCCGAGCGGGTGATACCGGCGCGGGGGTCGCCACCCATCGAAGGGTTGTAGAGCCCGTTCGGGTCGCTGGCGGCGACGGCGTTCAGAAACGCCGCGTACTGCTCGTTCGTCACCTCGGTCGCGCCGATGCGGTACGGGTACGCCACGCTGCCAAAGCCGGAGAACGAGTCGGCCGCGTTACCAGCGTTGCCGACGGTGACCCAGTCGATGGTCACTTGGGCCCCGGCCGGGGCGGTGCCAAGCACGGCCGAAACACAGCCGGCAAACACACACGAAGCGAACAGCCCGGTACGGAACATAATCGGATACCCCCTCACGATTTCCTTGGTGCAGCGTGACTGCACGAATCGGACTTGTTTGGGGCTCACACGAACGACCGAACGCCCCGCCTCCAGACCATGCGTGCGATCCTAACCGCTCGGCCATATTCATTTGAGAAGTATGAACAAAGACCCACTGAAATGCGGCAGCAGGCCGCAGCGCGGTCGCCTGTCCCGGCTTGCCGGTCGGGTCTCGTCAGGAGCGCCCGCCCAGCACCACGCTTGAACCGGGCACGGCGGAACCGTCGAATCGTGCGTACCGGACGCCCAATCGCGTGTCCGGGCCGCCTCGACGCGTGTCGGAATCGTTCCGACACGCGCTTCCGCCGCCCCGACACGCGTTTCTGCGACAAAGACGCGCGCCCCGCTCAAGCCGGCACGCGCAACCGGCGATAGCTCGCACGCACCAACGCCCCCCACCCACCGGAGCACTCCCATGCGCGTCGTCCCCGTCACCAACGCCGCCAAGATCGCCTTCTTCGAGACCCACCTGCCCGCGTGGGAGGCCAACCCGGACACCATCGGCCTCACCGCCGAGCAGGTCGCCGACCTCCGCGCCTCCACCACCGAGGCCCGCGCGGCGTTCAACGACGCGCAGCAGGCCCGCGACGCCGCGCAGGCCGCCACCCTCCGCCAGACGCAGGCCGTCATCAAGATGGCCGCGCTCGGCGGCGGCCTCATCAAGACCATCCGCGCCTTCGCCGAGACCACAGACGACCGATCGGTCTACGCCGAGGCCCAGATCCCCCTGCCCAGGCGCGGCTCGCCCCTCGGCCCCGCGCCCACGCCCACCAACCTGACCTTCGAGCTGCGCACCGATGGCGCGATCGAGCTGCGCTGGGACGCCGAGACCAAAGGCCGCACCGCGTTCATCATCGAACGCCAGACCCAGCGGCCCGGCGAGCGGCTCGGCCCGTGGAGGCTCATCGGCACCGCCACCGCAAAGACCTTCACCGACGCCGCCCTGCCCACCGGGCTCGAGTGCGCCGTCTACCGCGTCACCGCCGAGCGGCCAGGCGGACGCAGCGAGCCCACGCACGGCATCAGCGTGCTCTTCGGAACGCGCCCGGCCACCAGCACCACCTCGCGACTCGCGGCCTGACCCGCCAGCCGCACGGCACGCGCGTCGGCTTACGCCACGTCGGTTGCGTTCGTCGGCCCGGCGTCGCCCGCGTGGGAGCCGTCCGGCGCGACCAGCTCAACCCGCGAGTACTGATCCAGGTTCAGCGTCACCAGCTCGCCGTCGTCCTTCTTCAGCTCCACCCGCTCCACCCACAGCTTCTTGTCCTTGCTGTGCGCGAACCACGAGCCGGTCTTGCTGAACCCGAAGGCCACCACCTCGCCCTCGACCACCGCCGCGTGCGAGCCGCTCAGCCGCGGCACCTGCTGCACCACACGCACACGCTGACCGATCTCGAGCCGTTTCTCAGACATGCCGCCAGTATAGACCCGCGACCCCCTTCCGCTGCCGCCCCGCTGCCGCCCCGACGACGCCCCGACGACGCCCCGACGACGCCCCGACCCGTACCATCCGCCCATGCCGAAACGCCTCCCGGCCAAGCTCTGGACCTACATCCTCGCCGACCTCTGGCGGCTGCTCGTGCTCACCACCGCCGTCATCGTCACCGTCCTCGCGCTCGCCATCACCATCCGACCCCTCGCCGACGGCAAGCTCACCCCGCTCCAGGCCATCCAGTTCATGGGCCTCGCCATCCCCCCCATGCTCGCCTACGCCGTCCCCTTCGGCGCCGGCTTCGCCGCCACGCTCGTCTACCACCGATTCGCCCAGGACAACGAGCTCGCCGCCGCACACGCCGGAGGCGTCGGACACCGATCCGTCCTCGCACCCGCACTCATCTCGGGCGTCCTGCTCGCCGGCGTCCTCGGCGGCATCTCCGACCAGGTCATCCCGCGCTTCCTCCGAACCATGGAGTCCTATGTCCGCCTCTCCATCGCCGACTGGATGGTCGTCCAGCTCTCCCTCGGCAACACCTTCGAGTTCAACGGCACCGTCATCGGCGCCGAGGTCGTCGAGTCCCTCGACCCCAACCGCGTCGAGGGCGCCAAGACCGTCATCGCCCTCGGCAAGCCCGCCTTCCTCTTTCTCAACGACCAGAGACAGGCCGCCTCCGCCGCCACCGCCCAGCGCGCCTTCCTCGCCATCCGGCCCTCCGAAACACCCTGGGACGGCCCCGACGCCGGCGGCGGCAGCGGCGCCGACGGACAGGCCCGCTTCGGGTCCGTCGTCACCATCGTCGCCGAGAACTACCGCGGCACCGACGAAGACGGCGTCGTCATCACCAGCGAAGACACCTTCCGCTACGACTTCGCCGTCCCCCCCGCCATCGTCGACGACCCCAAGTTCTTCACCTACACCCAGCTCCGCACCCTCCGCAACCACCCCGAACGCTTCGACTTCATCGACGAGTTCCGCCACCGCCTCGCGCTCCGCGCCGCCTCGGTCGAGGCCCTCGACGATGTCGACGCCGACCTGAAAGACGACACCCGCGCCGCGCTCACCACCGCCGAGGGCGATGTCATCACCATCGCCGGCCGGCACCTCTCCGCCGGACCCGCCCTGGCCCGCCGCGTCATCCCCGCCACGCCCGGCGCACCGATCGACATCACCATCCAACGCGCCGACGGCACCACCGAACGCGTCTCCGCCGCCAAGGCCGTCCTCGACGCCACCGCCCCCGACGAGCTCACCCGCAAGCGCGTCGAGATCCGACTCGAGCTCGAGCATGTCACCACCACCGGCCGATCCGCCGCCGAGGACATCCGCCGGGCCGCCGAGTCCGCCGAGCCCGTCGCCGGCGTCCGCCGAGCCCGCGCCGTCACCGGCATCATCACCGACAGCCCCCGCTACCTCGAGCTCCGCACCGCCACCCTCGACGACCTGCTCGCCGACACCCGCTATCTCACCGAGGGCCCCGCCGCCTTCCACGGCGCCCAGGAAGCCCACAATCGGCTGAAGTCCATGCGCGCCGATGTGCTGCGAGAGATCGCCGCCAACATCCACGAACGCATCGCCATGTCCCTCGCCGGCCTCGTCATGGTCCTCACCGGCGCCGTCGTCGCCATCAGGCTCCGACACGCCCTCGCGCTCACCGTCTACCTCTGGGCCTTCTTCCCCGCGCTCTTCTCCGTCCTGATCATCAGCATGGGCAAGCAGCTCACCCACGAGTTCGGCGCCATCGGCGTCCCCACGCTCTACCTGGGCGTCGTCCTCCCCTTCGGCTACGCCCTCCTCACCTACAAGCAGATCTGCCGACGATGACCAACGAACCGCGCACCACACCCGTCGACGCCGCCCTCGCGCTCGTCCTGGCCGTCACCGTCGTCCGCGCCGTCTATGTCCTCTTCCTCTCCCCCTACGCCCTCGTCGAAGACGAGGCCCACTACTGGGAGTGGGCCCTCCGCCCCGACTGGTCCTACTACAGCAAGGGCCCGGGCGTCGCATGGTCCATCTGGCTCGCAACGACACTCCTCGGCCACGCCGAGGGCGCCATCCGCCTCCCCGCCGTCGTCGCCGGAGGCGTCCTCGCCCTCGCCGTCGCGCGCACCACGCAGCGCCTCTACCACGACCAGCCCTGGAAGCAGCACGCCGGGTTCGTCGCCGCCGCGCTGGTCTTCCTCACCCCCGCGTATCAACTCCCCGCCATCCTCATGACCATCGACGGCCCCTACATCGCCTGCTGGGCCCTGGCAAGCTATGCGATCCTCTGCGCTCTGCTCCCTCTCCCCTCCGGGGCAGAGGGCCGGGGTGAGGGGGCTCCCTCGACGACCACCTCTTCCACGAGCCCTTTGCGCAAGCAAGAGGCCACACTCCCACTCCTCGCCTTCGCACTCTTCCTCGGCGCTGGCTTCCTCTACAAGTACACCATCCTGCTCATCCTCCCGGGCCTTCTCGGCTTCATCCTCTTCAACCGCAAGCGCATCGCCCTCCCGCCGATCCCCGCCATCGCCGGCGCCACCCTGCTCGCCCTCGCCGCCCTCGCCCCCGTCGTCATCTGGAACGCCCAGAACGACTGGGTCACCGTCAAGCACCTCGCCGGCCACCTCGGACTCGCCTGGGGCGACCAGCCCCGCACGCCCGAGGAGCTCTCCGGCTGGTCCTACAACCCCGGCTGGACCCTCGAGCTCATCGGCACCCAGATCGGCATCGCCGGCCTGACCCTCGCCCTCTCGATCCTCGGCATTCTGCACGCGCGCAGGAACAGGCTCGACACAGCACGCGACGCCCTCTCCCCGGGCGAGTCCCTCATGCTCTGGCTCGCCCTGCCCATCCTCGCCTTCTACCTGCTCGTCACACTCGTCACCAACGCCGAGACCAACTGGCCCATCGCCGGCTACCTCACCCTCATCCCCTTCGCCGCCCGCGCCATCGCCGAAAGCGCAGGCCGGTGGACCCGCCGCCTCTGGAAGGCCGGCGTCGTCCTCGGCGTCCTCGCCGCCGTCGTCCTCGCGCGCCTCGACCTCGCCGCCGCCGGCGCTCGAGCACTGGGCCTCGAAAAGGTCAACGCCGGCCGGCTCCTCTCGGGCCCAGGCATGGGCGAAGACTTCGCCACCCTCAGCGCCGACCTCGAGATCGCCACGGGCCAGAAGCCCTTCATCGCCGCCGCCCACTACGCCCGCGCCTCCATCCTCGCCTACTACCTCCCCCGCGAGGCCGACGGCACGCCGCCCATCGTCTACTCCGCCTCCCCCTACGCCGGCGGGCGCAAGTCCCAGCAGGACTTCTGGGACGACACCGACCTCGGCAAGCCCGAGCTGCTGGGCCGACCCGCCATCCTGCTCGGCGGCCTGCCCGAGCACTGGGCCCCCGCCTTCGAACGCATCGAAGCGATCCCCAATGTCCCCAGCGACCACAAGGGCGACCGCCGAACGCTCTTCCTCGGCTACGGGTATCGTGGATTCCCACAGCAAGCACCCGAGGACACCACCCCCTGATGCTGCCCGCCGCCCCGCCCAAGCTGCTCGACGCCCGCCGCGGCACCGTCGCCGACTGGCAGGCCCGCGCCCGCTGGCACCTCATCGCCGCCCTCGCCATGCCCGCCGTCGCGCTGCTCCACCTCTTCGACGAGCCCGCCTTCCACTCCTTCCTCCGCCCCGTCTGGAAGCTCCGCGAGCTCCAGCCGCCGGGCTTCATGCTCCCCGACTGGTACCAGGTCCTCCGCCAGGTCGGCAACCTCGAGCTCTGGATCGTCCTTTCGATCATGCTCTGGGCCGTTGACGCCCGCCGCGTCGGCCGGGTCTTCACCGTCGCCGCCTTCCGCCGGGGCTGGCTCCTGCTGCTCGGCAGCGCCGGCGCCGGCATCCTCGCCGAGCTCGGCAAGCTCGTCGTCGCCCGCGAACGCCCGATCTCGGGCGGCAGCATCGACTACCAGGGCTACATCCACCACATCCCGCTCATCGACCCGCTGTTCAGAGGCGTCGGCAACCTCGGCTTCCCATCCAGCCACGCCGCCGTCGCCTTCGGCGCCGCCATCGTCCTCGCGAGGCTCATCCCGGGCACGCTCCCGATCATGATCTTCCTCGCCCTCGGCTGCGCCTGGACCCGACTGCTCATGGGCGCGCACTTCCTCACCGATGTCGCCGGCGGCGCCGCCATCGCCTGGATCTGGGTCGCCTGGCTCCGCCCCGAATCGCGCCTGTCGCGCTGGAACGCGCCGCGATGACGCTCATCGACCGCTACATCGCCCGGCAGTACCTCATCAACATCGCGGCGTTGCTGGCCATCCTCTTCAGCTTCGTCGTCACCATCGACGCCTCGATCAACATCGACGAGTTCTGGGAAGCAGCGGGCGAGCCGACGGCCGACGGCGAAGAGCCGGGCCTCGTCCGCCGCGTCGTGCTCACCGCGCTCTGGATCGCGCACCTCTGGTGGCCCCGGCTGCTGCAGCTCTTCAACATGATGCTCGGCATCGTGCTCGTGGGCGCGATGGGCTTCACCTGCGTGCAGCTCGTGCGCCACCGCGAGACCGTCGCCGTGCTCGCCTCGGGCCTCAGCCTCCGACGCGTCGCCGCGCCCATCCTCGGCGTCAGCCTGTTCATGGTCGGGCTCGCCGCCGTGAACCAAGAGGCCGTGCTGCCCAAGGTCGCCAAGCTGCTGACACGCGAGCACCGCGACCTGGGCACGAGCCAGGCCGCCGCCGGCCCCATCCCGCTGGCCACCGGCAACCAGGGCCGCCTGCTCGTCTACGCCGCCCGATTCGACGCCGACCTCGCCGTGCTCGAGGACGCGCTGTTCATCGAGCGCGACGACGCCGGCCCCGGCACGCGCCACATCACCGCCGAGCGCGCCGAGTGGGACGAACAGGCCCGAGCCTGGGTCGCCGACAGCGCCCGCGTCGAGGATCTCATCGAGCCCGAGGCCAGCGCCGTCGATGTCCCCGTCGCGATCGCCACCGACCTCGACCCCACCGCCCTCACCGTCCTTCAGTACGCCGGCTTCAGCCAGAACCTCAGCTTCCGCCAGATCGGTACGCTGCTCGAACAGACCCGCGGCGGCGACGCCAATGTCCGCGATCGCCTCCAGCGCAACCGCTTCGGCCGCATCGCCATGGCCCTCTGCAACCTGCTCATCATCGTCATCGCCCTGCCCTTCTTCCTCACGCGCATGCCCGGCAACTCGCTCACCGGCAGCCTCCGCGGCGCGCCCGTCGCCGTCGCCTGCATCGTCGGCGCGACCCTGGGAACCTCGGCCCCGGTTCCGGGTGTGCCCGCCGTCGTCTCCGTCTTCCTGCCCGTGCTCGTGCTCGCGCCCCTCGCGGTCGCCGCCGCGATCAACCCCAAGACCTAGCCGCCCCGCTCCCTGTCGGGCACGCGGCAGATCGCCACAGAGAGTCGCGAGGGGCACATCCTCCGCCGCGAAAGCGTCGTTCCCTCGCTCGCGCTCCGGGCTCGTCGTTCTGTGTATACACCCCCGCCTCGAACGCAAGCCGTCCGGGTCGTACAATGCTCCAAGACCCTCACCCCCGACCGGGAGCGCTCATGGCCTCAGTCTGCTTCTATTTCCAGGTCCACCAGCCCTACCGCCTGAAGCGCTACTCGGTCTTCGACGACCACCCCTTCTACTTCGACACCGACAAGAACGCCGCGATCTGCCAGAAGGTCGCCGACAAGTGCTACAGGCCCATGAACCGCCTGCTGCTCGAGCTCATCGAGGCCAACGACGGCAACTTCCGCTGCTCGTTCTCCGTCTCGGGCGTCGCGCTCGACCAGTTCGCCGAGTACGCCCCCGATGTGCTCGACAGCTTCCAGCGCCTCGCCGAGACCGGCTGCGTCGAGTTCCTGGGCGAGACCTACCACCACTCGCTCAGCTTCCTCTACTCACGCCGCGAGTTCCTCGAGCAGGTCGACATGCACACGGCCCGCGTCCAGCAGTACTTCAAGCAGACCCCAAAGGTCTTCCGAAACACCGAGCTCATCTACTCCAACGAAGTCGGACACGCCGTCGCCAACATGACCAACCCCGACGGCACACGCCGGTTCAACGGCATGTGCTGCGAAGGCTGGGACGCCTACCTCGGCTACCGAAAGCCCAGCTACGTCTACACACCCCCCGGCGCACCAAAGGGCGCAGGCCAGAGCCCCTTCGGCCTGCTGCTCAAGAACTACGCCCTCTCCGACGACGTCGCCTTCCGCTTCTCCAACCGCGGATGGGCCGAGTGGCCCCTCACCACCGAGAAGTTCGCCAAGTGGGTCAACGACGTCAACGGCGACGGCTACCTCGTCAACCTCTTCATGGATTACGAAACCTTCGGCGAGCACCAGTGGGCCGACACCGGCATCTTCGACTTCGTCCGCGCCCTGCCCGCCGCCATCTTTGATGTCGCCCCGGGCGAGAACCACTTCATCACCCCCAGCATGGCGCTCGAGCAGTTCGAGCCCGTCGGCGAGTACGATGTGCCCAACTACCTCAGCTGGGCCGACACCGAGCGCGACCTCTCCGCCTGGCTCGGCAACGCCATGCAGGCCAACGCCCTGCACGAGACCTACAAGGCCGAGGCCGAAATCCGCAAGGCCGCCGCCCTCGCAGAGGCCGTCGCCGACACCCAGCCCGAACTCGCCAAGCAGGCCCTCTACCTCCTCGACGACTGGCGAAAGCTCACCACCAGCGACCACTTCTACTACATGTGCACCAAGTACTGGGCCGACGGCGACGTCCACAAGTACTTCAGCCCCTACGACTCACCGTACGACGGGTACATCAACTTCATGAACGTGCTCGACAACGTCCGCGCCCGCCTCACCAGGCTCGATCTCAAGCCCGAGACCGTCCGCGGATAGCGTGTCGTCATCGCAGTCTTGACGAGGCCGAAGCGCAAGCGAGGCATTGCTTCCGAAAGGGCATGCCTCGCTTGCGCTTCGGCCTCGCAAGACATGAACTCACGAATCAGCGAGCTTCGATAGCAGAATCTCCCGCACCGCCTTCGCATCCGCCTGCCCGCCGCTGCGCTTCATCACCTCGCCGATCAGCCGACCGATCGCCTGCGGCTTCCCGCCGCGGATCTGCTCGGCGATGGCCGGGAACTCGGCGATGACTTCGTCCACCCAGCCCTCGAGCGCGCCGGTGTCCGTCACCTGGAGCAGCTTCTCGCGCTCGGCGATCGCGCGGGGCGACTCGTCCGTGCCGATCATCAGCTCCAGCACTCTCTCCGCGCCGTTGCCGCTGATCGCGTTCGCCTGCCGCAGCGCGATCACCTCGCCGACCTTCGCACCATCAACGCCGAGCTTCGCGACCGTCTTCTCCCGCTCGTTGGCGATCCGCCCCAGCCCCTGCACGATCAGGTTCGCCGCCAGCTTCGCCGCCTCGGCCCGATCGACGCCCGCCCCGGCGGCCGCGTCCACCGCGCCGTCGAACACCTCCGCCATCCCGCGATCAAACGCGATCTGCTGCGCGTCACGATCCGCGAGCCCGAGCCCGTCGCGGTACCGCCGAGCCCGCTGAACCGGCAACGCCGGCAGCCGCTCGCGCACCCGCTTCTTCCACGCCGCATCCACGACCACCGGCACAAGATCCGGATCAGGAAAGTACCGGTAGTCCAGCGCGTCCTCCTTCGACCGCTGCAGGAAAGTCACTTCCTTCGCGTCGTCCCACCCGCGCGTCGACTTCATCGCCGGCCCGTGCGCCTCGCCCGTCTCCACCCACCGCATCGGCTGGTGCTTCAGCTCGTAGCGGATCGCCCCCGCCACGCTCCGGAACGAGTTCAGGTTCTTCACCTCCACGATCGGCGTCGTCACCGTCCGCCCGTCGGTCAGCGTCAGCACGCAGTTGATGTTCGGCTCGAACCGCATGTGCCCCTTCTGCATGTCGCCCTGCGATGCGCCCAG
>DAIOTV010000013.1:0-53216 GCA_036751825.1 Phycisphaerales bacterium
GGTGACCGCGGCGGGCATGGGCTGCCAGGCCGCGCTCGACGCCGAACACTGGCTGACCGCGCACGACCTCAACTAGCCCGCCCCGCCCAAAAGCGCACGAAAAGGGCACAAAAAAACGCGGCGCCCGCGGGCGCCGCGCGTGCCGTGGTATCGGTCCGAACGCTCAGCCGCCGCGGGCCTTGAAGGTCTCGAGCGCCTTGCCCAGCTCCGCCTTCGTCTCGTCCGAGCCGGCGTTCGCGACCGCCTTGGTCTGCGTCTCGATCGCCTTGTCATACTCGCCCAGCCGGTAGTACGCCCACCCGAGCGTGTCGAGGATCGCCGGGTCGTCGCCCGTGCGCTCGATCGCCTCGATCGCCAGGTCACGCGCCACGGCCACGGCGCCCTGGCTCCAGCCCTCGGCCTCGACCATCTCCCAGGCCATCCCGTTGAGCGCCCCGGGGATCGTCACCTCGCCCTGCGCGAGCAGCGCCGCGGCGAGCGTCGCCGCCCGGTCCCGCTCGCCGCTCTGCGCAAGCTCCATGAACCGGCCGTACCAGATCCGCTGGTTCCCCTGCGTCGCGTCCTCCTTGATCCGCTCGACGCGGTCGGCGCGGGCCTGCTCAATGTCCCACGAGCCATCGATCACCGCGGCCAGCGCGGCGTCCATCGTCGGCTCGTTGCCGTAGCCGATCCAGGCGATGTCGCCCGAGCGGTCGACGATCATCGCCGTCGGGATGCCCTGCTGGCCCGAGGCCACCATCCACGACTCGGCCATCGCGCCGTTGTCATCGATCGCCACGGTGTAGCCCATCCGCTCGTCGCGGGCCTCGACCCACCGCGAGACATGCTCGATCAGCGCCTCGCCCTCGTGCTGCTCCCAGATCGACACCCCGATGAGCTCGAAGTTGTCGTCGTTGTACTTCTCCTGCAGCTCGGTCAGATGAGGCATCGCCGCGATGCACGGCCCGCACCAGGTGGCCCAGAAGTCCACCAGGTAGGCCGTGCCCTCCTCGAACTCCGAGATCGGCGTGCCCTTCACATAACTGGCGACCTTGAGCTTGGGGGCCGCGTCGCCCGGCATGAGATCGGGCAGGGTCACCTCGCCGGTGGTGCTGAGGCCCTGCACCGTCGCCTTCTCGGCCTCGATGACCTTGGCCGGGGTCGTGCCCTCCAGCAGGTCCTGCGCCGAAGCGAGGCCCGCCGTCGAGCCCATGGCCATCATCATCGTCGCCGCGAGTGCATAGGTTCGTCGCATGGGCTGCTCCTTCGTGGTTGCGAGTCCGCGTTTCGCCCGGGCGGCCAACGCCCACGGCAACACAGCTGTTCGTCTCCGTTCGTCTACCGTATCCCTGATTGGACCCCCGACTGGTCTGTATTCTTCCCGTTTCCGCGGGTTGCACGCGGGCACAGCCGGCTTCAGGCCGACCGGGGCAGGTCGAACTCGCCCAGCAGACGGTACTCCTTGCGCCGCAGGATCTGCCCCGCGAGCGTCAGATCGTCAACCGCGATCGCGATCGTGGGCTTGCCGTTGGGCTTGAGCATCAGCGGATACGCAAAGCGGATGTTCAGCTCCGCCGCGAGCAGGTGCAGGCACATGGTGGTCAGGCTGTGACCCGAGCCGAGCTCAACCACCAGCACATCCAGCTCGCTGAAGGGCAGGCCCTCGGCCCGCAGCAGATCCCTTGCCAGCCGGCTGCCGTTGGTGATCAGCCGCACCACCGCGTGGTCCGACGCCTCGTGGACACTGATCGCGCAGATCTCGGATGTGGACCCGTCGAACGCCTCAACGAGGTCGTAGAGCTTGCCGACCTTGTTGTCGAGAAAGACCGAGAATTGCGTCACCGACGGCGGGGCGTACCCCTGCATGGTCTGCGGTGGCATCGGGGTCTGACTCATGCACGCGTCCGTGTGCCGCTGCGGGCCCCGGTCCACTGGGGCGCTCGCCTGGCCAAAGCGTCAGTGTACCAAACTGTCTCAACGACCTCCAGAACGACACACAAAAACAGCCTCGCGGATCCGCAGAGGCTGTCTGGGGTGTCTCGCTTGTGGCGGACTGATCAGGCCGAGAAGCTGGATCCGCACCCGCACGAGCTGGTGGCATTGGGGTTCTGGAAGACGAACCCGCGCCCCATGAGCTCGTCCTTGAAGTCGACGGTGGTGCCGTTCAGGTACAGCAGGCTCTTGGGGTCGCACACGACGCGGATGCCGTGCTGCTCGAACACCTCGTCGGTGTCCTTGACGGTCTCGGTCAGGTCGAGCAGGTAGCTGAACCCGCTGCACCCGCCGCCCTTGACGCCAACGCGGAGGGCGACGGTCTCGCGGTTGAGTTCCTGCTGCTCGATGATGGTGTCGATCTCACGGGCCGCGGTCTCGGTGATGATCACACCGGGGGGGGCCTGGGTCTCGGTGGTGGTCACGGTGGGCTCCTTTCACGGACGGGGCGTCGACCTCGGCCGACACCTCACAACAGTATATCGCTCTCGGCCGCGCATCTGTTCTGACAAAGTTGCGAGAGAGATGCGGCGGGTCGGGCCCGGCCGGCGGATTCACGCCCGTCGCAGCAGGGGATGCCCTGATCCGCTGCTCGCTGGCCCCGCCGGGTTCCCTTGCGGGCGGTGCGGGCGGTGGGGGCGATGCGGGCGGTGCAGGCAGTGCCGTCAGTCGGGCTTGTCGTAGCGCATCTCGATGCGGTTGCCCTTGGCGTTGTGCCGAACCTCGCTCATGTACGACCGGATGAGCAGCAGCCCGCGTCCGCTGGTCTTGGTGATGTTCTCGGGCGCAGTGGGGTCGGGCACGTCCGCTGGGTCGAAGCCCGGGCCGGCGTCTTCGATCGTGATCTCGATCGTCTGTGGGCTGATGGCATAGTCGACCCGGACGGGCACGCCGGCGTCAAGGTGCCTGTGCCCGTGGCGGAACGCGTTGACCACCGCCTCCTCGAGCGCAAGGCGGACGGCAAAGCAGGAGGCCTCGGAGTAGCCCGCCGCCCCGGCTTCGCGGACGAACCGCTCGCCCAGCCCGCTGATCGCCGAGCGGTCGTTCGTCACCGCGAGCGAGGCGCTCGCCGAGGCGCCGCCGTTGCTGCCGCTGGATCGGTCGGGTGCTGCCACCGGCCGGGCCCCCAATCTCTCACGACCGCCGATGATCCGCGGGTGAGCCTGTGTTGCGCGCCCGGGCGAGCGGGCGTCTGTTGTCAGCCGATGCTGCCGGCCGCTTCTTCGGTCGTGTTGTGGATCTCAAAGATCTTGTTCAGCTTCGTGATCGCGAACACCTCGTAGATCTGCGGGTCGATGTTCGCCAGCCGGAGCTGCCCGGCCTTGTCGCGGACCTTGTTGTTGATCGTGATCAGCTGGCCCAGCGCGGCCGACGACAGGTGATCCACATTCGAGAAACTGATGATCAGCTTGGGCGGGTTGGCCCGCTCGATGACCGTGGCGATCTCTTCGCCGATCGCCTGGATGTTCGCCTCGTCCAGAATGTTGCGGTCGATGAACTCGACCGTCGTCACCCCGTCGCTTTCGGACATGCGGAGCCGAGACTGGCTGGGCATAGATCAACCTCCCGATCCGAGGCCGCAAGAGCCGGCGGACCACCATCGTGTGCCGGACGATAGCCGTTCCCGGCCTCGTGAGGCCGCGCTCGCACCGAATCGGCACGCGAATTGACGCCCGGAAAGGCCCCGGCTCGACTCCGGAAGGCCGCGGGATCAGCCGCCGAAGCTGCTCTGGATCGTGTCGTTCAGACCCGGGAAGTTCCGCTCTTCCTCTTCCGACTGGATGAGGATCGTCGGCTTGATCAGCACCAGCAGCGTCTGCTCTTCCTTGCTCTCGACCCGGTTGGTGAAGAACCGGTTGATCACCGGGATCTTGCTGACCACCGGCACGCCCGTCTCGACCTCGAACTCGGTCACCAGCCGCTGGCCGCCCAAGAGCACCGTGCCCTGGTCGGGAACCGTCACCGTCGTCTGGATGCGGGTCACAGTAACCGTCGGAAGCTGGATGAACGACTGCGTGTCCGCCGAGTCGACGATGTCGCCGCCGACGACCGCCGTCACGGCCTGCTGCGCGAAGCCGTCGATCCGCGACACGCCCGTCTGCACGTTCAGCGTCACATACCGCCGATCCGAGCTCACCGTGCCCTCGACCTCCAGCGTCACACCCTCCGACGCCACCGCGATTGTCGGGTCAAAGCCCACCGCCGAGGTCGCCACCACCGGGTTGAGCTGCGACACGAACGCCGTCTGCGTCGCCACCACGATGTTGGCGATCTGCCCGTTGGTGAACGTCAGCCGGGGCGCGGTGAGCTGCACCGATCGCCGGTCCGCCTGGGTCGCCTTCACGAGGAAGTCCACCTGGATGTCGTTCAGGAACTGCCCAGCCACGCCCAGCGCCGGGGCGGCGCCGAGGATCGAGGTCGCGAAGTCGCCGATCGCCAGCCCCTCGGCGAGGCCGAGCGAGTTGGAATTCACGCCGATGGGGCTGAACTCGGTGGGGTTGATCACGCCCTGGGTCGAGGTGTTGGCGGTGTCCGTCGCGGTGGTGTCGAAGCCGGCACCGTTGACATCCCGCAGCACGCCCTGGTTGCCGCCGCCGAAGTTGAAGAAGTCCGACGCCTGGATGGTCGGGTCGTTGCCGCGGGCGAAGCCGACCTGGTTGTTGTTGGCGTTGAGGTACAGGTCGATGTCGAAACCGATCTCCTCAAAGAAGTCCTGGTTGACCAGCAGGAACCGGGTCTCGACGTTGATCTGCATGGCCCGCTGGGCGCGGATCTGGCTCAAGAGGCCCTGCACCTCGCGGTGGTTCTTCGAGGTGTTGGTGATGATCAGGCTGCCGTTGAGCTCCTGGATGAAGCCGGTGTCGCCGCCGTTGGCCTGCCAGCCCTCGAAGTCCACGTTGTTCTGGATAATGTCGATGATCTGGTCGATGCGCTGCTGGCGGTCCCGTTCCTCGTCCTGCTGGCCCTGCTGGTCGCCGCCGAACGGGCTCTGGCCGCCGCCGCCGCCCTGCTGGCTCTGCAGCACGGACTGCAGGTCGATCTCGGGCGCGTCCTGGTAGTCCGGCACCTCGATCAGCAGGTCGCGGATGTCGTAGATGACCAGCGTGGTCTCGCGGCGAAGCTGCTCGTCCGAGGCGATCTGCACGATGCCGTCCTGCACCGCCCAGTCGGCGGGCGCGAGCGGGTCGCTGATCTTGTCGACCAGGCGATCGAGCACCGTCTTGACCGACACGTTGTTCAGCCGGAGCGTCACCGGCGTCTGCTCGTCGATCGACAAGAGCTCGAGGCTCTGCCAGTCGACATCGAAGTTCTGGCTCGTCACGGCCTCAAGGAAGCCCACGACGTCCGACAGCGGGTTGTCGAAGTTCACCGACGGGATCCGCTGGGTCTCCAGCTCCGCGAGCACCCGGCGGTTCTCGGGCGATTCCGACTGCGCCACCGGCTCGCCGCGGTTCAGGCTCACGCGGGGCCAGTCGTTCGGGAATGTCATCAGGTCCGTGATGGGCTTCGACGCCTCAAGGTTGTCGATGCGCAGCTCGGAGAACTCCTGCCCGCGGACCTTGCGGAAGTTGTTGTACCGGCGAACGAGCGAGATGTCGTAGATGATGTCGCGCATCAGCAGGGCGGCCGGATCGTTCGGAGCCAGGAACAGCACCTGGTCCAGCACCTGCAGCGCCTCGCGGTACTTCATGTCCAGCTGCAAAGCGCGGGCGCGGTCGAGCTGCTCGTTGATCTTCGCCTGACGCGACTGCTCCTGCTCGCGGGCCTGCAGCTGCTGCTGACGGACGAGGTCCTCGGTCAGACGCTCGGCCTCGATCTCCTGGATCTGGATCTCACGAGTGGCGATCCGCTCAAGGATGCTCGTCATGCGGTCCTGCCGGGCCTCGAACTCGCTCTCCGCATAAATGTCGCGGTTCGCGCCGAGCGTCAGCCGGGCCTGGGCGATCGCGTCGCGGGCCTCCTGCGTCTGCTCCTCGGCCAATGCCTGCTCGGCCTGGTTGATGAAGTTGTTGAACTCCGCGTCGGTCCGGTCGCGCCGGATCGCAAGCTCGGCCTCGAAATCACGCAGCGGCTGGTCGACGGCCGTGGGCTGGTCGAGCGCCACGCGCGAGGCGGTCATCCGCTCGTTGGCCGTCTCGATCTGCTCGGCGGTCAGGAACGCCCGGTCGGTCGTCAGCAGCTCGTCGTACAGCTGGATCGCCGTCGCGTAGTTCGCGTTCTGGTACGCACGGTTCGCGTTCGCCAGCTTCTCCTGCGCCACGGTCCGCAGCGAGCGGTCGAGGATGTCGTCCGCGGGCGGGTCCTGGTTCTCGGGCTGCTCGGCCTCGGGGCGATCCTCGCCCTCACGCCGGATCACGCCCGGCTGATCGTCGAACGACACATCGCCAAACAGCGCGATCGCGGGCAGCGCCAGCTCGTCCGACGCCACGCGCTCCAGCACGCCCGGCTCGAACAGACCCGCCGCCTCGGCGGACGCGAACGGAGCCCCGCGGCTGAGCTCGAGCTCGAAAATCGACCGCCGAATCGCGTCGGCCTCGGGCGTCAGCTCAACACCGCCGCGGGTCAGGATCATCAGCGTGCTCTTGGCCCGGCCGTAGCGGCCGGCCTCGAAATCGGCGGCGGCCTGCGACTCGAAATCGCCCGCGATCGCCTGAAGCGAGCCGCGGATCACCGCCGCCTCGTCGCGAAGCTCGCGGACCCGCGTCTGCTGGGCGTAGCCCAGACCGCCGCGACGCTCGGCCTGTTCGAGGTGGCGGGTCATCGCCGCCAGGTCGCCCCGGGCCGAAGCCAGCTCGGCCTTCTGGATGCTCATCTCGACCGGGTCGGCCGTCTTGAGCCGACGCTCGAGCGAACCGATCAGATCGTTCGCCCGAACGGCATCCCGCTCGGACATGCCCTCCAGGTCTTCGAGCGAGGCGAGCACATCGCCTGCACGGACCAGCTGGCCCCGGTTGAGCAGATCCTCGGCCTGGTTGAGCAGCAGCGAGGCGTTCGGGTCGGCCTGCACCGCCGAGCTCCGTGCCGAACCCGATTGGGCGGATGCGTGGGCGGTGGCGCCGATCGCAAGGCCGGCGGCGGCTGCGAGGAACGACGTGCTCAGCTGCCCGAGCGCGAGGGCCGAACGGATGCTCTTGCTGCTCATCTGTGTCTCCGGTTTGGCGGCAATTGGTCGATCACCGCGCGTTGCTAGCTCGTCCGAGGCTCCGATGTTCCGCGAGGATGCGTCATCCCCCGGTCTCGTCCGCGATCGGTCCCTCGATCACACCAGACGTGCGCGCTGTCCGCGGCCTGAGCCGTGGCGTGCGGAAAGATCCGCCGCCACGCGCCTGTTTCTGGGTTCGGATTTGACCCTCATCGTGAGGGCCGTGCACCCAACCCCGCCGCTCGGCTTTGGCCGGGCCTCGCTGCCCCGCCTCACCGATGCCGGAAGATACACCTCCCGACGCCCGCTTGCAAATGCCACCCTGAACCGATTCGCACTTCGACCACAACTTCGACACCAACTCCCGTCCCGACACCCGCGGCGTGTCGCGTCACCCGGGCTCTCCATCCAGCCATCTTCGAACAAAGATCCGCGACGACGACAGGTCGCTCCGCTTCACCACCGACCCCGTTTCGCCCACCTCGCGACGGAACGTCTCAGCCGTCAGCCGGTCCGCCGCCACGACCAGCGGCTCGGCCCCGGGTGGCACCTCGGGCAAATCGCCCAGCACCGCGTCGATCGCCAGGTCCTCAGCGTCCCGGATCGACCCGGCGGTCAGGAGCACCTCCGAATACCGAACATGCTTCGACCCGTCACCGACCCGCACGATGCACCGCCAGGGCGTGATCCCCAGATCCCGCCCACGCTCGTCGATGTTTGACTCCGGATCCACGTTCAGCAGCAGCCGCCACTCGTCGCGAAGCCGCTCGACGATCTCGTCGAACGACAGATACGACGCGTCGTCCGGCGGCGTGAGCAGCACCCCCCGGTGCTCGTGCGCCACCGAGTCCGCCCCCGCCGGGTCGTCACGCTCGGAGAGGTCAAAGGCCGACAGGATCCGCTCGATCCGCTCCTTGAGAATCGGCTCGGCCCGGACGGTCACGATCTTGTGCTCGTCGACGAACACATAAAAGAACGGCGACTCGGCCATCGCGCCGAAACCGACCAGGCCGTCCTCCAGAAAGAACGGGCGATAGCGGATCAGCCCGTCAAACAGCTGGTCCAGCCCCATCAGGTCGTAGCTGATGAACGGATCGATCTCGCGGTAGGCATCGCGTCCCAGCACATCGAGAATGGGGTAGATCCGCGACGGCATCAGGCTCAGAAGGCTCTGAATCAGGGGCCCCAGCCGCTCGGCGGACACCACGATGTCGTACACGTAGCGGTCGGGCCACTCCTCCCACTCGCCCTGCTCCTCGTCGCCGTCGGCGGACTCAAAGTCCAGCGTGTAGCCCTGACGGGGCTCCATCGCTTCGATGGGGTAGACCCCGAGCGGGAAGGTCATCTCGTCAATCGCCACCCGCTCGATCGACGGGTCGCTCTCGCATCGCTCGGCCATGTCGATCACGCAGGTCCCCAGCAGGACTCCGGCCGCAACCGGGCCCGGTTCGCTCCGCTTCCAGCGTATCGTCTGCGTCGCGGCCGCGTCGCCCGCGGCCTGACCCACGAGGACCCCGATGCCCGACGACACACCCTTCGATCCACGCGCCGCCGAGTTCGTCCCGCCCCCGGGCCGCGTGCTGGCGGTCTCGGTGGGGAACACCACCACTGCCGTGGGCGTGGTCACGGGGCTCGAGGTCTCGCACCACCGGTCGGCCCGCAGCGCCGATCCCGCCGCAGTCGTCAAGGAAGCCGCCGGCCTCATCGAAACCCTCGAAGACGAGCCCGATGCCGTGCTGCTCGCCTCCGTGAACGACAAGCAGGCCGGCCCGGTGGCCGCCGAGCTCGCCCGCGCCACCGGGCTGCCGGTCGAACGCTTCGGGCCCGCGCTGCCGGTGCCGATCGCGACCAACCTCGACGAGCCGGACCGGGTGGGACAGGACCGCCTCCTGGCCGCCCTCGGCGCCTACGCAACGGTGCAGCAGGCGTGCATCGTCGTCGACGCCGGCACGGCACTCACCGTGGATTTCGTCGACGGCGCGGGCGTCTTCCACGGCGGCGCCATCATCCCCGGCGGCCAGATGATGCTCAACGCCCTCCACGCCAACACCGCCGCCCTCCCCCAGCTCACGCTCGCCGACATGCCAGACCCCCTCGAGCCCTTCGGCACCTCCACCGCCAACGCGATGTTCCTCGGCGTCCGCGCCGCCATCCGCGGCAGCGTCCGCTACCTCGCCGAGCGATATGCCGACTACTACGACGCCTACCCGCAGATCATCGCCACCGGCGGCGACGCCCCGACCCTGCTCGCCGGCGACGAACTCATCGAGCACATGGTCCCCGACCTCGTCCTGCGAGGCATCGCCGCCGCCCGGGCCCGGTACGCCTCGGGCGACGACCCCGAGCAATGACCGCCCGTTGGCGCATCGCGACGCCGCGCAGCCGACCGGCGGCGCTCGCGATCATCGAACTCTCGTCGGCCACGCTGCACGATCTGGACACCGCGCTCGCGCGGATCGCCGGCGCGGTCCCCGCGGTCGGAGCCATCACCCTCCGCCCGATCTGCGGCGTCGACACCGGCATCATCGCCCGGCTGAGCCCGACGCACGCCGCCCTCATGCCCCACGGCGGGCCGGCGGTGCAGGACGCGATCGCCGACGCGCTCGACGACCTCGGCTTCGAGCGGGCCGACCAGCCAACACCCCGCGAACAATTCCCCGAGGCCGAGTCCGACCTCGAGGCGGCGATGCTCGTCGCGCTGGCCCGAGCGCCCAGCCCGCTCGCGGCCGACCTGCTGCTCGATCAGCCCCGGCGGTGGCGGAACGCCGACCCGGATCGCCCCGCGACCGACCGCGATCGCCGGCTCTCCCGCCTCATCGACCCGCCCGTCGTTGCTGCCGTCGGACCCCCGAACGTCGGCAAGTCCTCCCTGCTCAACGCCCTCGTCGGCCGGGCCGCGGCGCTCGTCGCCGACGAGCCCGGCACCACCCGCGACCACATCGGCGCCACCGTCGATCTCGCAGGCCTCGTTGTCCACTGGGTCGACACCCCCGGCCGGCGTGAAGCGGTGGGGGTCGAGGCCCAAGCCATCCAGAGCGCCGAGCCCGTGATCCGCACGGCCGACCTGGTCGTCGCCATCGGCGACGGCTCCAGCACCGATCCGCGCAGCGTCTGCCCCCGCGAGCCCGAACTCGTGGTCGCCGCCCGCAGCGACGTGGGCCCCCCCGCATGGCGTGCCGACCTCGCCCTGTCCGTCCGAACAGGCTCGGGTCTCGAGGCACTCGTCGCCGCCGTCCGCGACGCCCTCGCGCCCCCAGCCGACCTCGAATCGCCCGAACCCTGGCGATTCTGGGGCGAACGCACGGGCGGCCCTCTACCATCCCCCCAGCCCCGCCGCGTGGGCCGACCGACGCAGTGAAGGAACCACCATGGACGACCGCAGCCGCGAGATCCGCGAGGGCGCAGGCCTAGAAGAGAGCCGGCTCAACACCGAGCTCATCCAGCTGATCAACAAGTACTCGGGCCATGTGCTCCTGGCCCTCGCCCTGATCGTGGGCCTCTACGCCGGCAAGCAGCAGCTCGACCGCATGGGCAACTCCAGGGTCAACGAGGCCTTCGCCCAGCATGTGGACATCACCGAGACCGCCAGCCCCAACCCGCAGTCGCTGAGCGCCCTCGCCGAGCAGTACGGCGACGTCCGCGGCATCGGTGCCATGGCCCGGCTGCGCGAGGCGGATGTCTACCTCCAGGCCGTCGCCACGGGCATGAAGCCCGGCGCAACCTTCGAGGTCGACCCCGACACCCAGCAGCCGACCAACCAGGTCGCCGAGAGCGACCTGATCTCCGACGCCGAGCGCGAGGAATACCTGAGCAAGGCCGAGGCGCTGTACGACCGCGTGATCGCCGGCACCGACACAGAGATCGGGCCGGCGATCCATGTCGTGGGAGCGTGGTTCGGCAAAGCCGCCGTCGCCGAGTCGCGGGGCGACGACCAGGCGGCCCGGGCAGCGTACGCGTCGGCAAAGGAGGCCGCGAGCGTGGCGATGTTCCCGATGTACGCCGCCCTCGCCGAGCGACGCATCGCCTCGCTGGACCAGGGCCTCGCGGATGTGCAGCTCTACCGGCAGGCCGATCTGCCCGAGATCCCCGAGCCCGAGACGCCCGACCCCGAGACGCCCGAGACGGTCACGCCGCCGATGCTCGACGCCCCGGTCGGACCGACCCTTCCGGGCGAAGGCGCCATCGAAGCGCCCGAGGGCACCGAGCTCGAGTTCGTCCAGCCCGACGCCCCGACCGAGGCCGACACCGAACCGGATCCCGCGAGCGACACGGGCGGCGGCACCGAAGGCGGGTGAGCCGTGCCCCCCAACGACGACCCCGGCGACTTCGGGCCCGAGTCCGAAGCGCCCATCATCGACGCCGACGGGCTGACCCAGCCCGGCGGCAAGCTCGACCCTGATCGGCTTCGCGCCGCCGTCGAGAAGGCCCGCGGCGAATCCGAGTCGGCATCCATGCCCCGCGTGCAGTTCACCCTCGCCCGCGACCTCAACGAGCCCCGGCTCGACAAGTACCTCACCACACGCATCCGATTCCTCAGCCGAAGCCAGCTCCAGCAGATCATCGACGCCGGCGGCGCCACCGTCTCCGGCAAGCCCGCGAAGTCGTCGACGAAACTCCGGCGGGACGATGTCGTCCGGCTCGCCATCCCCCCGCCCCCGCCGACCGATGTCGTCCCGCAAGAGATCCCCATCGATGTCCTCCACGAGGACGACCACCTGATCGTGCTCAACAAGCGGGCCGACATCATCGTGCACCCGGCGCGGTCCGAGCCCGACGGCACACTCATCAACGCACTCGCCTGGCACTTCGAGAACGTCTCAACAGGCGAGCTCTCCCCGCTCGGCCGAGACCTCGCCAGGCCCGGCGTCGTCCACCGCCTCGACCGCGACACCACCGGCTGCATCGTCTTCGCCAAAGACGAACACACGCACTGGAAGCTCGGCGCGCAGTTCGAGAAGCGAACCACGGACAAACGCTACCTCGCCGTCACCCACGGCCGAGTCGAGCCCGACGCACATGTCATCGACAAGCCCATCGGACCGCACCCCTCGAAGGTCAAGGGCTACCGCGAGAAGCAGGTCGTCCGCTACGACGACCTCGGCAAGCCCAGCGTCACCATCTGCCGTGTCCACGAGCGCTACACGCTGCACGAACGGCCCGTCGGAGACCAGCACTTCTCGCTGGTCGAACTCGAACTCAAGACGGGCCGCACGCACCAGATCCGCGTGCACCTGTCCGACGACGCCTGGCCCATCGTCGGCGACGACATGTACGGCGGACGAGCGTTCGAACTGCCCGACGGAACCGTGTTCGGGCGGCAGGCGCTGCACGCGGCGCTGCTGGCGATCGAGCACCCGATGACGAACGAGCCCATGGTCTTCTGCGCACCGCCCCCCGACGACATGCGCAAACTCATCGCCGCGCTCCGCTCGGCGTGCGAGCCCGAGCGCGTCTTCACCAGCGGCAGCGTCCCCCTCGCCCGGTTCGGCCTCGCGCTCGGCGACGCCTGAGCCCATCGATCACCGCCGATCAAGCACGCCGTACTTGAACATCGCCCACAGCGCGTGAAACCCGTCCCTCACGCCGATCTGCTTGCCCTCTTCGCGCGTCCGACCGTGGTAGCTGATCGGCACCTCGTAGATCCGCACGCCCCGACGGGCCAGCCGAAGCGTCACCTCCACCTCGAACTCGAACCGCGTGCTCGTCAACGGCATCGACCTGAGCAGGTCCGCCCGGATCGCCTTGTAGCAGGTCTCCATGTCCGACAGCGCCAGGTTCGACACCATGTTGCACAGCAGCGTCAGCAGCCGGTTGCCCTGCGAGTGCCAGAACCCGTGCACCTGCCGGCGCGGGCTCTTGAGAAACCGCGAGCCGTACACCGCGTCCGCCTCGCCCGCGAGGATCGGGTCGAGAACCACCGCGTAATCGTTCGGGTCGTACTCGAGATCAGCGTCCTGCACGATCGCCACATCGCCCGTCATCGCACCAATCGCCGTGCGGATCGCGCTGCCCTTCCCACGCGACACCTCGTGATGGATCGCCACGATCCGTTCATCGCCCGCGGCCAGCTCATCGATGACCTCGCGTGATCCGTCGGTCGAGCCGTCGTCAACGATGATCAGCTCGATCGCCGGCGCGATCGGAGACGCCAGCACCCGACGGACGATCTCGCGGATCGTCCGCGCCTCGTTGTGCGCCGGCATCAGCACGCTCAGCGTCCTGATCGCACCGGTCGGGTTGGTGATGCCCGTATCGCTCACGCAGAGGGCTCGCTCATGCCACGGGTTCGATGCGCTCCGCCCCGTTCATGTACGGCCGCAGCGCCCCCGGAATCGTCACGCTGCCGTCCGCGTTCTGGTACATCTCCAGCAGCGGAATCAGAAACCGCGGGCTCGCCAGCACCGTGTTGTTCAGCGAATGGCAGAACACCGTCTGGCCCTTGCCCGACTCGCCGCCCTCGCGGTACCGCATGTTCAGCCGCCGGCATTGGAAGTCGTACAGCCGGCTCGCCGAGTGCGTCTCGCCCCAGTCCCCCGCGGGCACGCCGTCGGCGTCAACCACGCCGCGGCCCGGCATCCAGCACTCGATGTCGATCATGTCCGCGTTCTTCACCCCAAGATCGCCCGTGCAGCACTGCAGCAGCCGATACGGCAACTCAAGACGCTGCAAGAGCGTCTCCACGAAACCGATCATCTTCACATGCCACGCCCGGCTCTCCGCCTCGTCCGCCCGGCAGATCACGACCTGCTCGACCTTGTCGAACGCGTGCACGCGGTAGAACCCCGCCGTGTCCTTCCCCGCCGCCCCGGCCTCCCGACGGAAGCAGGGGCTCACCGTCACATAGCACAACGGCAGGTCGGCCTCGTCAAGAATCTCGCCCTGGTGCAGCCCCATGAGCCCCACCTCGCCCGTTCCGGTCAGGTACAGGTCCTGCCCGCCGCCGCGGTCCGACTCGTTCACCTGGTACGCCTGCTCCTTGCCGTGCGGAAAGAACGCCGTGCCCACCATCGCCTCTTCGCGCACCAGCACCGGCACCGATCGCGGCTCGAAGCCGTTCTCGTTCGCCATGAAGTCGAACGCGTACCGCAGCACCGCCTGGTGCAGCCGCATGCCGTCGCCCGTCAGCACATAGTTCCGCGCGCCCGCCATCTTCACGCCACGCTCAAAGTCCACCAGCCCGAGCGACTGGATCAGCTCCGTGTGAGGCCTCGGCCTGAAGCCCTTGTTCTGCTCGAACGTCTTCGCCGGGTCCCACCAGCCGGGCGACCACACGGCCTTCTCGATGTTGTCCTGCGCGGACGCGCCCACGGGCACATCGGGATCCGCCGGCTGCGGGACCTCGAGCAGCAGCCGGTCGAGCTCGGGACCGACGCGGGCGAGCTCGTCATCAAGCGCACCGATCTCGTCCTTGAGGGCCGCCGGCTTGGCGCGGAGCTGCTCGACCTCGGCCTCGAGCGCCGCCTTCTCGTCGCCCTGGGCCGACTTGAGCCTGCCCATGAGCTGGCCGATCTTCGGGCCGCTCTCTTTGGCGAGCGACTTCTGCTCGGCCCGCAGAGACTCCTGCCTGGTCAGCAGCTCGCGTCGCCGCGCATCAAGCTCCAGCACGCGGTCGATGTCGACGGCCATCTGCTTCGCGGCCGCGCCCCGGCGGTACAGCTCGGGGTCTTCACGGAGTCGTTTGAGGTCGATCATGGGGCGGATCGTAGTGGGGCGGCGGGCCGCAAGACCGGCCACCGGGGAACCGATCATGGGAAGAGGCGTCGCAAGGACCCATGGATGCGCAAACCGCTACATTACACCGTATGGAGACCGTTCTGAGCCACGCCCGCCTCAAGCCGCTGACCGACCGGGGCCGCCCGATCCGCATCGGCGACGACCCGATCACCATCGGCCGACACCCGGACAACACCCTCCGGCTCAAGGACGACCGGGCCAGCCGGTTCCACTGCGTGATCGAGGTGGACGAAAAGGGCCGGATCGTCTGCCGGGATCTGGGCAGCCGCAACGGCACGAAGGTGAACAAAAAGCGGATCGATAAGGTCCGCCTGCACGAGGGCGATGTGGTCAAGATCGGAAGCTTCGAGTTCCTGGTCGAGATCAAGGCGTCGGCAACGACCGAGTCGGCCCCCTGGTCGGCGGAACTGCTGCGGACCCTCGAGGCCGCCGGCGATCCCGGGACGGACAAGACCACGATCAAGCTCATCGACGCCTCGGGCAACGACTCGGACGCACTCCAGGGCACCGGCTCGGGCTCCATCGCCTGCCGGCTGCTGCTGCTGATCGCCAGCGAGACCAACGCCACCGACATCCATGTCGAGCCCAAGCGGGACATCTGCTCGGTCCGCATGCGGGTCGACGGGCAGATGATCTGGATCATCGACCTCCCCAGCGATGTGGGCGAGAACGCCGTGGGCCTCATCAAGACCGCCACGCAGGCCAAGCACTCGGCCAAAGACGCCGTCGTCGACGGGCACTTCTCCGCCAAGTTCAGGACCGAGGCCGAGTTGAGCCGGCGCGTCGAGTACCGCGTCAGCCTCACCCCATCCGTGCACGGCGCCAAGCTCGTGATCCGCGTGCTCGACATGAAAAATGTCCCGCGCTCGCTCGAGGAGCTCGGCATGCCAACCTACATGCTCGAACGCGTCCGAAAGACCTGCGAGCTCGACGCCGGCATGATCCTCTGCTGCGGCCCCACCGGCTCGGGCAAGACCACCACCCTCTACAACGCCCTCCGCGAGGTCGACCGCGAGTCGCGCAACGTCATCACCATCGAGGACCCCGTCGAGTACCAGCTCGAGGGCGTCACGCAGATGCCCATCGACAACACCAAGGGCCACACCTTCGCCTCGCTCCTGCGATCCGTCCTCCGGCAGGACCCGGATGTCATCCTGCTGGGCGAGATCCGCGACGCCGACACCGCACGCGTTGCGATGCAGGCCTCCATGACCGGCCACGTCGTCTTCTCCACCGTGCACGCCAAGGACACCGTCAGCAGCATCTTCCGGCTCATGGACCTCGAGGTCGAGCCCTACCTCGTCGCCAACAGCCTGCAACTGGTGATCGCCCAGCGGCTCGTCCGGCTGCTGTGCCCGAAGTGCAAGCGGGCCGTGCCCGTCACCCCCGGCGAGGCCACCCGCATGGGCCGGTTCCTGGGCGACACCAAGAAGCTCTATGTGCCAACGGGCTGCCAGCGGTGCCTCAAAACCGGCTACCAGGGCCGGGGCGCGGTGTACGAGATGCTCGAGGTCAACGATGAGCTGCGGGACGTCGTCCTCAGCGGGCCGACCATCCATGCCATCAAGAGCGTCATCGAGCAGGGGCTCTTCCACACCCTCGAACAGTCCGGCTGGAAGATGGCGGCCTCGGGCGTGACCCCGCTGAGCGAGATCGAACGCGTCACCGGCGCGACCTGATCGCCGGTCACATCAGTTTCATGTCTCTCCAGGCCGGGAAGACGCTGCGCCATTCGCGCACGCGCTCGGGGTCGACCTCCACGCTCAAGACGCCGGGCTCGTCGCCGAGCTCGCCCAGGATCTCGCCCTTGGGATCGACGGCGATCGTCCCGCCGGCATACGCCAGATGCGGGTCGCTGCCGGTGCGGTTGACCGCGAGCACGAAGGCCTGGTTCTCGATCGCCCGCGCGAGGGCGAGCGCTCGCCAGTGCCCCTGCCGGGCGGCTGGCCAGTTGGCACCGAGCACGAACACCTCGGCCCCGCGCCCGAGCCCGATGCGGAACAGCTCCGGGAAGCGGAGGTCGTAGCAGACGGCCGGGCAGACCGTCAGCCCGTTCCAGCCGTAGGTCTCGATCGAGTCGCCGCCGTCGAAGGCCTCGGGCTCTCGGCCGAAGGTGAAGGGATGGATCTTGGCGTACTCGCAGAGCAGCCGCCCGCTCGGGCCGGCGATCGTGGCGCGATTCGTCGCCTTGCTGCCCCGGTCGCCCTCGCTCACGGTGCGGGACCCGTGCACCGTCACGCCGAGCCGGCCCGCGAGATCGAGCAGGAATCGCAGGGTCGCGCCCCCGGCGTCCGCGGTCCGCGCCGTGGTCAGGCTGAACCCGGAATCGAACAGCTCGGGCAGCACGATCAGATCGCCGGCGTGGATCTCGGCCGAGCCGGCGGCCCGTTCCACGAGCCGGAAGTTGGCTTCTCGGTCCTCCCAGGCCAGATCGAGCTGAAACAGGTGCGCCTTCATGGCCAAGCCTAGACAAGACGGCGCCGGATCCGAGGTAGACTGTCGGCATGGATCGGCAGCACGCCAACCCGCCCCGGCTCATCCTCGCGAGCCGCAGCCCCCGCCGGCGGCTGATGCTCCAAGAAGCGGGCATCGCCTTCGAGGTCGCCGAGGGCGTCGACGACGGCGGCCTGCTGCCCGGCTCGGTCGACGCCGAGCACTGGGTCGCCGCCCTCGCCTTCCTCAAGGCCTGGTCCGTCGCCCGCGAACTCGAAGACCACGCCGTCGTGCTCGGAGCCGACACCGTCTGCGCCGCCGACGGCGCCCTGCTCGGCAAGCCCGCCGACGAGCCGCAAGCCCGCGCCATGATCGCCTCCTTCGTTGGCGGCACCCACCAGGTCCTCACCGGCGTCGCCCTGGTCGACCCCTCGGGCAAACGCGAGCTCATCGTCGATGTCGCCGATGTCACCTGGGGACCGGTCGACGACGCCGACATCGACCGCTACATCGCCTCCGGCGCGTGGCGGGGCAAGGCCGGGGCCTACAACCTCTCCGAACGACAGGCCGACGGCTGGCCCATCGAGTGCGCGGGCGACCCGACCACCGTCATGGGCCTGCCCATGCGACGGCTGCCCGAACGCCTCGACGCGTGGCTCGTCGCGGGCCCGCCCCTGACGGAGTCCGTAGCGTGACCGGCGGCGTGCTCCCGCTCTGGGTGATCGTCCCGCCCGCGGCGTTCATGATGCTCGTCCTCGCCGCCTACATCCAGGCGATGCGCGAGTCGGAGGTCCCCGAGTCCCGGCGCAAGATCCGTACCGCCTCCAGCCTCGTCATGATCGTCCTCCAGCCCCTGCTCGTCTTCCTCTTCGGCATCAGCGGGCCCCACCAGCCCAGACGCTTCGTGTTCACCGCCGCCCTCGTCCTCGGTCTCGTCTCCCTGCTCGTCGTGCTCGCCATCCTCGACGCCATCAACAACTCCAAGATCGCCGCCCAGCAGCGGGCGAAGTACCGCGCCGACTTCCAGCAGATGCGGCGTGAGATCGAGCGGCTGCGCCGCGAGACCGCCGGCGAGGCCGAGCCCCGGCTCCGCCTGGTCGAGGGCGACCGCAACCGGGACGCATAGCGCCGCGCCGGCCGCATAGCCTCGGGGGTGAACCCCCTCCTCCGGGCCATCCTCAAGCCGATGTCGCGCCTCTACGCGTCCCAGATCGGCGCACGCAACGACCGCTTCGACCGCGGCGAGGGCGTCGTCACCTTCGACCGTCCCGTCATCAGCATCGGCAACCTCTCCGTCGGCGGCACCGGCAAAACCCCCATGGTCCGACGCGTCATCGACCGGCTGCGACTCACGGGCCACGACCCGTGCATCGCCATGCGCGGCTACGGGTCGTCCCGCCGGGCCGACGGGCGGTCCGACGAGGCCGACGAGTACGCCGCCGCCTTCGACGACCTGCCCATCGTCGCCCGGCCCGACCGCACCGAGGGCCTGATCGCCCTGTTCGGGACCGAGCGAGGCGAACGCGTCGACACGATCGTGCTCGACGACGGGTTCCAGCACCGCCGGATCGCCCGAGCGCTGGATGTCGTGCTGATCGACGCCACCCGCAGCCCGATGGAGGACGCGCTGCTGCCCCTCGGTCGGCTGCGGGAGCCGATGGCCTCCCTCGCCCGCGCGCACGCCGTCGTCATCACCCACACCGAACGCGCAAGCGCCGTCGCGGCCAACGACATCGCCCGCGCCGCGCTCGCCGCGAACGCCGACCTGCTCGTCGCCACCGCCGAGCACGCCTGGGCCGGCGTCACCGTGTCGGGCACCGAGCATCCCGTGGCGTGGCTGGCGGGCAAGACGGTCCTGCCCGTGTGCGCGATCGGCAACCCGGGCGCGTTCCTGGAATCGGTTCGATCGGCCGCCGGCCGGGTGCTCGACCCCGTCGTGTTGCGCGACCACGACCCCTACGCCGCCGCAACAATCCGCCGAATCGTTCGCGCGGCATCGCCGGCCGACGCCATCGTCACGACCGCGAAAGACTGGGCCAAGCTGCGAGAAACAGACCCATCCGCGTGGCCCTGTCCCGTCGCGGTGCCCCAACTCGAGATGCGCCTGGTCACGCAAGCCGAGGCGTTTGACCGATTGACACTCGCGGCGGCGCAAACGCCACAGGATACACTCGACCCATGAACGGTCTGACCGAGTCCATCGCCAGGTTCCGCCCGTTCAAGGCGGTCGTCGTCGGCGATGTCATGCTCGACGAGCTGCTCATGGGCGACGCCGATCGGCTCAGCCCCGATGCCCCGGTGCCGGTGCTGCATGTCCGCTCTTCCGAGCACCGGCCCGGCGGGGCGGCGAACGTCTGCCTCAACCTCGCAGCGCTCGGCGGCGAGGTCACGATCGTCGCCGTCGCCGGTGACGACGCCGACGGCGCCAAACTCCGCGGCGCCCTCGACGCCCAGAGCATCGGCACCGCCGGGCTCGTCGCCGACCCGTCCCGGCCCACGACCGTCAAACGCTCGCTCATCGGCCTCGCGCAGCACCGCCACCCGCAGAAGATGTTCCGCGTCGACTTCGAGTCGCGCGAGCCCGTGAGCGACGCCGTGCGCGACGCCATGCTCGCCGCCCTCGACGCCGAGATCGCCTCCGCCGATGTCGTGTGCATCGAGGACTACAACAAGGGAGTCTGCACCGAAACGCTCTGCCAGGCGGTGATCGCCCGCGCACGCGCGGCGGGCAAGCCCGTCCTCGTCGACCCCGCCGCGATCGACGACTACCGAAAGTACCGCGGCGCCACCTGCATCACCCCCAACCGAACCGAGGCCGAGAAGGCCACCGCATCAACCACCGACAGCAACACGCCCGAGGCCAACGCACAGATCGCCCGAAAGCTGCTCGACGAACTGGGCCTTCAGACCGTCGTGCTCACCCTCGATCGCCACGGCGCGCTGCTGCTCGAACGCGGCGGCGAGCCGAAGCTGATCCCCACGGTCGCGCGAGCGGTCTACGACGTCACCGGCGCAGGGGACATGGTCCTCGCCGGGCTCGCCGCGTCCGTCGCCTGCGGCCTCGATTGGACCAGCGCCGTCGGCATCGCCAATGTCGCGGCGGGGCTGGAGGTCGAGATCTTCGGCGTCGAGCCCATCCCCCTCGCCCGCGTCCGCCACGCCGTCATGAAGCAGGAAGGTCGGCTCCAGGGCAAGCTCAGGTCGCTGGAACAGGTCCTCGTCGAGGCCGAGGCCGTCCGCAACACCGGCGGCAGCGTCGTCTTCACCAACGGCTGCTTCGACATCATCCACACGGGCCATGTAACCCTGCTCGAGAAGGCCGCCGACCTGGGCGCGATGCTCATCATCGGGCTGAACACCGACGAGTCGATCGCCCGGCTCAAGGGGCCGGAACGCCCCGTCAACCCGCTCGACGACCGCGCCCGAGTCCTCGGCGCCCTCGCGTGCGTCGACGCCATCGTCCCCTTCGGCGACGACACCCCCATCGAACTCATCGCCGCCATCCGCCCCGATGTGCTTGTCAAGGGCGGCGACTACACCCGCGAATCCGTCGTCGGCCACGAGATCGTCGAGGCCAACGGAGGCCGGGTGGCCCTCATCGACCTGGTCGAGGGCAAAAGCACCACCGGCACGATCGAGAAGCTCCGCTCGTCATGAGCCGCCTGTCATGAGCCGCCCGGCATGATCCACATCGCGATCGTCAAGCGCGAGTATGTCGAGCTGATCCTGGCCGGCCGAAAGACGGCGGAACTGCGGCTCACCCGCTCGCGGTGCGTGCCGCACGGGCGTGTGGCGGCGGGCGAGCGGCTGTACATCAAGCAGTCGTCCGGCCCCGTGCGCGCGACCGCCGTCGTGACCGGGGTCGAGTGGTTCGAGAACCTCACGCCGGGCGGCGTGCGCCGTCTCGCGAGACTGACCGCGGGCTCGGTGCGAGGCAGGCCCGACTTCTTCCGCGAACGCACCCACGCTCGCTACGCCAGCGTCATCCACTTCCACCGCGTCGAGCCCTGCGCCTGGGGGCCCGATTTTTCGGCGCAGCGCGCCGCCAACCCGCGGGCGGCGTGGCTGATCCTCGGCGATGAATCCTGCGTGTATCCCGATTGCGTCGAACCGGGCCTTCTCTCCGCCTAACGCTCCGCCAAGCGCCAGTCAAGCACGATCTTGCCCATCTGCTCGCCGGCCTCGAGCCGCTCCCACGCGTCCCGGGCGTCCCGGGCCTTGTAGACGCGGTCGACGACGGGCGTGACCTTCCCGCTCGCGAACAGGGCGGCCACCTCGCGGAACTCGTCGTTCGTGCCCATGGTCGAGCCGAGCACGCGGAGCTGGTTCCAGAAGATGCGCGCGAGGTCCGTGGTGGCATCGGGACCCGTCGTGCAGCCGGGGGTGACATAGGCCCCGCCGCGGGCGAGGCTCCGGATGCACGCGAGGTGCGTCGCCTTGCCGACCGAGTCGACGGCCATGTCAACGCCGCGCTTGTGGGTGATCTGCCGCACCTGCTTCGACCAGTCGGCGCCCGTGTCGACGATCCCGTCGTGCGCTCCGAGGCTGAGCGCCTCGGCGATCTTCTCCGAGCTGCGGCTGGTCACGATGACCCGGCAGCCGAGGTGCAGAGCGAGCTTCATGGCGATGGTCGCGACGCCGCCGCCAATGCCCGTGATCAGCACCGTCTGGCCGGGAAGCAGCCCGCCCTTGGAGATCATCATGCTGTACGCGGTGAGCGCGGTGAGCCCGTAAGCGGCGGCCTCGAACGGGTCGCAGCTCTCGGGCACGGGGGCGAGGTTGGCGGCGGGGGCGATGAACCGCTCGGCGTGCATGCCGTTGCGGTGCTCGCCGATGAGCTCGTACTCCGGCGCGAGCGTGCTGGGCGTGCCGTCGTCGGGCCGGACGGGCCGGCCGATCGCGACCGCGGCGTTGACGATCACCCGCCGACCAACCCACGCCTGATCGACGCCCGCCCCGACGGACTCGACCGTGCCGCAGGCGTCGCAGCCCGACACACGCGGGTAGGTGAGCTCAAGCTCCGGCACGCCCCGGCCGACCCAGAGGTCCATGTGGTTGAGCGCGCTCGCGATCGTCTTGACGACCACCCACCCCGCCGGCGCCTCGCCCGAAATCTCGTAGTCGTCGCGGAACTCGATGTTCGGCGCGACAGGACTGCCCTGCTTCGTGATGACCGCTGCGTTCATGCCGGCAGTGTAATTGACCAGCCCGGAACGCACCCAACGGACAAACAAAAACCCCTCGCTCAAGCGAGGGGCTCGTTGGATCCTGATCGCGAGGCGGAAGCCTACTGGATGGTCTTCTCGCCCTCGATGTGCTTCAGGCCGCGACGGCGATCGCGGAGGCGACGGCTCTTGCCGATGCGGTCGCGCAGGAAGTAGAGCTTCGCCCGGCGGGCGTCGCCCCGGCGGACGACCTCGAACTTCGCGATCAGCGGGCTGTTGATGGGCCAGGTCCGCTCGACGCCGATGTCGTCGACGATCCGGCGGACGGTGATCATCTCGCCGATGCCCCGGCCCTTGCGGGCGATCAGCACGCCCTGGAAGACCTGGATGCGCTCCTTGTCGCCCTCGACGATCCGCGCGTGCACGTTGATCGTGTCGCCGACGTCAAAGCGGGGAATGTCGGTCTTGAGAGCGCCGTCGTTCAGGCTCTCGATTAGGTGCTGCGTGCTCATGAAGAGCTCCGTCAAGGGGCGAAATCGGTCGGGGGACTCCGGAACCCACCTCCGGAGCGGCCTCAAGTATAGGCCCGCGGGTTGATTACGGTCCAGTCAGCAGATCAGGCCTCCGCTGCCGCGTTCGTTCGACCATCCGCTCCAGCCGCCAACGGGCCACGGCCAGATGATCGCCGCTGAGCAGGGCTTCGGGCACCACCTCGCCCTGCCAGTCCCGGGGGCGGGTGTAGTGGGGGCAGTCCAGCAGCCGGTCGCCAGGGGAGATCCCCAGTTCGTCGCACCACTTTGAGAGAAGCTTCGGGGGGATCGGGTCGCCGTTGGGAGTCGCCGCAGGGACGGGGCCGAAGCTGTCCTGCACGGCCGAGGCCCGGTCGCCCAGCACGCCCGGCACGAGGCGGATCACCGCGTCCATCAGCACCATCGCCGCCGCCTCACCGCCCGAGAGCACATAGTCGCCCACCGAGATCTCGAGCGGGCCGAGCTTGCGGACGACGCGTTCGTCGATGCCCTCGTAGTGCCCGCAGAGCAGCAGCAGCCGGGGCCTGGAGGCCAGGCTCTCGACAAGAGGCTGCCTCAGCGGCACGCCCTGGGGCGTGAGCAGCACACGCGTCGCCGGGCGGTCGTCCATGGCCTCGACGGCCTGCACCGCGTCCCACACGGGCTGGCACGACATGACCATGCCCGGCCCGCCACCGAAGGGCCGATCGTCGGTCTTGTCGTGCTTGTTGTCCGCGAACCCTCGGATGTCCGTCGCCTGCCAGGTCACCAGACCCGCCGAACGCGCACGAAAAGGAATCGATGAGCCCAGCGGCCCGCCGACCTCGAACATCTCTGGAAAGGTTGTGAGAATGTCGAAGCGCATGGTTCACGCTCGCGACGAGAGGTGACGAGAGGCAGAAGCAGAGCCGCGTGCGTCAGCACGCGGGCCTGTGGAATGAACCGATTACTCGCCCGCTTGCTCGGCGGGAGCTTCCTCGCCACCCTCGGCAGCGGCGGCTTCGGCAGCGGCGGCTTCAGCGGCGGCCTTCTCCTCGGCCTCCTTCTTCGCCTTGTGCTCGGCCTCCACCTTCTCCGCGGCGCCCTTGATCTCCTCGGCCTTCTTGGCGGCGGCCTGGGCGGCGTCAACCTGGCCCTTCTTGGCCGCGGCCTTCGCCTCGGCCTGGGCCGCCTTGGCGTCGGTCAGGTGCGCGCCGAGGTCGGCGTCGGCACCGTCGACGAGCGTTGTCAGGGCCTGGATCGTCGCGTCCACCGACTTCACGGCACCCGCGGCCTCGACACGCCTGCGGGCGTACAGGCGGTCGGCCTCCCACGCCTTCTTCTGCTTCTCGGTGAGCAGGTCGCGGTGGCCGAGCAGGTCACGAACGGTGTCGCTCGGCTGAGCGCCCACGCTCAGCCAATGCTTGATCCGGTCTTCCTTGAGTTCGATGTCCTGCTCGCCCTCGCCCGGCGCCGGGTTGAACCAGCCCAGGGCCTCCAAGTGCTTGCCGTTGCGCTTGTACCGTGCATCGACGGCCACGAGGCGGTAGAACGGGGCGTGCGTGCGACCGTGCCGCTGAAAGCGGAGCTTGACCATGACAGATTCTCCAGGACGGGTCTCGCCGCCGGTCAGAGCGGGCCAAGAGCCGGGTTTCGGTTTCCCAAGGGGGTCCAAATCCCCTCGCGGCCCCAACTGTAGGCCGATCCACTGCCCATCGCCTAGCCTCACCCAAGACACCCGCACGGAGGCCCCGACATGCTCATCCCGGCCCTCGCTGGAACCCTGTCCGCAGCCCTGCTCGCCGCCCAGCCCGAGGCCAACCCTGGCCAGACCGGCGAGGCCCGGTTCCTGACGAGCCCCGTCCAGCTCACCTTCGCCGAAGACTTCGTGAAGGCTGGAGAAAGCTACTTCTCGGAGGACGACCGGGGCGCGATCGTCTTTCAGGGCGTGCCCGCGCCCGCGGAAGGACAGGAGCCAAGCCCTCACTACGGCATGTACCTCGGCATGCTTGAAACGGAACGGGGCGAGCTGTCGACGATGGAACGGGTCGAATTTGTCCCTTCACTGTCGCAAACCGCTTTGATCAGCCCCGAAGGCTCAGCCAACACATGCGGCTGGTTCGTTCCTTTCTCGAAATGGAACGATCGCCGCGTCGGCGTGATCTTCGGATCGACGCTCGTCCCGCCCAGCGCCGACAACGTCCCGGGATACCAGCGATCAACAGGACGGTACAGCTGGTCCTTCCCGAGTGAAATGGAAATCGTCCGAGCCGACCTCGACTGGGAGATCTCGATCAACGCGCAAGTTGGAAGAGAGGGCGGCGAGATAGCCGTCGAGCAAGTCGGACTCTCCCAAGAGGTCTCGGTGCATTCCCTCGCGCCCCTCTTCGAGAAGCCCGGCTACACCGCCGAATGCTCCTACTCCCCCGACGCCCGCCACATCCTCTACGCCAACGTTGACGAGGCGAAATCCAACGCCGCCGGCCGGCCCGACGCCGATCTCTGGATCTTCGACACGCAAACGCAATCCCACACCCTGATCGTCGAGGCCGACGGCTACGACGGCGGCCCCTTCTTCAGCCCCGACGGCACCTGGATCTGCTACCGCTCCGATCGCCGGGGCGACAACCTCCTCCAGCTCTTCGTCGCCGAGCTCGACTACGACGACACCGGCGCCATCACCGGCATCAAGCGCGAGGTCCAGCTCACCGACAATCAGCATGTCAACTGGGCCCCGTTCTTCCACCCCTCGGGCGACTTCCTGGTCTACGCCACCAGCGAGGTCAGCCACCGGAACTACGAGGTGTTCGCGATCACGTTCGACTCCGAGGACCCGAAGCCGACCACGCCCGTGCGCATCACCTACGCCGACGGCTTCGACGGCCTGCCCGTCTTCAACCCCGACGGCACGAAGATGATGTGGACCGCCCAGCGCGGCGACGACACGCAGTGGGGCGGCCGACCCAGCAGCCAGCTCTGGATCGCCGACTTCGACGCCGACGCCGTCCGCGCCGCGCTCGCCGAGGCGAACGGACAGGCCGCCGACGAGTGAACCAGCCCGCCGATCGCAACGCGGTGCTCCAGCGAGCCCGGCAACTCGCCGGGCAGGGCAAGTTCGTCGACGCCGTCAACACGCTCGAGCTCATCCGCCGCGCAAACCCCCAGGGCGCGACGCGCGACGCCGACCTCCAGCACCTCGCCGGCCACTGCCTGATGAACCTGGGCCAGATCCAGCCCGCCGAGCTCTGCTTCAAATACGCGATCGAAGCCAGGCCAAACCACTCGGGCACACGCGTCGAGTACGCCACCCTGCTCCGCCGAGAAGGCCGAACCGACGAGGCGCTCGCCCAGCTCGACGCCGCGATCGCCGCCGAGCCGAAGTCAGATCTCGCCGCCCGCTCGAAAGCCGCTCTCCTCATGGACCTCGGTCGCTACGACGACGCGGGCCAGATCCTCGAACCCATCGCCGACCGCTACGAACGCACCCCGCCCACCGACCACGGCCCGGCGCTGGTGTACGCCAGGCACGCCGTGCAGGGCGGCGACCGCGAACGCGCACTCCGCCTGCTCGACCGCGCGCTCACCGTGAGCAACCTCCCGCTCATGGCCCGGCGCATCGTCCACCGCCGACGCGGCGAGCTGCTCGACAAGCTGGGGCGCTACGACGAAGCGTTCGCCGCGTTCGCGCAGTCGCACGAGGGCGGAAGCGAGCCGTGGAACCCGGACGCCTTCAGCCGCCGCATCGACCAGGTCATCGCCGCGTGGACGCCAGACGCCGCGTGGAATGTACCGCAGGTCAAACCCGTCGAGGGCCGGCCGACCTTCATCTTCATCGTCGGCATGCCGCGCTCGGGCACGAGCCTGGTCGAACAGGTGCTCGCCTCGGTGCCCGGCGTGTTCGCGGCAGGCGAGCGGCCCGAGCTCCGCCAGGTCGCCGAGCAGATCGAGAAGCCCAACCCCGGCGAGCGGGCGCTGCTAAACCACCCCGAGTGGCTCCGCCACTCCAACCTGACCGAGGGCGCCACCTTCTACGCCGGCCGACTCGACGCGATGCGTCAGGCCCTCCGGCTCGACGCGCCCACCCATGTCACCGACAAGATGCCCTACAACTTCTTCTACCTGCCGCTGATCGGCAAGATGTTCCCGGGCGCGAAGGTCATCCGCTGCACACGCGACCCCGTGGACACCTGCCTCAGCAACTACTTCCAGACCTTCGCCGGCAGCCACCCGCACATCCACGGCCTGACCCACCTCGGCCGATTCCACCGCGACCACGACCGCCTCATGGCCCACTGGCTCACGATCGCGCCGGACATGGGCCTCGACATCGCCGAGGCAAACTACGAGTCGCTGGTCACAGACTTCGAGACCGAGGCCAGGCGGCTCGTCGGCTTCGCGGGGCTGGCGTGGACGGCCGACGCCCTGCGCTTCCACGACAACCAGCGCGCCGCCCGCACCGCAAGCAACGATCAGGTTCGGCAGCCGATCTACGCCAGTTCGCTGAACCGCGGCGCGAAGTACGCCGCGCACCTCGGCCCGCTCCGCGAAGCGCTGCGGCGATGAACACGGGCAACCCGAGTATCGCAATGGGCCCGGTGGGACTCGAACCCACACTGGGGTTGCCCCCAAGCGGATTTTAAGTCCGCCGCGTCTGCCGATTCCGCCACGGGCCCTCGCGCCTCATCCTACCAGCCCGGTCGCACTACGCTGTGCGCATGACAGAGCAAACCGAATCGGTGCCGCCCGCGACCGGGAGCGGACGGTGGGGGAAGAAGCCCGGCACGCGGGCCGAACGCGAGCTGCTCGCCGGACCCGGCTTCCGGCGGTCCGAGGCCGCCCGCGTGCTCCGCATCGGAGCCGAGTTCATCCGCGGCTTCCGAGCGCTCCACTTCGTCGGCCCATGCGTCACCGTCTTCGGATCCGCACGCTTCAAGGAAGACCACCGCTACTACGAGCAGGCCCGCGAGGTCGGAAGACGCATCGCCCGAGCCGGCCTCACCACCATGACCGGCGGAGGGCCCGGCATCATGGAGGCCGCCAACCGCGGCGCCCGCGACGAGGGCGGCCCATCCATCGGCTGCAACATCGAGCTCCCCTTCGAGCAGAACCCCAACGCCTACCTCGACAAGTTCATCGAGTTTCGCTACTTCTTCGTTCGAAAGGTCATGCTCGTCAAATACTCCTGCGCCTTCGTCGTCTGCCCCGGCGGCTTCGGCACCCTCGACGAAGTCTTCGAAACCCTCGTGCTCATCCAGACCAACAAGATCACCCGCTTCCCCATCATCCTCATGGGCACCGATTACTGGCGACCCATCGTCGACTTCGTGCGCAACGACATGGTCACCGCCAGAACCATCGACCAATCCGACCTCGACCTCGTCGTCTACACCGACGACCACGACGAGGTCGAAGCCGTCCTCCGCGCCGCCAAGGCCAACCACGCCGAAGGCTTCAAGCGGGTGAAGTCATCGTTCTGGTGGCTGTGGGAGTGAGCCTCACCAGTTGTCGTCTGTCCACCACGCGGCCTCTCGGACCGCTTCAAGCTCGGAGTCAAGGTAACGACGTCCCGACTCCAAGATCCGTTCGCCGATCTCTGGCTCTGCTTCCTCGAACGTCCGGTTCAACGAAACCAGACTGTTGACGAGCGACGACTGGACGTCACTGTCAGCTTGCGCCGTCAGCGTCAAGTAGAAGTCGACGTCGGGTCAGACGAACTCGGCCGGGTAGCGCATCAGCACGCTGTACACCACTCGCGACTCCTCGCCGCCGATTGCCGCGAGCGCTTTCGCTCGGTCGTAGAGGTCTTTGTCGGTCACCTCCATCAGTCGCAGCGAGTTCAGGGCGAACGCGACGACCCCCTTGCGATCGTCTGTCAAAAACAACCTCGCGGAGCGTCGATTCATACACCCGGGCGACCTCGTCTTCCGGCAAGGGGGTCATGCACGCAATGGTGGCGATCCGCTCGTTGTCCGATCGCATGAGGCCGATCGCGATGTCGCGAACATCGGTACTCCATGCACCCGTCTGAGTCAGCGTCAGAATCGCCGCGTCGGCAAGGATGGTTCGGGCTGATTCTCCGTCGGCCTGTTTCGACCATTCGAGCAGTGTCGGGACCGCTTCCAAGAACCACGGACCGAGCAGTTGCATCCAGATTGCGACTCGCGTGATCGATCCACGTTCCGCGTCTTCGATCGGGACCGTTGTGATCGCTTCGATGAAGCGATACACGACGGCCGACTCTGCGTGATCGGGCTCGCGGAATCCTTCGGACGCCCCGCTGCCAAAACCAGCGCCCACCAATCCAAGAAGATCCAGGAAGCCATCGAAATCCTGCTCCGGGTCATACTCGGGCTCGATGTTGACGCGTGTGGCTAGCAAGTCGAGCAGTGTGAGACGGGCTTCGTCGCTGAGAGGTACGCCATTCGCATCCCACATCGGGCGCGCCGCCGAGAGCTCGCCGAATGCCTCGAGAGATTCCTGCCGAGCAAGCATGGCATCGATCTTCTGAGTCAGCTTTCGCTTCTGGGCGTCGCTCAGCTTGCGTTGATTCAAAGCGTCCCCATCGACGCTTCCGAAGAACAGTGCTCCCCGCGGAAGGGGTTCGTACAGCCATGGACGAGGAATGACCTCTGCTGCCGCGATAAGCACATCGGTCGGCATGACTGCCAACAGCGGCGCCTTCCGAAACGAAGGAATTGACACGCACACGATGCTGGTGATCGTGATGAGAGCACCGACGACGAACGTCAACCACATCCGCCTGCGAGGGGCGGCGGGGCCCACACCGCGCCTGCCGTGCAAGGCCAGCGCCGTTAGCCCGAGGCCGGCAAGCCCGATGGCACCAGCAATCCAACCGATGGTCATGCGAAGAATCTCCCTGACACACGATACACTCTCGGCGTGGTTTCATTGCCCGCCATCCTCGCGATCGCCCTCGGCGGCGCCGCCGGCGCGGTCTGCCGCTATGCCGTCACCGGCCCGATCATGGGCAAGCTGATCACCGATCCGCAGCATCCGCGGTTTCCCTGGGGCGTGCTCGCCGTCAACCTCGCCGGCTGCCTGCTCATCGGCATCATCGCCGCCGCCCTCCTCGACCGCCCCGCCGACGATCGGCTCCGCTTCCTGCTCGTCACAGGCTTCCTCGGCTCATTCACCACCTTCAGCGCCTTCGGCCTCGATACCTTCGAACTCCTCAAGGCCAACGCCCCGGCGCTCGCGCTCGCCAACATCGCCGCCTCGGTGGTGGGGGGCACCGCCCTCGCCGCCGCTGGCTGGATCATCACGCAGAAAGTGATCGCATCATGACCGACAACAACGGCACCACCGGCCTCCTGTTCCGCAAGCCCAACGCCATCCCCTGCACGCTCTACCTGCCGCGCGACGCCAAACCCATCGGCACCATCCTCTTCCTCCACGGCCGGGGCGAGTGCGGCACCAACTCCACGCGCCAGCTCACCACCGGCCTGCCCCGCTGGCTCATGCTCGAACCCCAACGCTGGCCCTTCGCCGTCGTCATCCCGCAGAAGCCCGACTTCGACGCCCCGTGGACCGACTACGAGGCCAGCGTGCTCGCCCACCTCGACGGGTGCACCGCCGACGCCGGGCTCGAACCGGGCAGCACCGTCATCACGGGCCTCAGCCAGGGAGGCCACGGCACGCTGCACATCGCCGCGAACAATCCCGAGCGCTTCCGAGCCGCCGCGCCGGTGTGCGGGTTCGCCGATTTCGACTTCCGCAATCCGACACGCCAGCGCGAGGCGGTCGCACGCATCGCCGACGAGCTCTGGCAGATGCCGATGCGCCTGTATCACGGCGAAGCGGACTCGGTGGTGCCCGTCAGCCAGAGCCGAGAGATCCACGCCGCCCTCCGAGAGAAGGGCTCGGCCGCGCTGCTCGAGACATACGCCGAGGTCGACCACAACTCGTGGGACAAGGCCTACGGCGAGTCCGACCTCGCCGAGTGGTTCGTCGAGCTGCTGCGCCACTGAACACGCGCCGGAATGTTGCGCGATGGTGTCGCATCCCGCGGCGAACTCCGGATGAGGTCTTGACGCGTTTTCGTCGCTCGCGCTCGCCTCGGCCGCCGCGGCCCAGCCGCTCGTCGGCGCCGGGCCAAACCTCCCCATCCCCGCGCCGAACAACCCTCCGCCCGCAAGCCAGACGCGCACGGCCTCGCCCACCGGGGTTCTGCCCGCCGGCACGTTCTTCCGCATCGGCGATGTCGACGGCGGCTCGACCCAGAACGAGACCTTCACCCTCCGAGCCTTCGACCTCGGCCGCGCGCCCATCACCTCCCCCTGGCTCGACGCGCCCATCAGCGTGACCGGAACGGGCACCGGCGCCGGCGGCACCATCCTGCCCGGCAACACCCCCGGCTGGTCGTGGACCGCTGCCACCGGCACCTACTTCTTCGACGGCTCCACCGTCACCGGCGGCAACCCGTCGATCGGCATCACCATGCCCTCCAACACCCCGATCACGACCATGTCCCTCGACCGAACCTCGGCGTTCGTCAACTTCTCGCTCGCGGCCCCGCTCATCCCCACGCCGGCCACGGGCACGCTGCTCGCCCTGGCGGGCCTCACCGCCGCACGCCGAGCCGCTGATCACACGGAGCACCCGACACCACGCCGCGATCGGACCCCTCTCCGGTCGCGGCGTTCCCGCGCGCCGGCCGCGGCCCGGCGGGCATCAGTTCACATCCAGCTCACGCACGCCCCTCGCCCGGCGCACGGCTTCGACATTCTGCCGGATCGTCTGCCGAACCTGCTCGGCGTCCTTCACACAGGGGATCACCATCCGCGGCATCGACGCGTCCGAGCTCTCGACCACCACGCTGCCCAAACCCAGCACGCGCTGCCAGAACGACTTGGTCAGCGTCGTGTCCTTGATCCGGTACAGCTCGATCTCCTCAAGCGTCCGGTTGAACACGCCCTGCCGAAGCGTCAGCCGCTGGCTCGTCACCGCATAGTCCGTCGTCGCCGTCGTGGCGAGCTTCCACACCGCCCACGGGATCGGGATCACCAGCACACACATCGCAAACCACCAGAAGTTCGTCCACTGGCTGGGCGAGCCCTGCCAGTCCTCGCGCTCGGGCGCGTCGCGAGGGTCCTCGAAGGCCGATGTCCCGCCAAAGAGTTCCTCGCGCTCGGCGCCGCCGGCCTCCCGCGCGGGCGGCGCGTCCACCTCGAGCGCGAGCACCTCAAGGCCGATCGCCTCCGCCATGCCGCGCGCCTCGCTGCCGCTGCCTGCCTCGAAGATCTTGCTCGCTCGGATGTCCGTCCGCGGGTCACGCGTGTGCACGATGTAACGCGTCATCGGTCCGTCTCCCTCAGGCCATCGATCCAGTCCGCCAGCAAATCGACCACGGCCGGGTCGATGTCGTCAATCTTCCCATCCCGTTCGGCCGAGAGCTGGTGACCACGGTCGACAGCGTACTCAACCCGCACCGCCGCGCTCGCGCGGCGGGCCTCCATCGCCAGCACCGGCCCGTGCACGCTCATCGCGTCCAGCCCCCCGAACACCGCCAGCGCCGGCTTCCCGCTCGCAAGCAGCACGCCAAGCTGCGATTCCCGACCCGGCTTGGGCCAGCCGCCCGCGAGCGCGGCCTCCGTCCCGGCAATCTCCCAGCCGCGGACCACCCCATCGCCGTCCGCGTCCCAGCTCCGCGTCCGCTCGTCACCGCATTCACCCACCGACAGCACGCCGTCGCCGTCGGCGTCGAGCCCCGCCGCGGCGATCGCGGCCGCCGACACAACGCTCGGCCTGTCGGGCACAGGAGTCAGCCGCGCTCCAGCCAGCAACACGAACCCGCGCACCCGGCTGTCCCCCGCCCCCGCCCGCACCGCCCGTGAAGCGCCCAGGCTGTGGCCCACAAGCACCGCCCCCTCCAGCCCGTCGGTCAGGCCGAGCAACCGCCCGACCATCTCGTTCGTCAGCTCGACGCCTTGGTCAAAGGCCAGCGGCTCGGCCATGCCCGGATCCGCCGCGTGCAGCGCGTCGTCCTCGTGCACGCTCGACCACCGCCAGACGAGGTACCCCCGCCCGACCAGCTCGTTGGCGATGGCGAGCGCATCGCGTGTCGGCTCGCCGTCGATCGTGAGCGCGTGCTCCGCACCCGAGCTCGCGTCGGTCACCGAGCCGGGCACGGTCCAGTCCTCGTCGGTCACCAGCCCCCCGCCGAGCAGGATCACCGCCCAGCCGTTCCACGCCGCGGGCCGCATCTCGATCGCCAGGTGCCGTCGCTCGCCGAGCGATTCGGTGGACCACACGAGCTCGTGCCGAACCTCGGTCGGCTCGGCGTGCCCGAGCGCAGCCGCGAGCAGCATCGTACCGATTGCGTTCATCGTCGCCGTCCTCGCGCGCACGCCGGGGGAATCAGATCAAGGGCCCGTCGCCAACCGATGCACCGATCCAGCTTCGCCATGCCGCCGAGCTTACTCGGAGAACCCGCCCCCGCCTTTCGGTTCGGGCCTCAGGAGAACCGCCCACGAACCGTGCTCGTGCCCTTCGTGGCGATCTCCTCGGCCAAGGCCGCGACAAACGCGCTCGCGTCCATCGCGCCAAGGTCCTTCTCGATGCCGAAGGCCCGCACCGACACATTCCCGTCCTCCGCATCCCGCGGACCCACGACCGCCAGATACGGCACCTTCCACTGCGACCCGTGCTTGATCTTCGCCTGCACACGGTCGTTCGAGTCGTCCACGCTCGACCGCACACCCGCCTCCACCAGCATCGCGTTGATCTTCTCGGCATAGTCCGCCGACTTCTCCGAGATCGGCAGCACCCGAACCTGCTCCGGGCTCAGCCACAACGGGAACGCCCCCGCAAAGTGCTCGATCAGCACGCCCACGAAACGCTCCATCGACCCGAACGGCGCACGATGGATCATCACCGGCCGATGCGTCGTGTTGTCGTCCCCGATGTACTCAAGCCCGAACCGCTCCGGCAGGTTGTAGTCGATCTGCACCGTCCCAAGCTGCCACTCGCGCCCGATCACATCCTTCACAATGAAGTCGATCTTCGGCCCGTAGAACGCCGCCTCGCCGGGCTCCTCGCTGACCTTGGCGCCCAAACCCGCCGCCGCCTTCCGGCACGCCGACTCCGCCGCGTCCCACACCTCGGGCCGGCCCACATACTTCGCGCTGTCCGGATCGCGCAGGCCCACACGCACCCGGAAGTCCGTCAGCCCCAGCGTGTCGAACGCCAGCTTCACCAGCTTCAAACAACCCGCAACTTCCGCCTCAACCTGATCCGGACGAACGAACAAGTGTGCATCATCCACTGTGAAGCTCCGAACGCGCGTCAGCCCGTTCAGCTCGCCCGACTGCTCCCACCGGTACACCGTCCCGAACTCGCTGAGCCGGATCGGAAGCTCGCGATAACTCCGCGGCTGACTCGCATAAATCTTGATGTGGTGCGGGCAGTTCATGGGCTTGAGCAGATACCCCTCGATGTCGCCCGCCGCCATCATGTTCCCGAGCTCCGCACACGAGCACCCCTCGTCGCTCACCGCCCGCAGGAACTGCCGCTCCATCACCGGCGCAAACTGGCTCTCCGCGTAATACGGGAAGTGCCCCGAGGTCTTGTACAGCTCCAGCTTCCCGATGTGCGGGCAGTACACATCCGTGTACCCCATCTTCCGAAGCTCAGTCCCGATCCAGTCCTGAAGCTGCTTCCGGATGATGCTGCCACGCGGCGTCCACAGCACCAGCCCCTGGCCGACGGCGTCGTCGATGTGAAACAGCTGCAGCTGCTTGCCGAGCACCCGGTGATCCCGCCGGCGTGCCTCCTCCAAGCGCTCGAGGTGCTGGTCCAGATCCTTCTTCGAAAAGAACGCCGTGCCGTACACCCGCGTCAGCCGGTCCGAGTTCTCGTCGCCGTGCCAGTAGCTCGACGCCAGGCTCATCACCTTGATCGCCCCGATCCGCCCCGTGCTCGGCACGTGCGGCCCGCGGCACAGGTCTTCCCAGTTCGTGCCGGGCTCGCCCGTCGCGTACCAGCTCAGCGATTTCGAGCCCGCTTCCGCGGCACGGTGAGCGTTGTCGAGCTTGAACTTGCTCTGCTCACGCCGGAGCTTCTCGAAGCCCTCGTGCAGATCAAGCTCGTACCGCGTGAAAGGCCGATCCTCCGCGATGATCGCGTCCATCTCCCGCTCGATCGCCTCGAAATCACCCTCCCGCAGCGGCCGATCCTCGGGAAACGCGATGTCGTAATAGAACCCGCTCTCGAGCGGCGGCCCGTACACCAGCTGCGCCCCCGGCACCACCCGCTGGATCGCCTCCGCCATCACATGCGCCGCAGAGTGCCGACACAGAAACAACGCATCCGCGTCCGGCTCCTTCTCCCGAGTCGTCGGCGTCACCAACGAAAGCCCGCAGTCCCGCTCGATCACCGTCGACAGGTCAACAAGCTCACCATCGATCTTCGCGCCCACGGCCGCCCTCGCCAGCCGCTCGCCGATCGACATCGCGATGTCGTAAGCCGACACCGGCCCCTCGAACTCCTTCACCGATCCATCCGGAAGCGTCACCCGCGGCATGCCCGTTCCCCTCGCCTGTCTGCGCAAAGACCGCCCATCAAAAAACCCGGCGCACCGGCCGGGCTCGTTCGCTCATCAGACTCGGTTCGCCGGCCGCTACCCGAGAGGCGTGAAGCTCGTCGTCGTGCCGGTCGTCCGTTCCATCGGCCCATCCTATCCGCCCCCGGGCCCGCAAACCGCCCTGCAGGCCCCCGGCCGGGGCCCGGGCGAGGAGAAACCGCTCAACTTGCAATATATCGAAAATTGATATATCATGCAGCAGCACCGTCCCCCGGAGGCTTCCCATGTCCGACCCGGCCCCCAGGCTGACACCCCAGCACGCCGAGCTGCTCGTGCTCAGCGTGCTCTCCGAGTCCCCGTCCTACGGCTACGCGATCGCCAAGCACATCGCCGCCCATTCCGAGAACGCCTTCAAGCTCCCCCCGAGCCAGCTCTACCCCCTGATGACCAAACTCGAGAAGCAGGGGCTGGTCTCGACCTCGTGGGAGGAAGTGCACGCCGAGGGCAAGTCGGGCGAGGGCGACGACGACGCGCCGGGCCGGCGACGCAAGTGGTACCGCCTGAGCGACAAGGGGCAGAAGCGCCTCGCCCAGCGCGTCGAGGCCCATCGCCGGTTCACCGCACTCATCGAGAACTTCATCCCGGGCGAGGCCCGGCCGGGAGCCGCGTCATGACCGACACACGCGAACAGAACCACGCAATGGCGCGAGATCGCCCCGGCGTGTCATCCTCGGCCCGCGACCCGATCGACCGCTGGCTGGGTGTGTTCGTCCGCCTGCTCCGCGTGCCCAGGGCCGACGCCAAGCGAATCCGCGACGAGCTCGAAGACCACCTCCGCGCCCGCGTCGACGACCTCATGCTCACGGGCCACGCCGAGCCCGAGGCGGTGCGCATCGCCGTCGCCGAACTCGGCGAAACGGCCGAACTCGCCCGCCAGTTCCAGACCGCAGCCAAGCCGCACAGGAGAACCGCCATGCTCGCCGCCTCCGCCGTCCTGTCCGCCGGCCTCATCACCGGCGCCGTGCTGATCACCCAGACCCCGACGCCCCCGACCCCGACCACACCCGACGGAATCGCCGCGCAGCAGGCCGCAGCCATCGACGCCCAGCCCACCTTCGCCGCCGACTTGAACCCACGGCCCGAGTCCGACTACGCCACCCTGGGCGACGCCCTCGACGCCATCGCCGAAACGCTCGGCACCCGCGTCCTCCCCCACGAGCGCGCCCTCGTCGCCCAGCTCGCCGAGACCGGCGAAGGCGGCGAGGGCCTCGCCGACGAGTTCGCCCCCATCCCCTGGGCCGGGCTCACCGTCGATCAGGGCCTCATGCTCCTCGCGCAGCGGCTCCGCTTCACCGAGTCCGACCCGCTGGTGCTCCAGCCGGGCAACGGCATCGTCGAACTCGCTCCACGCTCGCTCTTCGACCGCCGCGATGCCGAGCTGCGTGACTACGACATGCGTGAGTTCGGACTCGACGGCGATCCATACCAGTTGATGGGCGCGGTCGTCGCCGTCATCGAGCCCCAGCTCTGGTCACGCCCGCGTGGCGGCGAGCACGTTGCCGCGGCCGAGGTCGTGAACGACACCCTGATCGTCACCGCCCCGCCGCGCATCCACGACCAGATCCGCGAGCTGCTGCTCCGAATGAAGGACCGCGCCGAGCAGCAACGACAGGCCGAACTCGAAGCGAGACGACAGCTCGAGTTCAGCGTCGCCAAACTCCGCCCCGAGCAGCAAGCCCGCGAAGAGGCCGCGCTCACCGCCTACGCCGACACCCTCCGCCGCGAAGGCCTCCGCATCGCCGAAGAGCTCGCCGTCAAGCGAATCGAGTTCGATGACACCAGCAGCGAGCTCGCTGACTTCGAGGGCGAGGACTGGGACAAACTCCGAGCCATGCGCATCCGCCTCGACATCCTCGGCTCCGAGGTTCAGCAGCTCGAAGCCATGCTCGCCGGCATCCACGCCTCCGCCACGAAGGAACGAGCCGCGGTCGCCCGCGCCGCCGCCGATCGCGCCGCCGCCGCCGCCCGTCTCGCGCACCGCGAGAGCCAATCCGAGGCCGAAACCGACTGATCCACGCCCGCCCCCCCGCCGCACTATCCTCTCGGGACCCCACCCACCCGCGAGGAGACCGCGCGTGATCTGCCCCTACTGCGACGCCAACGAGGACAAGGTCATCGACTCCCGCGCCAGCGAGGCCGGCCGCGTCATCCGCCGACGACGCGAATGCCTCTCCTGCAAAAAACGCTTCACCACCTACGAACGCGTCGAGCAGTCCACCAAGCTCCTCGTCGTCAAAAAAGACGGCGCCCGAGAGCCCTTCGACCGAGACAAAATCTCCGGCTCCATCCACTCCGCCTGCGGCAAACGCAAAATCGCCGCCCAGACCCTCCAGAAAATCATCGACGAGATCGAGGACGACCTCCACCGACGCCACGACCGCGAGGTCGAGAGCCGAACCATCGGCGAGCACGTCATGGTCAAGCTCAAGGACACCGACGAGGTCGCCTATATCCGCTTCGCCAGCGAGTACTACCAGTTCCGAAACGTCGACGACATCACCCGACAGATCGAAGAGCTCAACGCACGCATCAAGGATGTGAAGAACCAGCAGACCCTGTTCAAGGACGGCACGCCATGACCACCCACGCATCCCGAGCCTTCCTCTGCGCCGCAGCCCTCGCCCTGGCCGGCTGCGCCGCACCCAACACCGCAACCACCGAAGCCGCCGCCAGCCAGCCCGCCGAGCCGCGTCCGGCGCAGGCACCCGAGGGCGCCGGCGCCCGCCCCATCGTCAAGCCCGCCGAGCGGTCGATGCCAAGGCTCGATCCCGCGATGCGTTCCGAGGGTGCCACGGCCCTCGCCGATCCCGCGCCACCCGTCAACGCCGCGATCCCGCCAACCACCCCCGAGCAATGGCAGCCCGACTGGTACACCGGTGCCGTGACGACCGAAGAGGGCACACGCGTCGGCTCCGCGGTCGCCACCCACCGCAACCTGCTCGAGGCCAGACGACTCGCGGTCTCCGCCGCGTTCGACATGCTCGACGCGGGCACCATCGACCAGACCGTCACCCGACAGCTCGACGACGGCCGATTCCGCGTCTGGGTCCGCATCGCCGCCGGAAGCTGAACGTCCGATCTACCGCTTGTGCTCGGGGCTGTCGAAGTCGGTTCGGCAGCCGGCCTTCCAGACATCGGGCTGGTTGCCGTGCGCAGGGATGCCACCCTGGTCCTTGAGCATGCGCGCGAGGTGCATGCAGTTCCAGGCGAGGAAGGTGGTGTTGCGGTTGGTGAAGTCGTTCTCGGGCCCGCCCGAGCCGGGATCGGCGTACGACGGCCCCGGCCCGGCCTCGCCCATCCATCCCGCGTCGGCCTGCGGGGGCACGGTGTAGCCGATGTGACTGAGCGAGAACAGGATGCTCATCGCGCAGTGCTTGACGCCGTCCTCGTTGCCCGTGATGAGCGTCGCGCCCACCTTTCCGTAGTCGCGGTACTGACCCTTGGCATTGAACGAATGCGTGTAGCCGTACATCCGCTCGAGCACCCGGTTGCACACGCTCGACTTCTCACCCAGCCAGACCGACGTGCACACCACGAGGATGTCGCACGCATCAACCTCGGCCTGGATCCGGGGCCAGTCGTCGCGATCCCACTCGGGCGTCTCAGCCAAGTTGTGCCCGAGCCCAGCCGCGATCTCGTAGTCCACCGGGCGGATGACCTTCGTCGTGACCTTGTTCGCCTCGAACACGCGCTGCGCCACCTTGATCAGATGCTCGGTGTGCGAGAGCACGGGCGTGCGGTTGAGGGTGCAGTTGAGAAACAGCACGCTGAGGTCGTCGTACGACGCCGGCGGGTGCTGGCACTGCTGGTCGGTGATCTTGGAAAGCTGCTCGGTCATGGCGCGGTCTCCGGTGCGGCGGTCTCGGCCCACGGTACGCCGGCTCGCGTGTTGCCGACCGCCTCGGCCGTGGTCAGAGCTCGATCGTGAATGATCGTGTCGACTCGCACGATTGCTCCCGGGAAGGCTTGGACATGCGGCTCTCCTGTCGGAAGCCTTCCCCAGCCGAACTGGCGTGTCCCGTCCCCGTCATGCACGCGACCGTCGGCCACGATTCTGACGATGCCGGCCGATCCATCCACGATGAAAATGACGGCGTGCTCACCGGTCTCAGTCTGCGGAATCGGATCGCTCAGCCATCGGAACCGCTGCTGCTCAAAATCCAGGAAGATCGATGCTCGGCGCGTCTCGGCGCTCCAATGCGCACCCCACACGGGCGAGTCATCACCCTCGAACCCCAGGATCGATCTGTGCCTCAATTCGTCCTCATTGAAATGGAACTCCAAAGAGAAACCCGTGCTGGCCGGTGGCTTGAGGCCTCGTGTAAGTCTGAGCTCTCCGTTGCCCGAACCGACCACCGCATCATCCGTCCGCACAGGCTCACCAAACTGATCAAACAGCCCCTCGATCAGCGCCGCCGGGATCTCGTGCAGCCGCGCGACCGACTTCTGGGTCTCGAAAGCCCAATATCGGCCGTCTTCGATGACCAGATCCGGATAGCTGATCCGCGTCGCCGGGTCGCGGTCATACAGCACGATCTCCGGCTCCCCCCACGCGATCGTCCGGTCACGCCCCTCACCAACCTCGATCCCACCCGAGAGCCACGCCGGGTTCCGATCCTCGAAGCCTGTCCCGCCGTGGTTGTGGTGCCACAGCAGGTAGCGACCTTCGCCGATCGCCCAGACTTTCGCGTTCGCCCGCGGATGCCGAATCGGCCGACCGTCCGCGTAGGTCACGATCGCCGGCTCGCTCCACGTCTCCCCAAAGTCACGGCTGATGCTGTGCGAGATCACGCCCCGATCCGTCCGGTTCACCATGTACACATGCCCGGGCGTCGACATCGCCACAGGCGAATGCTCCGACTGCACATCACCAAAGAGCTCGTCCGATACCAGCCCACGCCATTCCTCCGTCGGACCTTCGTTGCCGTTCGCAACAAGCCGCCACTCGTGCTTGCTCGGGTCATCCGTGCTGAGCAAGTTGTCACAGACCAAGACCCAGCCCTCGGTGTCGTTCACCACATGCACCCGGATCTTGCTGAACGCGATCAGCACCCGCTCGCCCAGCACGACCGGCTCGCTCGTGCCCCAGAACATCTGCGCTCGCCCGCCGAACGTGCTCCGCCTGTCGACCCACGTGATCGGGATGTCGATCCGAGTGCGCTCCGACCAGGTCGCGCCCCCGTCGTCCGAATGCCGGTACACATACCACCCCAGCGTGTCGAGCCGGGCGTCGGGGCCGCGGTTGGGGACTTCGAGCACCGGCTCGCCGTTGTACACATAGAACGCGTACACCCGGCCGAACTCCGCCGACCCCTGGTGCGCCACATGCAACGGCACCGCCCACGACGACTCGAACCCGCGCTCTTCCGACGGCGGCTCGATCGGAACAAGCGCAGACCATGTCTCCCCCCGATCGCTCGACCGCGTCGCCACCACGTGCTGCCCCGTCGCCCCCTCCTCACCCGGCCCCGTCGTCAGCACGCACAGCCACGACCCGTCGTTCAGCGTCACCACGAACGGCTGGTCCGCGTACCCGATCGAGGGCACCTCCAGCCCCGTGGTGATGTCGCGCCAGTCCTGCGAGTCGGCAACGCCCGCCACGCACGCGAAGGCCCACGCCAACACCGCCGCCAGCACACACCGAACACCGCTCGCCATACACTGCCCCCATGCCCAGCAAACAAGTTCAATCCGCTGCCCACGCCCTCGCCGACCTCAAAGAACGCGGCATCCTCTACGACGGCTGCACCGTCATGGTCGGCGGCTTCGGCCTCTGCGGCATCCCCGAGCACCTCATCATCGCCCTCCGCGACACGGGCGTCAAAGAACTCACCTGCATCTCCAACAACGCCGGCGTCGACGACTGGGGACTCGGGCTCCTCCTCCAAACCCGACAGATCAAGAAAATGATCTCCAGCTACGTCGGCGAGAACGCCATCTTCGAGAAGCAATACCTCGACGGCGACCTCGAAGTCGAGTTCAACCCCCAGGGCACCCTCGCCGAACGCATCCGCGCCGGCGGCGCCGGCATCCCCGCCTTCTACACCGCCACAGGCTTCGGAACCCTCGTCGCCGACGGCAAAGAAACCCGCCGCATGACCCCCCCCAAGCACCTCGCCAAAGTCCACCGCGCCAAGCTCAGCGAAAGCGAGTCCACCCAGCGCGACTTCGTCCTCGAAACCGGCCTCTACGCCGACCTCGCCCTCGTCAAAGCCCACCGCTCAGACCAGTTCGGCAACCTGATCTACAACAAAACCGCCCGCAACTTCAACCCCATGATGGCCACCGCCGCCGCCTTCACGATCGCCGAAGTCGACGAGATCGTCGACACCGGCCGGCTCGACCCCGACCGCGTCCACACGCCGGGCGCCTTCGTGGACCGCGTCGTCGAAACCGTCAGCGAACGACGGATCGAACAGCGGACCGTTCGCACCTGAGCCCCCGCCGACGGAGCCGCGCGCGTGAGCACGCGGGCACACCCGTGCAACTCGACACCAACACCATCCGAGCCATCGCCTTCGACTGCTTCGGCACCCTCATCGACTGGGAAGCCGGCATCCTCGACGCCTCGCCGCCCTCTTCGAACGCCACCGCATCACCAGCCCGCCGCCCGCCGCCGACCTGCTCAACCTCTACGCCGAACTCGAAGCCAAAGCCCAAGCCGGCCCGTACCGCCCCTACAGAGAAGTCCTCGAAGATGTCGCCGCCGGCTTCGCCCGCCGCATCGGCTTCCCCCTCCCCGCCATGGACCGCGGCATCCTCGCCGACTCCATCCGCCACTGGCCCGCCTTCCCCGACACCGCCCCCGCCCTGCGCCGACTCAAAGCCAGCTACAAGCTCGCCGTCGTCAGCAACATCGACGACGACCTCTTCGACGCCCCCCGCCAGAAGCTCGGCCTTTCGACAGTGGGGGGCCTCGACGAACTCGTCACCGCGCAGCAGGTCAACAGCTACAAGCCCGGCCACGCCCACTTCACACAAGCCCTTGCCCGGCTCAACCTCCGACCCAATCAGCTCCTCATCGCCGCCTGCAGCCTCTACCACGACATCAAGCCCGCCAACGACCTCGGCATCCCCACCTGCCACGTCGACCGCCGCCAGCTCGGCGCCTCCGGCCGCGCGGAAGCGACGCCGACGATGACCGTCCGATCCATCGCCGAGCTCGCCGACGCGCTCCGCTGCTGAACGCACCCCGCAATCGTGCCCGATTGTTCCGGTTTCATTTCGCCTTCAGCGTGGCTTCACGCGCGTGCCGCACACTCCTGTACGAACCAAGCGGCACGGATGCGCCGTCACGCGACACGCCCGACTCAAGGAGGCACCATGACACACATGACCGCATCGGAAGTCCGCAGCCTGCTCACCGGCTCGGACCACCCGCCCATCATCAATGTGCTCAACGAGGAGCAGTACAACGCCCGCCGAATCCCGGGCACCCTCAACATCCCGCTCGAGGACGACGACTTCGTCGACAAGGTCGAGCAGGTCGCCGAGGGCAAGGACAAAAGGGTCGTGCTCTACTGCGCGAGCGCCGACTGCGACGCCTCCCCTCGCGCCGCCGAAACCCTCGAACACGCCGGCTTCACCAGCGTCATCGACTTCGACGGCGGCGTCGAGGAATGGTCGCAGGCCGGCTACGAACTCGTCGGCGAACAGGCCGACTCGAATTCCCGCTAAAGCCACAGGCCCCCGCTGCGCCCGTCGGCATCAACCGCCGGCGGGCGCCTTATGCCGCACCAACTCGAAATCGATACCGTCCAGCACCTCGTCAACACCAACGGCAGCGACGCCTCCCGCGCCGCCGCCAAGCACATCGCCAAGCTCGATTTCGATGTGCGCCATGTCGACGGGCCCGCGATCGATGTTCTCGCCCGGGGCGATCACGACCTCATCAGTCAGCTGACGACGACCGACCAGGGCACACGCATCGAGCGCGCCGCCCGGGCCGTGTCGCCGACGCCCATCCGGCAGTTCCAGTGGGTCGAGGAGGGCCGCCCGCAGGGGCCCATCCCTCCCGCCGGCGCGGGCGACGGGCCAACGGGCTGACCGCACGCCCCCGGCGGGCCTTCAATCACGCATGCACTGGCACGACTGGCAGTGACGCTCACCACCATCGCATGCCTGGTGCCGCTGTACCGAATGCCGCGACCAAAGCGCAGCCGCCGCAATCGCGTCGCCCTGGCCATCTCGGCAACGAAAGGGGGCCGCGGCTCCCACGACGCGACCTAGCGATCGATCTCGTCGTCCTCGTCGACGAAACTCTGATCGTCTTCGCCATCCAGTCCGCCATCAATCGGGTGATCATCGGCATACGGTCCGATTCCAAGATCACGCCGTGTCCCATCCTTGAACCCGCGCACAGCGAACATCAACGCAGGCACACCAACGAACACGAGCCCCAGCACGGGCGAGTTCCCACTCACGATCGGCGAACGCGAAGTCACAGCCGAGAGCACCGTCGACACCGACGCCGCCACGAAGATCCCCGCGATGAGCACCGCCGCCACCCGCATCGCGTGCTCCGCGTACCGCCGCGTCCACAGGCTGATCACCACCGCCAGACACAGCAGCTCCAGGACGATCACGACCATCGTCGCGGGGCCGGTCCATGCCGGGATCAGCGGCGGCACCGCCAGCATAAACACAACCAACGCGATCGTCAGCACGACACTCATGGATTGCCCCAACACCCCGACGCATGGTACCCTCACGCAGGAGAACACCATGCCACTCACACGCGACCAGATCGCCGCCCGCGCCGCCCGCGAACTCCGCGACGGGTTTGTCGTCAACCTCGGCATCGGCATGCCCACGCTCGTCGCCAACTACATCCCCAGCCACCCCGACGGCACGCCCTACGATGTCTGGCTTCAATCCGAGAACGGCCTGCTCGGCATCGGGCCCTTCCCCGACGAAGACAGCGTCGATCCCGATCTCATCAATGCCGGCAAACAGACCGTCACCGCCGTCCCCGGCTCGAGCTTCTTCAGCAGCGCCGACTCCTTCGGCATGATCCGCGGCGGACACATCGACATGTGCATCCTCGGTGCCATGCAGCTCTCACAGACCGGCGACATCGCCAACTGGATGATCCCCGGCAAAATGGTCAAGGGCATGGGCGGCGCCATGGACCTCGTCGCCGGCGTCGACAAGGTCGTCGTCACCATGGAGCACACCAACAAAAAGGGCGACCCCAAAATCCTCAAGGCGTGCGACCTGCCCCTCACCGGCAAGGGCGTCGTCGACATGATCATCACCGACCTGTCCGTCATGCACTTCGACCCCCAGGCCCAGCGCTTCCGCGTCACCGAGCTCGCGCCGGGCGTGACGCGGGACGAGATCGAATCCAAGACCGAGGCCGAGATCCTCTTCGCCGACAAGCTCGCCACGGTGAGATGAATCATGCCGATCTTTCAGGCGAAGCGGACGCATCCGACAACCGGCACTGAAGAATCCGTGTTCGTCGACGCCCCGGATCGAATGACGGCCTTCGCCGCGCTCCGCCGCCGGGGCTGGCCCAACGCCGACTGGCTCGATCAGTTGCCACCGGGTGCCGACCTACCCGACGGTATCGAGTTGATCCGGGCGACCCCCATGCTCCGCGGAACGCGCCGGCCCCTCCGACGGCTCGCCGACTCAGGCCTGGTCCGACGACCGATCCTCACCATCGCCGCCGGCGTTGGCCTCGGCATCGTTGCGGGTGTCGTAATGCTCACGATCCTCAGCTTCCTTCTCGGTCTGCTGGGATTCGCCGTAAGCTGAGTCTCAGGAAGCTGACCTCACCCACCGTCTACAGGATCAGCCGCCCCTTCACCCTCCGGCACGATCCGCCGACCCACCGCGGCCTCGATCGCCCTGTCGAACTCCTCGATGATGTCCACCTCGAACGGCTCGTCCGGAATCGCCTTCTGCTCGAGCAGGCTCTCCGCCTCCGCCATGAACGCACGCAGCTCGTCCGCGGTGACCTGCTCCGGTGGCTTCAGATCGAGCTGGAAGCTCACCACCCGGCCCTCGTCGTTGCGGCGGATCTGGACCGTCTGCTCCTCGTTCGACAGCGGCTTGAGCACGCCTTCCAGCTCTTCCGGCGCGATCCGCTTGTCGTACATGCCCCGGCCCAGCCGGTCCGTCAGCCGCTTCGCGGTCGCCTTCTCCTCCTCGGTCAGCGCCGACGGCTCGATGTAGACCTTCGACATCCCCTCGACCACGCCCAGCGTCAGCAGCGGGCTCTCGAGCAGCGTCTCGCCGATGAGCTGGACCTCGTCGAGCGTCAGCGCGCCCGACTTGAACTCCTCGCCCACCAGCTCCACCCGCGCGATCAGCGCCCGCTGATCCTCCAGCGGCAGCTCCGTGTCCCGGATGCCGTTGGCCATGATCGTGGTCGTCGCGTCCGACGCCCAGGTCTTCCAGTTGTTCGCCACCCACACACCCGTGATGACCATGCCGACGATCGCGATGAACACCACCGACAAACACCCGATCGCGATGTACTTGCCCGCACCGCCCGACTTCCGCTCATCCATCGGCATCCCGTCGTCCATCGTGCACCCCTCAGCGGCTTCCACGCGCTGCTGTGTTCTTTGCTACCGTGGCCTCGTGATTTCAGGCCAGCCCATCTTCGACGCACACCTCGACCTGGCCTACCTCGCCGAGCTCGGCCGAGACCTGACCGCGCCCCTCGAGGACCTCGACCAGACCGGCGACCCGCACGCCCCGGCCGCCGTCACTCTACCCGAACTCGCCGCCGCGAACGTCCGCCGCTGCCTCGGAACCGTCTTCACCGAAGCCTCCACCAACCCCCACGGCAAGTACGCCGCCGTCAGCTACCCGCCCGGCGATGCCACCGCCGCCTACTTCAAAGGCGTCAACCAGCTCAACCGCTACCACACCTGGGCCCGCGACGGCCTCATCCGGTTCTTTGGCGACGACGAAAGCCCAGCCCCAATCCAGCTCGGCATCCTCATCGAGTGCGCCGACCCCATCATCAACCCCCACGGCCTCTCCTTCTGGGCCGCCCGAGGCGTCGTCGCCGTCGGACTCACCTGGGTCCACCAGTCCCGCTACGCCGGCGGCAACGCCACCGACACCGGCCTCACCCCCCTCGGCCGCGAGCTCATCGCCGAGATGGCCCGCCTAACCATCGCCCTCGATCTGTCGCACCTGTCCCATCGCTCAACCATGGACGCCCTCGACCACGCCGATGTCCGCGTCTGCGCGTCGCACTCGAACTGCCGATCGCTGCTCGGAGGCCGCAACGCCGAGGGCTGGCAACGCCACATCGACGACGACGCCATCGCCACCGTCTGCGCCCGCAACGGCGTCGTCGGGCTCAACCTCTACCGCGGCTTCATCCGCCTCGGCCTCGGCGAGACCGAACGACCAACCATCGCCGACGCCGTCAACCACATCGACCATGTCTGCCAGATCGCCGGCTCCGCCCGCCACGCCGGCATCGGCTCCGACCTCGACGGCGGCTTCGGCGCCACCAGCCTCCCCCAAGGCATCGACCGCGCCCAGCACCTGCACAAACTCCTCGAAGAGCTCAGCCGACGCAACTACACCGACGCCGACATCGCCGACATCGCCCACAACAACTGGTCACGCTTCTTCGGGCTTCTCGTGTGAGGGACCCCGGTCTGAGAGAGCCCCCTGCGTGAGCAGGGAGTCATCTGCTCCCCTTACTCCGCCGCCGCCACCGCGCAGTGCATGCACCACAGCTCGGGCCGTTCCAGCAGCGCCTGCCCCGAGGATTCATGCCCGTGCGCCGGCGGGGGCAGCTGCGCAAGCTCCGCCAGCATCCGCCGCTGGTACACCTCGGGCCGCGTCACATACTCCGGATTGTTCTGCGTGGAGGCGAACTCGCCCCGCAGCATCTCCTGAATGCGTTCGATCCGGGTGTCGCTCGCGGGGTGCGTGCTGAGCCACTCCGGCTGCGAGCTGCCGCCGCTCGCCGCCTTGAGCGTCTGCATCACGCGCATCTGGCCCACGGGGTCGTACCCGGCCCGAGCCATATACCGCATGCCCAGCTCGTCGGCCTCGAGCTCTTCCTCGCGGCCGTACTTCAGCAGCACCAGGTTCCCCCCGACCGCCATCGCCGGCACCGCAAAGGTGCCGACCTCGCGCAGCAGCGTGTCCTCGTCCGCGATGCCCACCGCCGCCGCGCCCACGCCGATCAGCACATTGAACCCGAGCTGCTTGCTCACGCGCTGGTTCCCGTGCCGAGCCGTCACATGACCGATCTCGTGGCCCAAGACGCCAGCCATCGCCGCCTCGCTGTCGAGCTTGTCCGCCAGCCCACGCGAGAGGAACACCTTCCCGCCCGGCAACGCGAACGCGTTGATCACCGCCGAGTCGAGCAGCGTGAACTCCCACTGCAGCTCCGGCACGCCCTCTTCGAGCCCCACGAGAAGGCTCTCGCCCACCTCGGTGACATACGCCCGCGCCTCGGCGCTCGGCACCTCGCCCCCGAACTCGGCCGTCATCTGCGGCGCCGTCTCGGCGCCCACCTCACGCTCCCAGTCCCAGCTCTGGAGCGTCAGGATCGTCTCGCCCGTCGCCGGGTTCACCGAGCACCCAACCATCGGCCCAGCCGTCACCAGCACCACGATCAGTCCCAGCAGTCTCATGCGGCATCCTCTCGTCAGAATCATCCAAACCCTAGCGCCGGCGAAGATACCATCAACGATGCCCCACCAGAACGCCCATGCCGACGCCAGAACCGCCCCCGCAGCCCCTCCCGCGTGGACACAGGCCGAGCTCGCCTCCTCCCCGCACGCCCGCGACGACAAGCCCGAACGCGTCCGCGCTATGTTCGCCGCCATCGCCCGCTCCTACGACCTCAACAACCGTGTGCACAGCTTCGGACGCGACCAGGCCTGGCGGAAAGCCGCCGTCCGCATCGCAAGCGTCAAGCCCGGCGACCGCGTGCTCGACTGCGCCTGCGGCACCGGCGACCTGACCATGGCCTTCGCCAACTCGCCCGCCGGCGAGGTCGTCGGCTCCGACTTCACACAACCCATGCTCGACATCGCCGACACCAAAAAGTCGGCGGTGGGGGCCAACGCCTCCAAGATCACCTACGAGCAGGCCGACGCCACCAATCTGCCCTACGACGACGCCTCGTTCGATGTCCTCTCCATCGCCTTCGGCATCCGCAATGTCTCGGACCCCGCCAGGGCCCTCGCCGAGTTCCACCGCGTCCTCAAGCCCGGCGGCCGGCTCGTCATCCTCGAGTTCGACACGCCCCGCAACCCGGCGATCCGCCTCGGCAACGACCTCTACACCAAGCACATCATGCCCCGCACCGCCACGCTCATCGCCCGCGACAAAAGCGGCGCCTACCGATACCTGCCCAAGAGCGTCGAAACATTCCTCACCAGCGAGCAGCTCGCCGCCAAGGCAACCCATGCCGGCTTCGAAGGCATCGCGCAGAAGCGCATGACCTTCGGCGTCTGCGTCTGCACCAGGGCGATCAAGCCCGACCGGGCCGATCGGTAGGCTCGCGGGAGGGCGTCTCGCCGTCGGCGGTCACACCCCGGCCGCCTCGCGGTCCTTGGCGGACCGCTCCGCCCGCCGGCGGGAGCCCTCGTCCAGCAGGATCTTGCGCAGCCGGATCGAGCTCGGCGTCAGCTCCACCAGCTCGTCCTCCTCGATGTACTCGAGGGCTTCTTCCAGGCTCATCTCACGCGGCTGCTTGAGCGTCACGGTCGCCTCTTTGTTCGCCGCCCGCATGTTGTCGAGCTTCTTCTGCCGAACGATGTTCAGCGGCAGGTCCGTGCCCCGGTTGTGCTCGCCCACGATCTGCCCGGCGTAGATCGGGTCGCCGGGCTTGACGAACAGAATGCCGCGATCGTGCGCGCCCTCGACGGCGTGGGCCGTGACCTGCCCGGGCTCGGTCGCGATCATCACGCCGTTGATCCGGCGGAACCGGTCGGGCAGCGTGGGCTCGTAGCCGCACAGCGTGTGGTGCATGATCGCCTCGCCCTGCGTGGCCGTCATCACCCGCCCCCGCAGACCGATCAGCGCGCGCGAGGTCATCCGGAAAACCAGGTGCGTCATCGCCGACCCGCGCGGCTCGACGGTGATCGTCTCGCCCTTCCGCGACCCCACGATCTCCATCACCGCGCCCATCTGCGCGTTGGGCACATCGACCACGAGCTCCTCGACGGGCTCGTGCATCACCCCGTCGATCTGCTTCTCGATCACCTGCGGCTTGCCGACACCCAGCTCGTACCCCTCACGCCGCATGTTCTCGAGCAGGATGCCGAGGTGCAGCAGCCCGCGCCCAGACACCACGAACTCGTCCGAGCTCGCGCCGGGCTTCACCCGAAGCGCCACGTTCGACTGCAGCTCCTTCTCCAGCCGATCCTTCACCTGCCGGCTCGTCACATACTCGCCCTCGCGCCCCGCGAACGGGCTGGTGTTGATCCGGAAGACCATCGTCAGCGTCGGCTCGTCCACCTTCACCGGCGGCAACGCCACCGGCGCGTTCACGTCCGCCAGCGTGTCGCCGATGTCCACCGCGTCCAGCCCCACGATCGCGCACAGGTCGCCCGCCGACACCTGGTCGACCTCCGCCCGGCCAAGCCCGCTGAACCGCAGCACCTGCCCGACCTTCACCGTCTGCGTCTTCGAGTGCCCGTTGGCGTCGGGCCGCGTGATCCGCGCCACCTGCGAGCCCTTGCGGATCACACCGTTGTACACCCGACCGATACCGATCCGGCCCGAATACTTCGAGTAGTCCAGCGTCGTCACCAGCATCTGCAGCGGCGCGTTCACATCCCCCCCGGGCGGCGGCACTCTGTTGACGATCGCCTCGAAAACCGGCCGCAGCGTGCCCCGCTTGGCTTCGTCGATCGTGACATGGTCGATGTCGTCCACCGCCCACCCGTCGCGCGCGCTGCCGTAGACCACCGGAAAGTCGAGCGCGTCGTCCGGCGCGCCCAGCTCGATGAACAACCCCAGCACCTCGTCAACCACGCGGTGCGCGTCGGCCTCGGCGCGGTCGCACTTGTTGACCATCACCAGGGGCTTCAGCCCCAGCTCGAGGGCCTTGCCGAGCACGAACCTCGTCTGCGGCATCGGGCCCTCGAACGCGTCGACGACCAGCAGGCAGCCGTCGGCCATCCGCAGCACACGCTCGACCTCGCCCCCGAAGTCCGCGTGCCCCGGGGTGTCGATGATGTTGATCCGGATCTCGCCGTGGTCCTGCGACGGGTAGTTCACCGCGCAGTTCTTCGACAGAATCGTGATCCCGCGTTCGCGTTCGAGCGGGTCCGAATCCATGATCAGCCCGTGCTGGCCGCCCTTGAGCTTGTCAAGATCGGCCTGGCGAAACTGGCCCGATTGCTGCAGCAGCTGATCGACGAGGGTGGTCTTGCCGTGATCGACGTGCGCGATGATGGCGACGTTGCGGATGTGTGCGGGATCGGTGTTCATGAACCCGGATTATTCGCCGCCCGGACCCGAAAGTCTTTCATTCTCGCTCGCGGAGCACGATGTCGAACGCGGCCTTCACGCGATCCTCACCCGCTCGGGTGGTCTGCCAGGCGATCGACTCGACGCCCCGCGCCCACTCGAGCACCGGCCGTTCGAGCCCCGCCGCTCGCTCGACGATGCCCGCGATGGGCCCCGGCTCGAGCCGTCCAGCCGACACGAGCGACCCGGGCCGGACCGACCGCATGGCACCGAGCGACCGGTCAAACGCCGCGGCTCGCCCCTGGTCGGATCCGACGCTCACCGCCAGCAGCCCGACGCCCCCGCCGTCTGCCGCGTCGGTTCGCCACGAAACCCTCGGACGCTCACCCAAGACCAGCCGACCGAGCTGGTCGGAAAACCTGCCGGTCAGCCGGGCCGACCGGGCGGCGGCGGGGTGCATGCCCGCGAAGTTCGGCGCCTCGCTGCGCCGACCGGTCACCACACCGATCAGCATCTGCATCAGAGCGTCCGCCTCCACCGACCGGCCGGGCTGGCATTCCAGCACCATCGAGAGGTCGGCCTCCGCTCCCGCCCGGGTCTCGATCCGGATCACGCCCCGTCGCGACTCCGCGCCGAGGACCGACTCGGCCGCCGCCCGGTTGAGGCCGATGAACGGCGCCAGCGGCGACGACGACAATGCCCCCGCGTCGATCGAGCCAACCATCCCGAGCGAAGCCCCCTCGATCATCGCCCGCGCGTCCTCGGGCGACCATGTCCCGATGTCGGCGGGAAGCCGAGCGGGAGCGATCGCGACGCCGCCCCAGCCGGTCTCGGTCGGCCTCGCGTACAGCAGCGACGGCCCGGTCTCGCTCGCCACGCGGACCAGCACCCCGCCGTGCGCGCCCTCGCCGTCGGCCGCGGGCCAGTCGCTCGCGAACCAGGCCTGGCCCGCACCGTCCTGAAGACCGCGCACCGCAGTGGCAAAGAGGGCGCTGCCGTTGCCGGGCCCCAGCACCAGCAGCCGCCCCCCGTCGGCACGCTTGAGCACGCAAAGCTGGTACGCGCCGCGCTCGATCGAGAACACCGTCGCGCCCGCCAGCACATCACGGTGCACCGCGTCAAGGCCCCGCAGCACCCGCGTCGCGTCGCGGCGCGTCACCGCGGTCGCCACGACCCAGTCGCTCGGCATGGGCAGGCCGAACCCCGGGAACGCCACAACAACCCGCGATCCGAACAGGCGGTGGATCGCTTCCATCGGCTCCGCGTCGAGCGCGCCGCTCAGTTCCGACCAGCTGCCCGCGACGAGGCCGTCGGGATTCACCCCTCCCGCCCCGAGCACCAGGGCCGCCGTCCGCGTGCCGCCGGGTGTCGCCAGCTGGGCCTCGAGCGAGTCGACCACCACCAGCACGCCCGGCTCCCCGAACACGCGGCCGCCCGCGTCGGTCCACGAAAGAACCGCCTGAGCACGAGCGAAGGCCGAGCCGAGCACGGCCACGACCAGCACCACCGCCGCCTGTCTCACCGAGAACGATCCGAACGCTGGTCGGCGTACCACGCGGGCGAAAGCCTCGCCGGCTTCTGCAGCGACGCGCCGCCGTCAAATGTCACGACCGACGCCGTGACATCGCGCGACGCCGGCCAACGCAGCTCAGACCGCGTGTCGCCCGCCATCGCCGGCACCGAGAAGCCGTCTTCAAAGCGGATGACGGTGGCCCGCTGCCCCGCCGAAGGCATGCCGGCCACCCCGAAGCCCTCGGCCGTAAGATAAGGCCCGCCGGTCCACCTAGCGCCCGCCTCCGAACGCCCAGCCCGCGCCGACGCCGCGCCCCGCAGCGTCACCGGCACCGCAGCGGCCGGCTCGCTCACCTCGGGCACCTCGACCACCCGGAGCAGACGCTCGCGCAGGTCGATCGCCCGCTCGATCGTGCCCGCCGTCTCCTGGCTCGTCGAAACCACAAGCCCCGATACAGGCCCGGCGATGGCATCGCCCGCCGGATTCCACGGCGCCACGCCCAGGCGATCCGCCACCGCCGCCCCCAGCAGCACGCACAGCGCGCCGCCCAGCAGCGCGCCCCGGCACGCCCTGATCAGCTTCCGCTCACGCCCGGACACGAAGCCCCGCTGGGCCCCGACACGGTCGAGCACCCCGGCCTCGAGCGCCGCGCTCGCCGCGATCGCCCGCGGATCGCAGCGGTCCTCCGCGAAGAACATCTCGAGCGGCAGCTCGAGGCCCGCGTCGTCGTCCCGCAACGGAGCATCCCCGAACA
>DAIOTV010000014.1:0-33320 GCA_036751825.1 Phycisphaerales bacterium
GAGACTCTTGAAAGCCTGGGATTTGCCCGCGAAAGACGCACATTGTGCCCCGCAGGGCGGGACATATGTACGTATACTGTTAGGTAAGCGGAGAGGGGGGGATTCGAACCCCCGATGAACCGAAGTCCATACCGGATTTCGAATCCGGCGCATTCAACCGCTCTGCCACCTCTCCGAGCGGCCCGATGCTAGCCGGTCAGCCGCCGCTCGGCGACTCGACCAGCGACCCCAAAGCCTCGGCTCAGCCCTGACCCTCGGAGCCCCCCCCGAGCATCCCCCGGAGCTGCTTGTTCTCCCGACGCGTCGCCTCAAGATCGAACACGAGGTACTTCACCGACACGCGGAGGTAGTCCAGCGACTCCTGCAGGTCCGCGATCGTCTTCTTCATCCGCTGATGACGATCCTTCGTCTCGCTCGCGAGATGTTCGAGATTGCCACGCTGGTCGGCCGGGAGGTCCTCGATCTTCTCGAGAAGCTTCTGGAACTGCGCCTGAAAGTCGTCCTGCTGCACCCTGTCTCTCCCGTCTTCGTCGTGTACCGATGATCGCGACCGGGCCCATGCCCGGGCGGCGTCGGGAGTCAGTTCAATCCGTGGTCCAGCCGTGCCACCAACGCTCGTTCACGCCCGACCGTCCGAGAATCACGGCCCAAACGCGAACCCAGCGTCCCTCCACGCGGGAATGTTCCACCTGTGCCGACCGGCCGGCTGTGCGGCCCATGCCGACCGTTGACAGAGGTCAACGCCGAGTGGCGACCCGACGCATCGCGGCCTTCGCCGGCTCGGGTGCCCCGGAAACGATCTTCGAAGCCGTCGCCGGGTCGGTGCGGGCGAGTTCAAGGCCAACCTCCCGCGAATGCGCGTCCAACGCCCGCCGGAACCGCTCGAAGAATCGCTCCAGATCGTGACGGCTGAACCGGGAAAGCGGGTCCGCCAGCCCCGTCTGCATCGCCGCCCAATCCAGCAGGCTTGCGCCCTCGCCGGAAAACCGGTACAGGTCCAGACTGGCTGCAAAGCGGTCGGCGAGACTCCGGAACGGATCCCGAGCCACATCGGGCACCTGCGTCAGCACCTCGATGATCTTCGAGTCGTCGAGCTGACCCAGGGCCGCCTTCGCCGCCGCGTGCTCGTCGGCTTCCCGCAGCTTCGCCCCGCCGTCGGCAGGCTGGAGCGCCGCCACCACCGCCGCCAGCTTCTTGATCCCCGCACGCTCGAATCGGATCGTCAGCCGCTGCGTCGGCTTGCCCTCGACCATCGCCGGCTCGACAGCCGTCACAAGACCCTCGCCCCATTCGGGCTTGGACGCGTGCCGGACGCGGTCGCCCGACACCCATCGCCGCGGTTCGCCGGTGTTGCTCATGGATTCACTGCTCTCCGAGCCGTCGGAACCCCCGGGAACGCCCGAGCCCTCCCGGCCCAAACCAGCCACACGCATCGAATGTGGATCGAGCCGACCGGCCCGCGGCTCCTTCCGAAGCCCCGACCGACGGGCTACAATCGTCACGTCGGTAGGTCCAAAGGTCAAGCCTGTCCCGAAAACCCCTCGCCGGCACGCACCACACCCTCAAGAAGGCACCCACGCGCATGATCGACGCACTGAAGAGCGAAGAGATCGTCGAAAAATTCGGCGGACGGTTCAAACTCACCGCCGTGATCCAGCGCCGGCTCGTCCAACTCCTCGAGGGCGCTAGACCCATGGTCGAACGCGACGGCCGGACCGATCTCGAAGTCGTCATCCAGGAGATCCTGGAAGACAAAATCCAGATCGATGACTCCCCCGTCCAAGAGACGCAGACCCTGCCCTCGGCCGACCAGCCCCTGCTCTAACCGAGCCCGACGCCCAAGCAAACCATGGCAACCGATCTCACCGGCAAACGCATCGTCCTCGGCGTCTGCGGAGGGATCGCCGCGTACAAGTCGGCGGCCCTCACCAGCAAGCTCGCCCAGGCCGGCGCCGAAGTGACCGTGCTCATGACCGAGGCGGCCACACGCTTCGTCACGCCCCTCACCTTTCAGGCCCTCTCCGCGCGACCGGTCTACACCTCGCCCTGGCAGCACACCGAAAGCCACGATCCACAGCACATCAGCCTTGCGCGCACCGCCCATCTCGCCGTCGTCGCGCCCTGCTCAATGAACACCCTCGCCACCCTCGCGAACGGCTTCTGCAGCGATGTCGTCACACTCGTCCTCTCCGCCGTTGACCGCGCCCGAACCCCCGTGCTGCTCGCCCCCAGCATGAACACCGAGATGTGGAACCAGCCCGCCACCCAACGCAACCTCGCGCAGCTCAAAGACGACGGCTTCCGCCTCATCGAGCCCGGCACCGGCTGGCAGGCCTGCCGGACCTCCGGCCCCGGACGCATGGCCGAGCCCGAAGACATCTTCGAAGCGGTCGCCGCCCATCTCGAAGCCGCTCGCGTCCTCTTAAACTCAGCTATCGGAACCTCGCCGGACACTCGTTGAGACCGGGTCGCTGCGACCGCTTTGCATTTGCGCAATCCACCCAAGATCCGCTTGTGAAACGCATCGCCGCGATCGAAACTACGTATCCAACAGCGAAGCCATCACGCAAGGAGGTCCACATGCTCACCATCCAGAACGGCCAGTGCGGCACGTGTGCTCACTTCGGAGCCGACCACGCCGACGCCGAGAAACTCGTTCAGATCCGCATCACCCACCGGGCCGAGCCCGATCTCGTCGAGCCCTGCGGCCACCCCGAGAACGCACCCCGCAACCTCAGGGTCTCACCCGTCAGCACATGCGCCGGATACCAGGCCGCCAAGTCCGCCTGACACGCAGTCCTCAAAGATCAACTCACAACGACCCGCCCGCGCAAGCGGGCGGTATCGTTTTTCATACACTGACACCATGACAAACCTCTTCACCGACCGTCTCGTCATCGTCACCGGCGGCACCGGAGCCCTCGGCTCCGCCGTTGCCAAGCGCATCCTCGACCACGGCGGCCGCGTCGCCATCCCCGCCTACGACCAGTCCGACGCCGACCGCTGCGAGCTTGCCGGCCACGACCGCGTCACCATCGCCCACGCCGGCGACCTCGCCGAAGAGTCCAGCGTCACCGCCTTCTACGACAAGCATGCAGCCGGTCTGTGGGCCAGCATCCATGTCGCCGGAGGCTTCGCCTACAGCCCCATCGAAGACGCCGACGCCGCCCTCTTCGAGAAGCAGTTCCGCATGAACGCTATGAGCTGCTACAACTGCTGCCGAGCTGCGATCCGCCACATGCGCAGGGGCGGCTCAGGCGGTGGGGGAGGCGGCCGCATCGTCAACATCGCCGCCAAGCCCGCCCTGCACCCAGCCGAGGGCGCGAACATGGCCGCCTACACCGCCAGCAAGGCCGCCGTCGCCGGCCTCACCGGCGCGCTCGCCGAGGAAGTCAAGGCCGACGGCATCTGGATCAACGCCGTCGTCCCCAGCATCATGGACACCCCCGCCAACCGCAAAGCCATGCCCGACGCCGACTACAACACCTGGCCCACCGTCGAACAGGTCGCCGAAACCGCCTGCTGGCTCGCCTCACCGGCCAACAAGGTCACCCGAGCCGCCCTCGTTCCCGTCTACGGCAAGAGCTGATTTCCTCTTCCTCCCTCTCCCCCGCGGGGGAGCACACACAGTGTGGCGGGCCGGGGTGAGGGGAGGCAGCTCCCAAATCGCTTCAGTGTTCCACGACCGCATGCCTCGCTTGCGCTTCGGCCTCGTCAAACCCAGCCCGCAAGACGAGGCCGAGGCGCAAGCGAGGCACTCCCCTCCCCCGTCGCCGACGGGGCAGGTGGTCCGCCAAAGGAGGATTGGAGGGGGCCTCCGTGCCACTGACCTCGCCCCGAGGTCAGTGCTCGGATTGTCAGCACTGATCCGAAGACGGGTCAGTGGCGCGGGTTAGGGCCACCTGCCCGAAAAACTCCCATCAGTGCAACAAATCAAAATAGCTTGCCCGACTCTTGCTGTATGTCGGTTACATGCGAACGGATGAGTCTTCGGATGTTGTTTCCGAGTCCGCGACTGCCACCTCGCATGACGATGGCGTTCGGCAGTACAGTCATCATTCTGGCGTAGCCGTGAAGTGAAAGCTCGCCGGCCTGGCGCATTCTCGCAACAGCCACGGCGACGTCCCGGATCGCCTTGTTCGTCGCAACCTCAATGTCCTGGCCCTCGTCGCCGTATTCTCGTATTCGCGACAAGAGTGCGTCTGCGAACTCTGCCGCGAATTGATCCCACTGCTCGTGGTTCTTGCCATACCAGAGATTGCTTAGAAGACCCATACTGGTAGCTTACGGGAGACTGGAAGTGGCATCAATGCCCGGACGACTTCACACCCTCCACCCCGTCTCCGCCAACCCCTCATCCACCTTCCCCCTGAACTCCTCAAACCCCGCACGCCCCATCAGCCCAAAGGTCGCACGCTTGCCGAGCTCCACGGCCGGCTGGTCGTACGCATCGATCCCCAGCATCAGACCCGCGTAGCTCGTCGCGATCTGCCACAGCATGATGAACTCGCCGATATGCGCCGCATCGACCTTGGGCATGCGAATCGTAAAGTTCGGCCGCTGGCTCTCCACCAACGCGTACTCCGTCGCCCGCTTCTCCGCGTTCAAGAGCGTCCCGATCGTCTGCCCTTCGAGGTAGTTCAGGTTCTCGACGCCCAAACCCTTGGGAATCGTCAGATCCGCGTCCCCAAAGCTCTCGACCTCGACCAGGCCCAGCACCTTGTCGTTCGGGCCTTCCCGATACAGCTGCACCTGCGAGTGCTGGTCGGTCGTCCCCAGCGCCTTGATCGGCGTGAAGCCCGCGAACACCTCGTCGCCGCTCGTATCAAACTGCTTGCCCAGACTCTCGGCCCACAGCTGCCGGAACCAGTCCGCCATCAGGTACAGCGAGTTCGCGTACGGCATCATCACATGGTTCGTCTTGCCCTTGCTCTGCCCCAGCTCAACAAGCAGTGTCGCCAGCATCGCCGCCGGGTTCTTCGCGAGCGCCTCGTTCGAGCACCGCTCGTCCATCGCGTCCGCGCCATCGAGCAGCGCGTCGATGTCGATGCCGCACGCCGCCGCGCTGAACAACCCCACCGGGCTGAGCACGCTGAATCGCCCGCCCACGCCCTCGGGCACCGGCAGCGTCACGAAGCCCTCGTTGTCGCAGATCGTCCGCATCGTGCCCTTGGCCGGGTCGGTCACGGCTACGATGTTCCTGCCGTAGCCGTCACCGAGCGCATCTTTCAGCATGGTCCGCGCGAGCATGAACTGCGCCGCCGTCTCCGCCGTCTCGCCCGACTTGCTGACAACATTGAAAACCGTCCGCTCCAGCCCGCCGTGCTTCTGGCAGAAGTCCAGCACGGCGCCGATGTTCACGGGATCAACATTGTCCAGCACGAACAGCCTTGGGCCCCCGCGCTCGTCATCGCTCAGCAGGTTCCAGGTCGCCGGGTTCAGCGCCGACTGCAACGCGATGTTGCCCAGCGCCGACCCGCCGATGCCCAGAACCACCAGGTTGCTCGCCCGCGTGCGCACATCCTCCGCGATCGGCCGGATCGCGTTCGCGTGCTCCCCCCGCATCGGGTGTCTCGCCAGTTCCCGCCAACGCTCCCAGCCCGTCCCCCGGCTCTGGGCCAGCCGCTTCGTCATGGCGGTCGCGGCGGCGGACAACTCGCCCCCCTCGGCCAGCCGATCGGGGTCAAGCCCGTGGGAACCGATGCGCGCGGACAAACAATTCGCATAGTCGATGGTCAGCATGACGCCAGCATATCGACGCACGAGCCCACGCGCCGGGCGAGCCCACTCTTCGCCCGCCGGGCGTAGAATCCGCCCGAAAGCGAGGCGGCCTTGAACGACATCTTCGCGAGGCTGGTCGATACGGCCGACTTCCCCGCCCGCTGGCGCTGCGGCAACTGGAGCGACGAGCGCGGGTGGCTCCACATCGTTTCCGATTCGCTCATCTTTCTTGCCTACTTCGCGATCCCGGCCACGCTCTTCGTCCTCATCCGACGCAAGCGCGTCTCCTTCCCCTTCATCCTCTGGCTCCTTATCGCCTTCATCCTGTCCTGCGGGCTAACGCACCTCATCGACGCCGCCATGTTCTGGTGGCCCGCCTACCGCCTCAGCGGCCTCATGAAGGCGATCACCGCCGGCGTCTCGGTGGCCACCGCGCTCTCCCTCATCGCGATCCTGCCCAAGATCCTGGAACTGCCCTCCATCGCCAAGGTCAACGCCGAACTCCAGGACGCCCTCGCCCGCGAGCAGTCGGTCCGCAAGAAGCTCGAGCTGGCCCGGAACGAACTCGAGACAAAGTCAGGCGAGCTCGTCAGCAAGGACTACATCACCCGGCAGCTCCTCAGCGGCGCCGCCGCCTGCGGCGTCCGGTGGGACGCCCGAACCGGCAACGTGCTCACCGAGATCGCCTACCCGCAGCTCCGGCAACGCTTCCCCGATCTGCTCCCGCCCCGCATCGAACGATGGTCCGACCTCATCGGCGACCGGCAGGCCGAAGAGCTCGCCCGGGTCTCCACCGAGGCCTCCCGCAACCGCGACTGGATCCACCGCCGCTACGAGCTGCGAGGCTTCGAGGGCCAGTGGGACCTGCGCGTCACCGCCAACGCCGTCGTGGGCGATGACGGCACATTCTCTGTCCTGGCCGGCCTATTAGGCCTCGTACGCTATGGTGACTCCATCGGACAGCCGATGAGCCCGCCGCCGCCCGCATGAACATCGCACCGCACCCGGAGCCCGAGATGGTCCACCCCTGGCACGACGTCACCCCCGGCATCGCAGGCAAAGAACTCCCACGGCACTTCCGCGCCATCGTCGAGATCCCAAAGGGCTCCAGCAACAAGTACGAACTCGACAAGTCCACCGGACTGCTCCGCCTCGACCGCGTCCTCTCGTCCGCCGTCTACTACCCCGCGAACTACGGGTTCATCCCACAAACCCTCGGCGAAGACGACGACCCGCTCGATGTCCTCGTTTTCTCCGCCGAGAAAGTCCCGACCCTCTGCGTGTGCGACGCCCGCGCCATCGGCGTCATGACCATGATCGACGACGGCGAGCCCGACCACAAGATCGTCGCCGTCCTCTGCAACGACCCCGAGTACGCCAGCTACCAGAAGGCCAGCGACTTCCCCCAGCACCGTTTCAAGATGCTCAAGCGGTTCTTCGAGGACTACAAGATGCTCGAGGACAAGGAGGTCGAGGTCGACGAGATCATGCCCGCCGAGGCCGCCGACGCCATCATCGAAGACGGCCTCATGCGCTACTCCAATGTCCGCCGAACCGGCGGCATCAAGGGCCTCATGAGCTGACCGCCGCGCCGGGGCCGCCCCGCGCACACGGCTACTATCCGCCCATGCACCGCGACATCGCACGAGTGCTGATCAGCCGTGACAAGATCCGAGCCCGGGTCGCCGAGCTCGCCGCGCGCATCGCCGCCGACACACCCTTTGACCCCGGAGAGAGCGACGACGGCTCGCTCGTGCTCATCCCTGTCATGACCGGCGCCATGGTCCTCACCGCCGACCTCGTCCGCGAAATGCCCTTCAAGCTCCGGCTCCAGCTCGTCGCCGTCTCCAGCTACCCCGGAAAGTCCATGGCGTCCAAGGGAGCCCACATCGCGAGCGAACTCCCGGGCGAACTCGAGGGAAAGCACGTCGTCGTCATCGACGACATCCTCGACTCCGGCCACACCATCGCCGTCCTCCGCAAGCTCATCGAGAAGCACCATCCCGCCAGCCTCCGCGTCTGCGTCCTGCTCGAAAAGCAACGCGGCGACGGGCCACCAGTTGCCAAAGCCGACTACGTCGGCTTCTCCATCCCCGACGAGTTCGTCGTCGGCTACGGCCTCGACTACGACGGCTACTACCGAAACCACCCAGAAATCGTCACGCTCAAGCCCGAGGCCATCGAAGCCTGATATCACTTCCATGGCCACCCCCGATGCGAGCCCGACACTCGAACCGTCGGGCGATCCCCCCCAACGCATCGACCTCGGCCAGGGCGAAGAACTCGTCCTCTCGCTCAAACCCCACTGGATCTTCATCCTCATCGACCGCATGCCCGTGCTGATCGCATCCATCGCCCTCGCCGTCGCCGGCGGGCTGCTCGCCTCCGGCGCCCTCAGAGTCTTTCTCGTCGCGCTGCCCGTCATCTGGCTCCTGTGGCAGTTCATCGAGCGAGCCTCGCGCACCTATGTCCTCACCGACCGCCGCGTCGTCATGGTCGCCGGCGTGCTGCGCCAGGCCGTCGTCGATGCGCCGCTCGCGAATGTCAGACAGGTCAGCGTCTTCCGCTCCATCCCCGAGCGCGTTCTGGGCCTCGGCACCGTCGCCTTCGCCACCGCAGGCACCGGCGGGCAGGACATCATCTGGCGTGTCCTCGACCGCCCGCTCGACACCCTCCGCATCGCCCGAGACACCCTCGACGCCGCCGGGAAGAAGCCATGAGCACCACGCTCGTCATCGGCATCGCCGGCGGCATCGGCTCGGGCAAGTCCACCGTCGCCCGCGCCCTCCAGGCCGCCGGCTGCCTGCTCTACGACGCCGACGCCGAGGTGGCAAGGCTCTACGACCGCGAAGATGTGCTCGACACCCTCCGGCAGTGGTGGGGGCCCGAGGCCGCCCCCCTCGGCGAGGGCCTCGACCGCGCCCGCGTCGCCGGCATCATCTTCGAAGACCCCGAACAACGCGAACGCCTCGAAAGCTACCTGTTCCCACTGCTGGCCGACGAGCGGGCCGCCCTGATCCGGCGGGCCGCTGAAAAAGGGGCGCCGGCGGTCGTCATCGACGCGCCCCTGCTCTACGAGGCCGGCCTCGACGCCGAATGCGACGCCGTCATCTTCGTCGATACCCCACGCGACGAACGCCTCCGACGCCTGCGGGAACGCTCCGGCTGGGACGCCGGCGAGCTCGATCGACGAGAAAAAGCCCAGCTCCCCCTCGATGCCAAGCGGCACCGGGCCGACTATACTGTCAGCGGCAGTGGAACTCGGGACGAGATCGCCCGTGAAGCCCGCCGCCTGCTCGAGGACATGCTGAACCGTCCAACGGGTTGACCCTCTCCTCGAACCTCTGACCTCCCGATCCGACCCTTGCTCGAATTGACGGGTCCGATCCCTTCCGCGTTCGATTCACTCAGGCGTGCCTCGACCACAAACCGGTCAGAGGAACTCCCAAGAGCTTTCCGTTCATCACAGGCCCACGCAACCGCGGGCCCACGGCTCGAAACGAGCCGCTCAATCCCATTCCAGAAACCCGACGAGACAACGACATGGCCAAAGCCACCGAAGCAGAGCCCAAAGCAGCGGCAACCAAGAAGAAGACCTCGCGCCGCAAGAAAGCTCCAGAGGCCGGCTCGCCCACCGACGCCATGCCCAACAACACCGTCCCCGCGAACGCCTCCTCCAAGCCGGACGCCAAGAAGCCGACGAAAAAGTCGAACGACGAGCCCAGGGCCGACACCCCCGCCGACAACTCCCCCAAAGCGGAAGCCAAGCCAGCCGGCGATGGTCAGCAGGGCCAGCACAACACCCAAGGCCAGGGCCACAATCAGGGCCACAATCAGGGCAACAATCAGGGCCACAACCAGGGCCACAGTCAGGGTCACAGTCAGGGCCAGAACCAGGGCCAGAACCAGCAGGACGGCGGCGACGGCCAGCAGGGCGGCAAGCGGCGCCGCAAGAAGAAACGCCGCGGAGCCAACATGACCCCCCCTCAGAATCAGAGCCGGGGATCCAGCGGCATCCCGTCCCATGTCCTGCCCTCCGACGAGGAACTCGAGCGCGAGGCACGCGAGCTCGAGAAGGCCATCGAGGCCAAGGGCACCACGATCGACGACTCGATCACCATCGCCGACCTCCAGAAAATGGACCTCGACGAGCTCGTCAAGGTCGCCGACAAGGAAGGCCTCGAGGAACACCACAACCTCCCCAAGCAGGACCTGATCTTCAAGATCCTCAAGACCCGCGCCGCCAAGCAGGGCCTCATGATCGGCGAAGGCACGCTCCAGGTCATGCCCGACGGCTTCGGCTTCCTCCGCAGCCCGGAGCAGAGCTACCTGCCCGGACCCGACGACATCTATGTCTCCCCCAGCCAGATCCGACGCTTCGGCCTCCGCCGCGGCATGACCGTCAAGGGCGCCGTCCGACCGCCGAAGGAAAGCGAACGCTACTTCGCCCTCCTCCGCGTCGACTCCGTCAACGGCCATGACCCCAAGGACATCGCCAACCTCGTCAACTTCGAGGATCTCACCCCCCTCCACCCCGAGGAACGCTACATCCTCGAGACCGAGCCCGACCGCATCGAGTGCCGCATCGTCGATCTCGTCGCCCCACTCGGCAAGGGACAGCGCGCCCTCATCGTCGCGCCCCCACGCACCGGCAAGACCGTCCTGCTCCAGCAGATGACCAAGGCCATCAGCCGGAACAACCCCGAGGCCAAAATCATCGTCCTGCTCGTCGATGAGCGCCCGGAAGAGGTCACCGACTTCAAGCGAAACACCGCCGACTCGGTCGAGGTCGTCGCCAGCACCTTCGACGAGCAGAGCTCGCGACACGTCCAGTGCGCCGACATCGTCATCGAAAAAGCCAAACGCATGGTCGAGTTCGGCGACGATGTCGTTATCTTCCTCGACTCCATCACCCGACTCGCCCGCGCCTACAACTCCGAAATCCCGCACTCCGGCAAGATCATGTCCGGCGGCATCGACGCCAACGCCCTCCAGAAGCCCAAGAAGTTCTTCGGCGCCGCCCGCGCCATCGAGAACGGCGGAAGCCTCACCATCATCGGCACCGCACTCGTCGACACCGGATCCAAGATGGACGAGGTCATCTTCGAAGAGTTCAAGGGCACCGGCAACTCCGAGCTCCACCTCGACCGCCGCCTCGTCGAGAAACGCACCTACCCCGCCATCGATGTCGCCGCCAGCGGCACCCGCCGCGAAGAACTCCTGCTCGATCCCAAGGAGCTCGAGCTCGTCTACAAGCTGCGGAAAGTTCTCGCCGACATGAACGTCGTCGAGGCCATGGAGCTGCTCAAGAGCCGCCTGGGCAAGAGCAAGTCCAACGCCGAGTTCCTCATGACGATGGCCCTCGGGTAACCCGCCGCCCGCGCCGCCTCCGCGATATCCTGATGTCAATCGGAGATCGCCGTGCCACTCGTCCGACGCGTCAGCCTCAGCATCCTCACCCTGCTCGCCACCCTGTGGGCGGGCCTGCTCGTGTTCTTCGGATGCACGCTCGCCGTCCGCGGCGTGCCCGGCTGGCTCATGACCTCCACCGGGCTCGACACGCCCACATGGCGATTCCTCGGTGCCGCGATCTTTCTCGGCGGCCAGTTCGTATTCATGTTCCTCGTCGCCGACCGGCTCTTCCCAAGGGCCACCCGGCAGCCCATCACCTGGATCTGCGAGCTCGCCGTCGTCCTCGCCGGCCTCGTCGCCCTCATGGCTTCGTTCTTCGCCGGGATCGTTCCCGGTCCCTAGCCCACACCTCCACCCCCTCGCCGCACGGCCTCTCTCCAAGGAGCAGCATGAACACCCTCCACCGACTCGCCGCCGCAACGATCGCCGCCTCGGCAACCGTCAACGCCGCCACGCAGCCCGCCGTGCTCGGCGACGACTACATCGGACGGCAGATCGCCCGCGTCGCCATCATCGACTACCGACTCCAGCCCGACCCGGGGCCCGCCGACGCACAGGCCGCCGCCTCCATCCTCGAACTCGCCTCCGAGTTCCGCCCCGAGGACCCCATCCTGCTCCGCTACCTCGTTGAGGCCTACCGCGCCGCCGGCGACGAACCCTCGCTCATCGACGCCACCAAAAGGCTCTACGACGCCGACCCCGGCGACGAGGTCGCACAGCTCCGACTCATCTCGTGGAGCATCAGCCGCCGACAGACCGTCGAGGAACGCCTCGCCGCTTACGCCGAGTGGCTCGACGGACGCGGCGCCGAGTTCCTGAAAGACCGCCCGGCCGTCGCCAGCCGCCTGGCGCTCGACGCCGCGCTGCTCTACCGGGAGACCGGCGACGACCGCGCCTTCCTGGGCCGCCTCGCCCAGGCCGCGCGCCTCGATTCCAGCAACAAGGAGGCCGCCGCCCTCGCCGCCGCCGTCTTCTCACAACGCTCCGACGACCCGGTCGCCCGACTCGAACTCGCCATCAACCTCCTGCTCGCCGATCCCGTCGACCCGAACCTCCACCTTTCGATCGCCCAGCAGCTCGCCGCCTTCGGCGTCTTCGACCAGAGCCGGCGGTTCTACAACAACGCCGACCGCCTCTACCGCCTCTCCGGCGCCAACGCCGACACGCCCGCGATGATCTCGGCCCTCGTCGCCCTCGACTGGTACGCCGTCGGCCCCCGCGCGATCCTTCAGGCGTACGAGACACAGATTCGAACACGCCGCGCCGCCGCCGAACGCCGGCTCGAACAGCTCCTCGAACTCGGACAGCCCACCCAGAACGAACTCCAGCCCGAAGATGTCCGCCTCGACATCGAACGCGAGCGATTCCGTCTCTACGCCGCCGTCGCCGTCGGCGACCGCATCGCCGCCGAACGCTCCATCGCCGATCTCGACGCCACCACAAAGCCCGTGCTCGAACGGCTCTCCGACATGCTCCAGGCGACCGGTGACGACGATCAGCAGCAGCGCGTCGCCATCGTCACCCAGGGCCTCCAGTACGGCGTCGCCACCATCATCGCACGACTCATCGCCAACGTCGACACGCGAGGCGCGCAGGCCAGCATCGATGTCCTCGTCAACGCATGGGGCGACGCCCTCGGCGGACAGTCCGAACTGCTCTACGCCCTCTCCAGATACCGAAACGGCAACAGCCTCGAACAGTCGCTCCTCGAGCTCGAGCCGCTGGCCTCCCAGACCGCGATCGGCGCCTACTTCTACGCGCTCGCGCTCGCAGACGCCGGCCGCGACGAAGAAGCCCTCGAGCACTTCCAGCGAGCCGCCGACGCCGCACCCCTCGTCGCCATCGGCGTGCTCGCCCAAGCCAAGGCCCAGGAGCTCCGCGGCGGACCCGCGCCGCAGCCCGTCGACGCAGACGGCATGCGGGCCGCCGCCGAAGCGATCCCCCAATGGATCGACGCCGTCACCGGCGGCCCACGCAACTACATGCGCCTCGCCGCACGCGTCAAGGAGCCGATTACACCCGCCACCGGAGAGACCGTCCTCGACATCGAGGTCCGCAACCTCCTGCCAACGCCCCTCGCCGTCGGCGGCGATCGACCCATCGGCTCACGCATGGCCATCTCGCCGAGATTCGATGTCGCCTCCCACCAGCTCCGAGGCCGCGTCGACCCCGAAGTCGTCGACGCCCACCGCAAGCTCCGACTCGAATCGGGCCAGGCCTCCACCATCAGCGTCTGGCCCGATGCCGGCATGATGGGACTCCTCGCCGAAACAAAGGCCGGCCACCGCGTCCAGGCCCGATTCAACGTCCTCCAGAGCTTCATCATCAACAACGGCCCCTTCCAGCGGGGCCCGCTCTCGCTCAACGCCGAGTCGCAGCTCGTCACCAAGACCCCGCTTCCCGAGACCATCATCCCCGCCGACGACCTCATCCGATACGTCCAGACTTCCGACGAGGACGATCTGCTCACTTTCCTCCCCGTCTGCCGGGCGGCCCTCGCCGATGTGGACTACCCGATCGGCCAACTTTCCGCCGCCGAGTCCCAGCGGCTCGCCCGGGCGCTCGCCGATCGCTACCCGAGGCTCAGCCGAAGGCTCCGCGCCGCCGTGCTCGCCGTCATCCCCCCCCTCAGCGTCCGCCCCGAACTCGAAGCGCTCGACCGCGTTGTCGTCGGCGACGATGACCCCGCCCTGCGCCGCTTCGCCCTGCTCACCCGCGCCGTCAATGCCGACCTGCCCGAGCTCGCCGCCGCCGAGGCGTCCGACGATCCGGACCTCGCGCGGTTCGCGCAGCATCTCGCCACCCGCCTCCGCGCGGACGAGGTGCGGGGCTACGCCTTCCTGCCCGCCCCGCAGAGCCATCTCCCCGAGCCACAAGACGCCGACGCCGGAAGCGCCAGGTGACCACGCGGCGCGCCCGCGCTCGCAACGCGGCCATCGGCTTCGTCGTCGGTGTCGCCCTTATCGCGGCCGCGTGCGTCGTCCTCCTCTCGCACGGCGACTCCCTCCGCGACGCCGCCGCGGCCGCCGCCGACGCCCCGTGGTGGCTGGTCGCCGCGCTGATCCTCATGCCCGTCGCCAACGCCTCCGTCGTCGCCTGGTCCTTCCAGATCATCATGAACCGCTTCGGCCGAGTCCCCTTCGACGACATGGCCGCCCTCATCGGCTCCGCATGGCTGCTCAACTACCTGCCCATGCGGCCCGGCCTCGTCGGCCGCCTCGCCTACCACAAGGCCGTCCACAAGGTCGCCTTCCGCCAGTCCATCGCCGTCTCCGTCGCGCTCGCGATCATGACCGCTCTGGCCGCCGCGCACCTGCTCGCCGTCTACCTCGCCTTCACCACGCACATCTGGCTCGGCGCCGGCGTCGCGATCGTCTCCGTCGGCGGCGTGCTCGCCGTCGCCAACATCGCCGCCGACCGCAGCCCAGCCGGCGCCGTCCCCCGCTCGGCGCTCCGGGCGGCGCTCGCGCTCCGCTATGTCGATCTGACCATCTGGGCGCTGCGCTTCGTCGTCGCCTTTGAGATCGTCGGCGAGCCCATCTCGCTCATGGTCGGGCTCATGCTCGCCGCCGCCGTCCAGCTCGCCTACCTCTTCCCGTTCACGGGCTCCGGCCTCGGCGTCGTCGAGTGGGCCGTCGCCCTCGTCGCCTCCCTCGCCATCGACATCGACCCCGCCACCGCCATCGCGGCCTCGCTCGTCAACCGCGCCGGCGAGCTCGTCGCCGTCGTCCCCGTCGGCCTCGCGGCGGGGGCGTACATCGCCAAACGACGCAAAAAACTCGGCCTCAGAACCCGCGATCTGGCCCCCGATCGACTCCGCCACGATTCCGTTCCACCCAAGCCCTGATCCAGCCGATGCTCTCGTGCGTACCGGATGCACAGAAGCACGGAAGCCGCCATGACCAGCATCAGCCGAATCGAGCAGGACCACCAGCGATTTCGACAGATCGTCCGCGGCAAGATCCGAAAGGAACTCCGAAAGTTCCTCGCCCGTGACGAGCTCATCGGCAAGGAGGGTGACCGCTACGTCTCCATCCCCGTCCACGACCTCGACCTCCCGCGATTCCAGTACGGCGACAATTCCGCCGGCGTCGGCATGGGAGACGGGCAAGAAGGCGAGGGCGTCGGTCAGCCCGGCAGCGGCAACGAGAACTCCGGAGGCGACCAGCAGGGACAGCACCTCACCGAGGTCGATGTCAGCCTCGAAGAGCTCGCCGACATCCTCGCCGACGAGCTCGAGCTCCCACGCATCAAGCCCAGAGGCGAGCACCGCGTCACCACCATCCGCGACAAATACACCGGCATCCGCCAGATCGGCCCCGCCTCCCTCAGGCACTTCAAACGCACCTACCGCGAAGCGCTCAAACGCCAGGTCTCCAGCGGCATCTACGACCCCGCCGACCCCGTCATCATCCCCATCAAGCGAGACATGCGCTTCCGAAGCTGGAACGAGGTCAAAAAGCCCCAGTCCAACGCCGCCATCATCTACATGATGGATGTCTCGGGCTCCATGGGCGCCGAACAGAAGGAACTCGTCCGGCTCCAGGCCTTCTGGATCGACACCTGGCTGAGACGAAACTACCAGGGCGTCGAGAGCCGCTACATCGTCCACGATGTCCGAGCCGGAGAGGTCGACAAGCAGACCTTCTACTCCATGCGCGAAGACGGCGGCACACGCATCTCCTCCGCCTACACCGCCTGCAAAGAAATGCTCGACGACGACTACGACACCAACGACTGGAACGTCTACCTCTTCCACTTCTCAGACGGCGACAACTCCTCCGAGGCCGACAACAAAAAATGCGTCGAACTGCTCAGCGAGCACCTCATCCCCGGATCCAATATGTTCGGGTACTGTCAAGTCGCCTCCGCCTACGGCAGCGGCAACTTCATCAATGTCCTCGCCGAGCACTTCCCCCAGGGCGCACCGGACGAAGAGGGCCCCCGACTCCTCGCCGCCAAAATCAACGACAAAGACGCCATCTACGACGCCATGCGAACACTCTTCAAGCAGGGCCGCTAGCCTCTCACAGCACCGGGTCGGCCGGCGACCCGCATCCGCGAGACCAAACGAGACGGATCCGCCGGTACGTGTTCCTCTTCGTCATCTACGCCCTGTTCGTCTGGTACGCCGCACTGCGGTGGCGACGACGCGTCGCCGGATTCGTCGTCATCCTCACCTCGCTCTTCGGCATGCACCTGTTCAACATGGTGCACGGCGACATCGCCGACCGCTTCGGCTACGACGAGAACATCTTCCGAGGACTCATGTACCCCTACATGGTGCTCGTCGCCGGCGTCGGCTTCTACCTCTTCCTCTTCCCACGCGAGCTGCCGCGAGGCCGAGTCCACTGCCGAGCCTGCTGGTTCGACCTCTCCGACCACGAAGACCTCACCCCCGACACCCCCTGCCCCGAGTGCGGCACCACCGCCATCGAAGCAAAGACCCGAAAGGGCCGAAGGGCCGCCCGCAAACGGCTCGCAACCACGGGGCCCGCCCAGGAAATCCGGGGCCTCGTCCTGAACACCAACGCCCTAGCCGAGCGCGACGCGAACCGCGACGCCAACCAGCAGCACGCCCACAGGTAACCCGCCCACGAGCAACCACCGAATCAGCGACAGCCGGCCAGCATCGATCGGCTGAACGGTGGGGGTCTCGAACGCCGCCGCGCTCCGCCCCAACAGCCCGTCATTGCCCGCCAGCCACTCGACGCCCGCCAGAAACAACTCCGCATTGCCGGGGTTCTGCTGCACCAGCCGGCCGTCGATCACCGCCGGACGATCCGCCACCGAATCGAACAGCCACAGGTGCGAGCCGACCACCATCGCCCGCGACCCCTCGCGCTCGATCTGCCACGCGATCGCCGAACCGCTCGCGTCCGCGTCCCGCGTGCCACCCGGCTCCGGCTTGTCGATCAACAGCGGCCGCTGCTGCGGCGGCGTCACCCAATACCCCAGCCACTCCCCCTCACGCCATGCGCCCTCGCCGAGTGTTAGCAGCGGAACAGCGCCCCAATCGATGACCTCTCCCTCCGCCTCGATCACCGTCGCCCAGGGCACAGCCAACGCCAGCCCGCTCACGCTGCCCGCCAGCCCGACATCTGCGCGACCGACGATCACCTGCTCCCACGCCACCAGCCGGTCGTCCCCGCGTCGAACTTCCGTCAGCACGGGCCGACCCGTGTCCGCGCGAAGCCCGATCGTGGCGAGCGCTTCGGCCGTCGGATCACGCTCCCCCAGCCCCGGCAGCGTCGAGGGCGCCAGATTGACCATCACCCGCTCGCCGTTCGCGAGAAGTTCCTCGAGCACCGCCGCTGACCGAGCCGCTCGCTCCGCGCCGCCCTGCGCCGAGGTGTCGATCCCGATCACGATGTACACCACGGGCCGCCCGTCCGCTGTTGCCGCGGCGATCGCCCCGGGCCGCTCGGGCTCCATCGCCACCGGCCACTCCAGCCACTCCACGCCGCGCAGCCCGCTCCGCTTGCGAAGCGAAGCCAGCGCCCCGTCCTCCCCGCCCGCGAGCACGCGGGCCGTCCCCGCGTGCACGACCACCACCACGGGCCGACCCGAGGCGTCCAGCGTCGCGAGCGCGTTGGTCACCAACGACTCCGCGCGACGCCCCGGATCCGTCCCCGCCGCGCCCGGCGCCAGCGTCGGAAACAGATCCTCCATCGCCACCGCCGCCACCCCCGCCGGACCAAGCACCAGCAGCGCTTCCGAGGCCGTAAGCGCACCGACGACCCGCACCACGCCCGGCAGCGCCGAAGCCTGCAAACCCGCCGAGACCGCGCCAACCGCATCCGCCCGCGCGCCGACCCGGGCCGCAAGCCCGCCGAATCGGTTCTGCGTTTCCTCGTCCAGCCCGCTCGCCCCCGCGAGCGCCGTCATCTGGTTCGCCGTCACCCGCAGCAGCGTCCGGATCGCGTCGGCGCTCTCAACGATCACCCGCCGGGCCTCGGGCAAGTCAGGCAGCCGCTCACCGGCAAGCTCTCGCTCCAGCAGACCGTCCACGAACGCCCGCATCGGTTCCACCTGCTCCGCCGTCGCCCGGATCCGGGCCGCTCGGCTCGCAAGGTCCGACGACCGCGTCGCGTCCACGCGACCGCGCAACCCCTCCAGCTCCTCCGCAAACCTCTCGAGCGACTCACGCGCCGACGCCAGCGACTCCAGCCCGCCGCGCACACGCCCCTCCGCCGCCTCCATTGCCGAACGATCCCGCTCCGCCAGCCGACGCACGAGCGCCCCGAACTCCGCCTGCCCCGAAGCCGAAGACGTGTCGATCACCGACACCTCGACGCGCTCCGATCCACGCCCGATCTCCTCGAGCATGTCCAGCACCCGGCGAACATCCGATCCCGACCGGCCCCGACCCGCCAGCGACGCCGCCAGCACCACCTCCGTCCCCGCCTCGGCCTGATCCAGCACCTGCTGCGTCCGGGGCGACAACGCCAGCCGCCCCGTCGATGTCACATCCAGCCGAGCCGAGCGAGACGAACCCAGCATGTTCACCAGCACCACGATGCCCATCGCGAGAACCAGCCCCGCGACGCTCAGCACGCCCCGAGATGCCCACTGACCCCTCAAACCCATCGCCGCATCCCCAGCGACACCGACGCCGCGAACACAAACAGCCAGGTCACACTCACAAAGAACACCACGTGCCCCGTGTCGATCACGCCGCGCGCAAAGTCATCCACCCGCGCGTTCACCGAAGCCGAAGCCAGCGCATCCCCGAGCCACGCCGGCACATACCCCGGCAGCACGTTCGTCGCCAGAACCCAGCACACCAGAGACAGCACCGTGCCCAGAAACGCCAGCGTCTGGCTCTCGGTCAGCGAAGACGCCAGCAGACCCAGTGACACGCACACCGACCCCAGCAGCGCCATGCTCAGGATCCCCGAAACGATCGGCCCCCAGTCCGGCTTCGGATCGCTCAGCGAACGCAGCACCACCGCGTGCACCAGCATCACCGCCAGCATGCACCCGAGAAACGCCATGCCCGCCGCGTACTTCCCGACCGCCACCTGCCAGTCGCTCACCGGAGAGCTGCGCACCACCTCCATCGTCCCCGTCCGAGCCTCCTCGCTCAGCAGACGCATCGACACCGCCGGCGCGATCAGGATCACCAGCACCGTCGACACGCTGAACACGCCCCGCATCGTCGCCGGCACACCCGGCTGAAGCCCGCTCACCGCGAAGACAACACCGGTCAGCAACGCGAACAGCGCCAGCACGATCCAGCCCACCGGCAGCCGGAACAGCGACCCGAACTCCCGACGCGCGATCGCCAGCGTCGCGCTCATGATGCGCCGCCTTGCGGGCCCGACGACTCCAGCACACGCACGAACACGTCCTCCAGCGACTCCGTCGAGTCCCGCAGCTCACGCACCACAGCCCCCCGCGACGCGAGCGCCGAGCCCACACGCTCCCGAAGGCCCGCCCGGTCGCGCTCCCCGGCCTCGCCGCCCGTCACCGTCAGCCGAACCCAGCCATCCTCGAGAGGCGTCGAGGAAACCGACGCGCCCTCGATCTCGAAGGCCGCAAGCCCCCGCACCTCCGCCACGCACCCCCGCGTCCCGCGCAGCGACGACAACGCCGCGTCCGCCAGCACCCGCCCGCCGCCGATAATCACCGCTCGAGCGCACACCCGCTCGATCTCACTCAGCACGTGCGAGCAGATCAGGACCGTCCGGTCCGCAGCAAGCTCCGCGATCAGCGAGCGCGCGTCCCGCAGCTGGTTCGGATCCAGCCCGTTCGTCGGCTCATCGAGCACCAAAACCGCCGGGTCGTGCACGATCGCACCCGCCAGCGCCACCCGCTGCCGATACCCCTTGCTCAGCGCCCCGCACCGCTTCCGCGCCACATCCGACACCCGGCACCGCTCCATTGCCGACGACACCCGGCCCCGACGATCCCGGCGGGAAACACCCAGAACCGCCGCCCGGTGCGACAGATACCCACGCACGCTCATCTCGCTGTATACAGCCGCCGATTCGGGCAGGTACCCCAGGCTCGCCCGCGCCGCCCGAGGCTCCGCCAGCGCGTCCCGGCCCGCGATCGTCACCCGACCGCCGTGGGGCGACAAAACCCCCGCAATCATGCGGATGGTCGACGATTTTCCCGCTCCGTTTGCCCCAAGAAGCCCCACGACCTCCCCCTGCGCCAGCGAAAGGCTCACGCCGCGAACCGCATGGGTTCGCCCGTACCAGCGGTGGAGGTCTGCGACTGCAAGCATCGGCACCCACAGTACGCGGGCCCATTGTGCCGATGTCAAGTCAGACCGAGAACACCACGAACTCGCACGAATCAGGAATCCGCGGCCACAATTCAAGGGAACTAACTGTTACACTCCCGCGAAAAGACGGGTGAACGAACTCTAATGGCCGACGTCAAACCCAAGGTCGTGATCCTGGCCCCGAGGACTGGGGCTACCGAAGAGCTCGCCGAGCTCCTCGGCGATCGCCTCGACATCGTCTACGCCGAGAGCCTCGGGCCCAAAGACGCCGACGCCACCTTCGTCATCACCCCAGCCGACCCCAGCGGACTCGGCAACTCCGGACTCGGAGACCACGAACGCGACATGCTCCTCGGCTGCGTCGGCGAAGCCATCTGCCTCGTCACCGCCAACGGCAAACTCCTCTGGAGCAACCGAACCTTCGGCATCATCCAGAGCGACGTCCGGACCCGAGTCACCACCGCCGCCGCAAAGGCGGCGGCCTCGTTTTTCGGAAAGGACATCGCCGATCACCGACACCCACCCATGAACCGCGTCATCATCGAGAGCAACGAAGGCCGCGTCTTCGAGCTCCGCATCAGCCCCATGATCGGCGAGGGCGCGACCATTATGGGCGACCGCGTCGTCGGCGTCATCCGAGACATCACCAGCGAGAGCCAGTTCAAGCAGAAGATGAACGCCATCGACGAGGCCGGCACCGCACTCAGCCGCCTCGACCGAGACGCCGTTCGCGACATGAACGCACCCCAGCGTCTGCGCCTGCTCGAAGAACGCATCGTCAAGGCCTCGCACGACCTGCTCAACTACGACCACTTCGCCATCCGACTCCTCGACCAGTACACCGGCAGGCTCGAGACCGTCATCAGCCTCGGCTTCCCCGAAGAGGCCATCGAGCTCGAGCTCTATCCCGCCGAAGAAGGCAACGGCATCATCGGCTACGTCGCCGCCACCGGCCTCTCCCACATCTGCCGAGACACCGAGACCGATCCCCGCTTCCTGCCCGGCGCCTCCGGCGCCCGATCCTCGCTCACCGTACCGCTCAAGATCGACAACAAAATCATCGGCGTGCTCGACATCGAGTCGCTCGAACGCGACGCCTTCAACGCCGACGACCTCCAGTTCGCCCAGATCTTCGCCCGATACATCGCCATCGCCCTCCAGATGCTCGACATGCTCGTCGTCGAGCGGAGCGCCACCGGACAGACCATCACCAGCCGCTTCGAGGGCGAGATCGATGACCCGCTCAAGGACATCCTCTCCGAGATCGGCGCCCTCCGAGGCGAGGACTGCGACGCCGAGACCGCCTCCCACCTCGACCGCATCCGCGCCGATGTCCAGTCCATCCGCGACCGCATGCAGGCCATGGCCGACGGGCCGAACACCCTGCTCGGCGTCGACAAGGTCGGCGGCGACAAGACCGACCCCAGGCTCATCGGAAAGCGCATCCTCGTCGCCGACGATCAGCCACGCATCCGACAGATGATCGCCGATGTCCTCCGCCGACGCGGGTGCCTCGTCGTCGCCTGCGATTCCGGACAGGCCGCCATCAACGAACTCGAGGCCTCAACCGCCGACGGAGCCCTCCAGTTCGATGTCGTCATCTCCGACATCTCCATGCCCGACCGCAACGGCTACGAGGTCTTCGCCGTCGCCCGCGGCGTCGTCGCCGACGAGGCCATCATCCTCATGACCGGATTCGGCTACGACCCGCACCACTCCATCGTCCGCGCCAGCCAGCAGGGCATGCAGCACGTGCTCTACAAGCCCTTCCAGGCCACCCGGCTGCTCGACGAGGTCCGCCGCGCTGTCGGCGCCAACGACTAACCTCATCCAACCTCCGCCCGGATCACCCGATCCAGACCCTCAAGGTCCCGAAGCACCTCGTGCTTCTTCAGCCGCGGATTCTGCTCCGCGATCGCCAGCGCCTCTCCCGCACGGCTCGCCGCGACCTCCACCAGCACCAGCCCGCCCGGCTTCACAAGCCTCGGCCCCTCCGTCAGCAGAGGCCGCACCAGCGCCAGTCCGTCCATCCCCCCGCGCAACGCCAGCACCGGCTCGTGCTCACGCACGTTCGCCGGCACCGCCTCCCACTCGTCGTCAGGAATGTACGGCGGGTTCGCCACCAGAAACGAAAGTTCCCCGTCCTGACCCGCCGTCGGGTGCTCCGCCAACGCCTTGAGCAGATCTCCCTCGACAAACTCGACCCGCTCGGCAAGCCCCAGAGCCGACGCGTTCTCACGCGCCACCCCCAACGCATCCCCCGAGATGTCCGTCGCCACAACCCGAGCGCCCCCGAGGTTCTTCGCAAGCGCCAGCGCGATCGCCCCAGACCCCGTGCACACGTCCGCGATCAACGCGCCCTCGCCCGTTCGGCCCCCGAAGCCGGGCCGGCTCTTGCAGTGATGCAAGACCTGCTCGACGATCACCTCGGTGCAGGGCCGGGGGATCAGCACCCGGGCATCGACCTTGAGCCGAAGCCCGTAGAACCACGCCTCGCCCGTCAGATACTGCACCGGCTCGTCGCTCAGTGCCCGCTTGACCAGGTCCCGCAGCGCCGCCCGCTCGATGTCGTTCGCCGGGCGGTCCACATCCATGTACAGCCGAAGCCGCTCGCACCCGATCACATGCGCCAGCAGCACCTCAGCCGAAAGCCGGGGCGAATCTAAACCCTTCTGCGTGAACGCCTCGGCCATCCACAACAGCAACCGCCGCGTCGTCCAGAGTTCGGGCTTCGATCGTGTCACGGCCTGAGTCTAGCGGACGGCAAGCCCGCTCACTTGCCCTCAAACCAGTTCGAACTGATCGCCGCGTCCACCTTCAGCGGCACATCAAGCTCCATCGCCGCCCCCATCCGCTCCACGATCAGCGCTCGAGCGTCCTCGGCCACGCCCTCGTCCGCCTCGAAGACCAGCTCGTCGTGGATCTGCAAGAGCATCCGCACGCCCTCGATCTCGGGCGCCTCGCCGCCGCGCCAGTGCGACGCGTGCGGGCTGAGCCGCTTGTGCAGGTCGAGCATCGCCAGCTTGATCAGGTCCGCCGCCGAGCCCTGCACCACGCTGTTGATCGCCATCCGCTCCGCCAGCGCCCGCCGGTTCGGGTTGCTCGAGTCGATGTCATGGATCGGCCTCCGCCGCCTCAGCATCGTCTCCACATACCCGTAGCGGCGAGCCTGCTCGATGCACTCTTGCAGAAAGGTTGTGATCCCCGCAAACTTCGTCTTGTACCCGTCGATGATCTCGGTCGCCTCGGTGTTGGACACGCCCAGCCGCCGCGCCAGCCCGAACGGCGTGATCCCGTACACGATCCCGAAGTTGACCATCTTCGCGCCCGACCGCTGCTCACGCGTCACCTCGTCGAGCTTCACGCCGTGGATCTGCGCCGCGACCGCCGCGTGAATGTCCTGGTCGTCGCGGAACGCCTTGATGAGCGCCGGGTCCCGCGACAGATGCGCCAGAATCCGAAGCTCGATCTGCGAGTAATCCGCGCTCACCAGCACCCGCCCCTCGGGCGCGACAAACGCCCTGCGGATCTCGCGACCGACCTCCGTGCGAATCGGGATGTTCTGCAGGTTCGGATCGCTCGACGACAGCCGCCCCGTTGCCGCCACCGTCTGGTTGAAGCTCGCGTGGATCCGCCCCGTCTCCGGGTCGATGTCCTCCACCAGCGCCGACAGATACGTGTTCACCAGCTTCGTCAGCTGCCGGTAATCGAGCACCAATTGCGGGAGCGGCGTCTCGATCGACGCGTCCTGGCTCAGCTTCTCCAGCACCTCCGCGTCCGTGCTCGGGCCCGTCTTGCCACGCTTCAGCGGCCTGATCCCGAACCCCGGGTCATCGTCGCTCGGCTTGTTGAACAAGACCCCCGCCAGCTGCCTCGGCGAATCCGGATCAAACCCACGCCCGAGCCTGTCGTACGCCTCGTCCTCGATTCGCGCGCGAAGCGACACGATCTCCTTCTCCAGCCGCTCGCGCTGCCGATCCAGCTCCGCCCGCTCGACCAGGATCCCGTTCCACTCCAGTTCCGCCAGCACCTCCACCAGCGGCATCTCCACATCCGCCGCCAGACTCGAAAGCCCCATCGCCGCCAGCTCCGGCTGCATCTTCTCCGCGAGCTGCAGAGACACGTCCGCGTCCTCCGCCGCGTAGGGCCCCGCCTGCTCCAGCGGCACCTCATCGAACCGCTTCTGCTTCTTCCCGGAGCCAATCAGGTCCTTGATCGACACGTTCGCCCGGCTCAGCATCGCCAGCGACAGCGCATCCAGCGAATGCGAGCTCCGCGACGCATCGAGCAGGTAGCTCGCCACCATCGTGTCGCACGAGCCGGCCGACGCCAGCCCTCGCAGCTCGACGCCCGCGCGACGCAGCACCAGCAGGTCGTACTTCAGATTGTGACCCACCTTCAGCTTCGCCGCGTCCTCGATGATCGGCCGCAACGCATCGAGCACCGCCCGCTCATCAAGATGCCCGGCGCAGTCCGGCGAACGCACCGGCACATACCACGCCCTGCCCGCCGTCACCGCGAAGCTCAGCCCGCACAGCTCCGCCCGCATCGCCCGGATGCTCGTCGTCTCCGTGTCGAGCCCAACCACCGCCGCCGCCTCGAGCGTCCCGACCAGTTCCGCCAGCTCCTTCGCCGTGCGCACAATCGTGTAGTCGCCCTCGGCGGTGGGGGCCAGCGCCGCCTCCACCCGGTCAAAAAGCCCGCCGAACCCGCCGTCGCTCGCGGCACGCCCCGCCGCACCCGCTGACTTCACGGCCCCAACCGAACCGCCCGCCAGCTCCCGTGCCTCGTCCCGCAGCCGGTTGAACCCGAGCTCCCGCAGCACCGGCTCGAGCAGATCCGGCCGAAGCCCCGACACAGCCGCCGCTTCGAGATCCAGCGCAACCGGCGCATCGTCGCGCAGCGTGACAAGCTCCTTGCTCAAGGGCAGCGCGCTCCTCGCCGCGAGGATGCTCTCCCGCCGCTTGCCCTTGATCACCCAGTCCTTTTTGGGCTTGGCCTCGTCCGACACCTCCGCGATCACCGCGTCCAGCGTGCCCAGCTCCGCGATCAGCTGCGCCGCCGTCTTCGGCCCGACCCCCGGCACGCCCGGCACGTTGTCCACCGTGTCGCCCATCAAGGCCAGCATGTCCACGACCTGCTCGGGCCCGATCCCAGACTCGGCGCGCAGCGTCTCGACATCGATCACCTTGTCCGTGTGCACGTCGTACAGCTCGACCCGCCCCGGCTCGAGAAGCTGCTTCAGGTCCTTGTCCTTGCTCACGATCCGAATCAGCAGGTCCGGGTGGGTCTTCTTCAGCTCGCGCACGATCGTCGCGATCGCGTCGTCCGCCTCGAAGCCCGCCGCCCCGACGCTCGGCACGCCAAGCGTCTGAAGCACCGCCAAACACCGCTCGACCTGCGGGAACAGATCATCCGGCGGCGCGTCCCGGTTCGCCTTGTACTGCGGATACAACTCGCTGCGAAAGGTCCCCCGATCACCGCCGATATCGAGCGCGACCGCCAGATACGTCGGCGGCCCGCCCGCCGCCTGCATCGCCGCCTCCTGCCCGCGCAGGAGCTTCAGCAGCATGCCAACAAACCCGAACGACATGTTCGTCGGCTCGCCCGTCACCGGGCTGGTCATCGGCGTGCGAATGGCGTGATACGCCCGGAAGAACTGCGCGTAGCCGTCGATCAGGTACAGCGTCGGCCGGCTCGACCCGCTCACGCCCCCGACGCCCGCTCGTGCAGCACGCTCAGCCGCGACAGGTACGCCTCGCCCGGCTCCATCCCCCGGCGGTCCATCACCGTCTTCGCCGTCTCAAGGAATCGGCTCAGCCGGAACGCCGTCTCGCCGCGATCGGTCGCCCAGGTGAACGGCCCGACCACCTCCGCCACCGGCGCCCCGCTCGCCCACATCGCGCCCGTGTGGATCACCGACCCCGTCATGATCCGCGTCGCGATCGCGAACTTCACATGATCGCCGATGATCGCGCCCAGGAACGTCTGCCCCGTCCGCTCGCTCGGCCCGCCGACGCACGCACGCGCAAGCACCTCGCCGTAGGTGTTCAGCAGGTTCGAGTTGTTCGTCCCCGCCCCGAAGTTCACCCACTCGCCCACCCACGAGTCGCCAAGGTGACCCTCGTGCGCCTTGTTGCTGAACCCCTGGAAGATCGTCCCCCCGACCTCGCCCGCGATCTTGCACCGCGGCCCGATCGCCGAGTGAGCCTTGATCATCGCGCGGTCGAGAATCATCGTCTCCTCGCCCACGAAGCACGGCCCCACCAGCACCACGCCCGGCCGGATCGTCACGCCCGTCGCGATCACCACCGGCCCGTGCGTGGTGTCGATCGTCACCCCGGGCCAAACATCGGCACCCTTGCGAATCGTCACCGGGTGCTTCCCGCGGTGAAGCACCCCGGCCGGCAGCGGCTCGCTCGGGATCTTCGAGAGCTCCCCGACATCCAGATCGATCGCCGCATCCCGAAAGATCCGAACATCCCAAGGCCGACGCATCAAGAGCGGCTCGTCGATCTCGCGCACGCCCGCCGCCGGCACCGTCCCCGCCAGCAGCGCGCCGGCCTCCTTCGCCGCCACGCACGCCACAACCACGCCGCCCTCAGCGTCCTCCTCGCCGTGACGCTCGACGATGATCTCGCCCGCCCCGATCTCCGCAAACCCCTCCGGCGGCAGCGGGCAACGACCATTGATCAGCAGCACCGGCTCGTCGTCCGTCGGCAGATCGTTGACCGGAACATCGTGAACCTCGTCGGTCAGCGGCGCCAGCCACTCCGGCACCGACAACGCCACGATCTCCACATCGTCGGGCAGCAACGCCTCGATCCGACCAAGCGTCGTCCGCGCCCCGGTCCGCACATCAAACGAAGCGCGAAGATCCGTCAGCGGGCTCAGCCGGCCCCTCCCGTCGTCAAAGACAATCGCTCGCATGCCGCCAGTCTACGCGGCCCGCCGCTACCCTCGCCCATGAACGCCGACGCCCGAATCCAAGCCGTCGTCTTCGATTTCGACGGCGTCATCGCCGACTCCGAGCCCCTCCACGAGCGCGCCCTCCTCGAAACCGTCCGCACCCAGGGCCTCACCTTCTCCCACCAGCAATATCAGGCCGAGATCATCGGCTACGACGACCGCGACGCCTTCCCCGCCATCTACCGCCTGAGCGGCCGAGACTTCGACCCCGCCCAGGCCGACCGGCTCATCAACGCCAAGACCGACCTCGTCCACCGCCTCATCCGCGACGGCGCCGTCACGCCCTACGCCGCCACCCTCGACCTCGCCCGCCAGGCCCGCGACGCCGGCATCCCCATCGCCATCTGCTCCGGCGCCCTCCGCGAAGAGATCGGCCTCATGCTCGAAGCCTTCGCCGCGGCCGACCTCTTCGAGATCATCGTCACCGCCGACGATGTCCCCAAGGCCAAGCCCGACCCCGCCGGCTACCGCCTCGCCGCCAAGCACCTCGGCATTCGCCCCGCCGCCTGCGCCTGCATCGAAGACACACCCACCGGCATCCAGGCCGCCCTCGCCGCCGGCTACGGCCGAGTCATCGCCGTCGCCCACTCGCTCCCACACCACGACCTCACCGAGGCCCACGCGACCTTCAACGCCACGAGCGACCTCACGCTGAGCGCCATCCTGAACGAGCCCCCCGCGCAAGCGGGGGGACCCGATTAGCCCCCAGCACAAACAGCCCCCAGCACAACAAGCCCAAAGTCACCGACTCGAACCGCTGGCATCCCCTCCGAGTTCGGTTCATACACTGCACATGCCACGAACCATGATCGCTCTATCCCTGCTGTGCCTCGCTGCCGTCGCCGAGGCCCAGCCGAACGATTACGACTTTGATTTCGTCACGATCACCCACCCGGGCAACCCCGCGTACACAGCCAACCCCGACCGGCTGAGGACGCACGAGCGAGGCTCGGTCGGCTACGAGTACCGGATAGCGCGGACGGAGATCTCCACCGCCCAGTACGTGGAGTTCATCAACGCGATCGGCTTCCGTGATCCGCAGTCGTTTCTGACGATGACCCCCTCGGCGTGGGGTGCTGCTCGAGGCCCCGACGGCCCGAACGGCGAGTTCCAGTACCGTCTCAACCCGAACCTCGCGGACGCGGGCAACGTGCCGGTCGCCGGCATCAGCTTCGAGGAGGCGGCGGTCTACTGCAACTGGCTGCACAACGGCAAGCGGGGCGTCGACGACGCCTCGCTGACGACCGGCGCGTACGACATCGACATCTTCCTGGGCGGCTCCGTTGGTAACGTCACGCTCCCGCGCAACCCCGACGCGAAGTACTGGATCCCGACGCTCGATGAGTGGATCAAGGCGACGTACTGGGATCCGAACAAGCCTGATCGAGACGGCTGGTGGGAGAACCCTCATACGAGCGACGACACGCCGCAGGCCGGGACCAACACAAACCGCGGCCTGGCCGACTCGATCTTTGATGTGATCGACTTCAGGATCGGCGAGTACCCCGATGCCCAGACCCCGTGGGGGCTGCTCGATACTTCGGGAGGAGTGACCGAATTGCTCGCAAGTGACGACCCGTTCAGCCCATCCGACGAAGCCCTGTACGCAAAAGGCTCAAGTCTAGCGGGTGCCAATCCAACAGACCACATCACTGGTTTGAGGATCGTCCCAGCGTCAACGGGATTTTCGTTCAGCGGGATCCGTATCGCATCCGCCATTCCCGCACCGTTTACTGTGGCCCCAATTGCATTCGCGTCGTGCCTGTTCGGGCGTCGCCCGCGCCGTTAGCGCCGCCCCGACCACCGCGCCACATGCGGCGAGTCGAACCGGAACACCGGCATCGCCCACCGCAGCGGGAACCACAAGACCAGCGCCGGACCAGCCGAGTACAGCACGCTCAGCGCCCCCGACCCCAGCGCGCCCGCCGCCCGGAACCCCATCGGGTCGTACAGCCCGCGCAGCGCCAGCACGCTCGTCGCCGCCACCTGCCACACGATCCCAGCCAGCGGCGTCAGCACCACCAGCGTCACCGGGCTGTTCAGGAACACAAGCCCACGTGCCCCGAGCACCAGCTGCGCCGCCAGCGCCATCCCCAGCGCGTTCGGCCCCGGGATCACCGCCACGCCCCCGCCCGGCAGCGCACGCATCGTCAGCAGATCGATGATCAGACCCGCCGCCAGCGCCGCGCCCGTCGCCGTCCGCGCCGGCGCATACAACGCCACGAACACAACAAACGGCAGCACCAGCGACGGCGCCACATCCCCGCCGCCCACACGCATCAGCCCGCTCAGCCCCTCGTCGAGCCCCAGCACCACCCACAACGCGATCACAAACGCCCCGACGCTCATGGGCCAGCCCCATCGTCATCTTCCGGGATCCGCAGCACCACCCGCGCCACGTGCCGCGTGTCGATCCGCGGCCGGATCGTCACCACCTGCCGAAGCGGGCTCTCGGGGTCGCGCTGCACCTCCACCACATCGCCCACCAGCAGACCCCAGTGCGGCGCCATCGCCGGGTCGCTCAGCGACGCCTCATCCCCCACACGCACCTCAACCGGCCGCTGCTCCGCGCCCTCCGTCCGAAACTGGCCCGGCCCGCGCAGCGTCCCATCGCCAAGGGGCGACACCGTGAACGGCACGCCCGCCCCGTCCTCGCCCGCCGCGTGCACCGTCAACTCGATCGGCCCCGCGTTCCGCGCCACCAGCGGCGTCACCACGCAGAACGACTCGTTCACCTCCGACACCACACCCAGCATGTGCCGCCCGCGAACCACCGCCGCCGCACCAACGACCACACCGTCCCGCGCGCCCCGACGGACCAGCAGCGTCCGCTCCGCCCGGCTCGCCGAGGTGCCGAACACCCGGCCCACAAGCTGCCGCACACGCGACTCGGGCAGAATGTCGCCCTGCTCGAGCGCCTCAAGCATCGCGCGAAGCTCGGCGATCCGCATCTCCTGCGCGCGAACCAGCGACTCCAGCTCCTGAACGCGCCCGATCTCCGGATCCGGATGCCCCTCCGTCTCCGAACGCGCCGCCCGATCGCCGATCCACTTCCCAAGATCGCTGACCGGAGCCACAAGCCGAACCGCGACGCCCGACACCGCCCCCGTCCAGCCAAGAAACCGCACCGGCAGCAGCGAGCACACGACGCACCCCGCGACCGTCAGCGCGAGCACCCGGCCCGACGTGATGAACCCGCCGCGTGCCGCCACCCGTCAGACTCCCGTTCCGCTCGCCGCGCGCTTCAAAGATCCAGATCGTTCTCGAGAACGTCCTTCCACTCCTCGAGATGCTCAAGAAAGATCGCCGTCCCCCGGGCCACGCATGTCAACGGATCGTCCGCGATCGTCACGTTCAATCCCGTCGCCCGGTTCAGCACCGTCGGCAGCCCACGCAAGAGCGCGCCGCCGCCCGCGAGCATGATCCCGTTGTCAACAAGGTCCGCCGCCAGTTCCGGCTCCGCCCGCTCCAGCGTCCGCGTCACCGTGTCGATGATCGCGCTGATCGGCTCCTGCAACGCCTCGCGGATCTCCGACGCGCTGATCGTCGCCTTCCGCGGCAGACCCGAGATCAGATCACGCCCGCGCACATCAATGCTGCCGTCAGGCGTGTCACCCTCCGCCGCCGAGCCGATCTCGATCTTGATCCGCTCGGCCGTCTGCTCGCCGATCATCAGGTTGTAGGTCCGCTTCATGTGGTTGATGATCGCCTCGTCCATGTCATCACCGGCCACGCGCACGCTCTCGCACACCGCGATGTCCGCCAGCGACATGATCGCCACCTCGGTCGTCCCGCCGCCGATGTCCACGATCATGCTCGCCGTCGCCTCGGCAAAGGGCAGCCCCGCGCCGATCGCCGCCGCCATCGGCTCCTCGATCAGATACGTCCGGCTCGCCCCCGCCCGATCCGCCGAGTCCGTCACCGCACGCTTCTCAACCGCCGTGATCCCGCTCGGCACGCTGATGACCACACGCGGGCGCACGAAGCTGTACTTCCCGCGCACCTTGTTGATGAAGTAGTTCAGCATCGCCTCGGTCACGTCGAAATCGCTGATCACCCCGTCGCGCAGCGGACGGATCGCCGTGATCGAACCGGGCGTCTTGCCCAGCATCTCCTTGGCCATCCACCCAACCGCCTGGCCGTTCTTCAGCACACGGTTCGTCCCCTTGTGCACGGCGACCACGCTCGGCTCGTTCAGAACGATGCCCTGCCCGCGAACCGCCACCAGCGTGTTGCAGGTCCCCAGATCGATCCCGAGGTCGAGACTGAAATAGCGAAAGAAGCGGTCGAACAGCGGGACACCCCCATCAATCCCAGGCCCGGCTCCGCCGGACGAACGCATCACTATAACCGACCGCGGCCATCAAGCACGCGATCGGGCCCCGCCACCTTGTTCAGCCCGGCCGCCCCACCGCGCAAAAAAAGCCGGCGGCGCCTCCCGAAGGGCTCGGGAAACGCCGCCGGCAGCGGGGTAGCCCCCGGCTCGCCCGGTCCGTCGGGCGGCCTCAACAACGCGGCGGGTCAGTTGCTGTCAACGCCCGGCAGCCGAACCTCGAACTCGCCCCCGGTCGGCTCGCCCACCTCGATCTCGTCAAGCTCGGCCTCGAACGTCATCCGGGCCTCGCTGTCCGCGTCCAGCTGAACCCTGGCACGACCCACGATCTCGTCCTCGATCGAACGCCGCGTCAGCGACTCCATCCGAGCCTCCTGCTCGGCCTTGATGTTTGCGATCCGGCTCGTCACCTGCTCCAGGCTGTCAGCCGAATACGGGCTCATCTCGTCCAGCGTCCGCTGGCGCTTCTCCAGGATCTCCAGCAGCCGCTCGTTCCGAGCCACCGCGTCGATCTGCTGGTCGAGCTGCCACAGCTGGTTCTGGAACTGCGCCCGCTCGGTCTCGAGCGTCGTCAGCAGCTCGCCGAAGTGCGCCTGCTGCTCGTTCAGGAAGCTCAGATCGCGCTCGATCTCCCCGGCACGGGTCGCGTAGCTGTCACGGAGCTGCCGGATACGCTCCGCCTTCGCGTACGCCTCGCTCAGATCCATCGACTCGTTGTCGAAGCGGACACGCACCAACCGGTGCGTCGAACGCGCGTCCTCGGCCTTGGCGAGAAGATGCTGCATCTCCCCGAGATCCGCGTCGGCGAGCGCCACCACCCGCTCCGCGACCGCCAGCTCACGCTCGAACTGCGCGATCTGACCCTCGAGCTCGGCCAGGTCGCCCCGCACCGCCTCGATCTTCTTCGGATACTGGTTCTCGAGGTCCCGCAGCTGCTCACGAAGAGCAACCGGATCATCGATGGTGCTGTTGACCACGCTCGACACGTTGTGCCCGGCCTGCTTGACGATCGCCCGGGCGCTGCCCGGCTGCGCCGCCTCGGCCACAAGGAACGCCGCGCCAACGCCCAGCGCCCCAATCACTCCTACACGAACCGCGTTGCACACGAAACCGGCCATAGCAGGCCTCCTTGCTCTAAGCTGCCAACCAACTCGCTTCTCGCACCGGCCCCCCGCGAACGCCGCGGCCCGGACCGGCGAGTCTGGGTTCCGCCACCTTCTTGGCCGACCCACACCGCCGATTTCACCCCTCGACACCCCAAGCCATAAATTCCAACCCTGCCGCCATTTGCAGAGGCCGGGGTACACTGCCTGCGCGGGCCTTGGCGGACCCGGAAACCCGGACCCTCCGATGCCGAACAACACCGCTGGCGGGCCCGGGGTCGCTCCGAAGCCCGGACAGCGGGGAAACCACAGCGGGGAACACCAGGCGATGCTCAGCAACGTCACCACAGGCTTCATCGCCAGGCTCAGGGCCGACGACCAGGAGGCATGGTTCGAGCTCTGGGAAACCTTCGGGCCCGTCCTGCGCGCCCAGCTCACCAAGTGGGGCAAGGGCCGGATCGGCGTCGAAACCGTCCGAGATCTCTCCCAGGAGACCCTCGCACAGCTCTCCGACTGCATCGACCGATACGACCCCGCCCGGGGCGCC